>CAYLHS010000014.1:0-34923 GCA_964383535.1 uncultured Acidimicrobiia bacterium
TCGCGTGCACATGCAGGATCGGGGCGCCGTCAGGCAGGGTCTCCGGGTCGGGCGTCTCGATCTGAACGGCGCCGCCGGCGACCGACTGGTCGACCTCCACCCTCCAGCTCTTGCAGGCGAGCACCCTGACGCCGCCGGCAACGATCGTTATGTCGAGCCTCGCCCCTTCAGGATCCAGCACCGCCTGACGCAAGTCCACATCGACACCGCCCATGACCGCGATCACACGCCCCGATCGGAGCCGGTCCGAGACGCTCTCGTACGTCCGGCCGTCCATCAATGCGACGAGCTGGAAGTCATCGGAGTCCTCGACCGCGTCTTCTCCGATGAGCGCGGTCGCCACGGTGGCGACCGCCTTCAGGGTGGCGTTGGCGAGGATGAACCAGAACAGACCCTTCAGAAGCTTCTTCATGCCCTCTCCTCTCTTTCGACCTTGCGCCGCCGCAGTTCGGACAGCAAGGCCTCGTCTTCGTAGCGCATCAGCTCAGGTGACCATTGGAGCAGCGTGGTCGGTTCGTCGTCTGCGAGCAGTTCCGCAACCTCGTCACGCAGCGTTCTCGCCCACGCCTGACCCGATGCGGACGCCCGTCTCGAGAGCGTGCCGTCGGCGTTCGCGATGAAGACCTGCGCGTGTGATTGGGGGCTCCCGCGCGACCCCTTCTCCCCATACAGCAAGATGACCGAACCGACAGGAACGTCCTGGACGCCTCCGGTCGCGATGAACGAACCCTCGTACGCCCACCCAGAACCCTTCGATTCGTCCACCCGTTCGACGACCTTCGCCCAGTTCTTCAAACGAGCATCGCCGAGCATCGGGATGGTGACGGCGACGAACGGCTCCATGCGCTCACTGTACCGGGTGGACCGAGGCTATCGTCTCGACCATGACACGGTGGGGCATCATGGGCGCGGGACGCATCGCGGTCCAGCTGGTCGAGGCCATACGCGAAGCTGGCGGTGAGGTGTTGGCCATCGGTTCTGCATCATCCCGGCGGGCTGAAGCGTTCGGCGACCGCTACGGCATCCAACACCGGTACGGCAGCCACGAGGCGGTGGCTCACGACCCGGATGTCGACGTCGTGTACGTGGCGTCGACGAACGACGCCCACCTCGCTCATGCGCTCGCGTCGATCGAAGCCGGCACCCCGGTTCTGTGCGAGAAGCCAATCGCCCTCAACGCACACCAGGCAGGCGAGATGATCACGAGGGCGCGTGCGCGCGGCGTGTTTCTCATGGAGGCGATGTGGATGCGATTTCATCCTGCGACAGAACGTCTGCTGGAACTGCTCGCCTCGGGACGTATCGGCGAGGTGCGATCCGTTCGCGCCGATTTCGGGTTCTTGGCGGCTTCGCATCCCAGCAACCGGCTCTTCGATCCGACACTCGGCGGCGGGACGATCCTCGACCTCGGCGTCTACGTCGTGACCCTGGCGACGATGGTGCTGGGCATTCCCGGTGACGTCTCGGCGAAGGTGGAACGGTCGGACGCCGGCGTCGACCTCCAGGCGGGGATCGTCCTCCGACACCCCAAAGGTCTGTCGACGCTCAGCACCTCGTTCGTGTCGGATGCCGGCATCGAGGCGACCGTCTCGGGAACCGAGGGACGTATCAGGCTTCATGCACCGTTTCATCACTCGCCGATGCTGACCATCGAGCGTGGGGGACAGATCGACGAGACGATCAGGACCCGTCCGGCAGGTTCCGATTATCGATTCGAGGTTGACGAGGTCCACCGGTGTGTTCGTGAGGGACTCACGGAGAGCCCCAAGAGGCCGCTCGACGACACCCTCGCGGTGATGGAGATCCTCGACCGGATTCGGGACGAGGTCGATGTCACGTTTCCAGACGAGTAGCGAGGTTCAATCGCGCCACCGGTTCGCCAGCTCGTCCGCGTACTCGTTCCATCGATGCCCGGCATGGCCCTTGATCCAGGTCAGGCGCAGTTCCGGTCGCCAATTCTCGTAGACGGCCCGGACCAGGTCGAGGTTCTCCACCTCCCCTGTCTTACGCCGCCACCCTCGCTTCTCCCACCCCGACGCCCACTCGTTGATCGTTCGCACGGCGAGGTTCGAGTCGGAGTGAACGACCGCTTCGGTGCCCTCAGGGACGAGGTCGAGTGCGGCGAGCAGGGCGGTGAACTCCATGCGGTTGTTCGTCGTGTGCGGATCGTGGCCGTGCGCTTCGGCGACGATCTCGTCGTCCACCACGTAGACGGCACCCCACCCTCCCGGACCAGGGTTCGGGGACGCGCTTCCATCCGTGAACACCCCTGAACTCGGATCCTCGTCGATCCCCCGGTTCCGTTGTTCGGATGGCCCAGAGTCGGCGTCTGCATTCCGGCAGTCGAGGCAGAGCTTCGGGGTCCATCCCGGGTAGCGATCGAGGACGCGTCGCGGCACCTCGAATGAGGAGCCGCATCGCTGACAGATGAACATCGCGGGCAAGGCTACCGGCTCGTTGCGGCAACCGTCCGGGGCTGGGAGGCTCACCGCACCCCCCGCTGGGGCAACGGGTATAGCGGGTGCGGATGAAGGGGAGCCGACCGGACGGTCAGCCGCACAACCACCGTACCCCGTTTGGACCGCGTTGTGAAACCTTTCCGGTTCGCAGCTACGGAACGATGAACTGGGACTGCCATGCCGGGCGCTCCCTCGTCCCACCCTCCGGACTCGGGAACGTCATCGGAGCAAGCCGATCGGGCTTGGTATCAGACGCAAGGAGGTCCCACCATTCCTCGTCGGTGAGTCGCCCGTCCTTCTCATCCCGCCAGAACTCGTAGTACGAGTAGACACCGCCGATGGCGACCTGGAACCGTCCACTGTCGTTGGGTACCAGCACGAGCATCTCATCGATCGATCCAGTTCCGAGTTCGAGGATCTGGGAGGTCGTTCTCGCGATGTCCGCAACGAGCGCATCCTTCACATCGGCTGTCGCAACCGCGCCGGTGTTGGGGTCGGTGTCCGCCGACTGATACCAGAGCCCTTCCAGGATGCTCCCTACCTGGCCGAGCCAGTCATTGTCGGTACCCGAGATCGCTTTTCCTTCCAGCTCGTCGCGGGCGATTCGTTCGAGCCTGTCGACGAATGCCTGAAGGTCTGTCAGGAGCGCATTGCTGGAATCCTCGAGGAGACCACGGCTGTCGAGTCCTTCCTGGAGAAGCGATGCGACCTCGGAGATTCGGGCGAACGCTGCCGGCTCCGGCTCAACCCAGTGTCGTGGCGGCACGTCACTCCATTCGCCTCCGCCCTCCGCCGCCACTGCCTGCTTGGCATAGAGGATCGTGTCGTGTTTCAGCTCGGTGTAGGAGCCGAGCCCCGTGTTGAGGTCTTTGGCCGTCCACTCGTCCGTTCGCATGAACGGTGGGTAGGCATCCCCGTGCTCCCGCCAGACCGGCTCGAGCGACGCGAGCCACGCGTCGTAGACGGTTGCGGCCCAGTCAGATTCGGTGCGCGACGACATCGTCGTGCGCATGGCATCCATCTGGCTGTCGTAGTGCAGGTAGAGGTCCTCACCGGCCTCGTGCTGAATGCCGAGTGCGAGGTTCGAGCCCATCGCCGCGGCGAGATCCAGTGGCGACATGTACACACGCCGTTTCCCGGGTGGCTCCTCACCCACGTTCGGCCACGCAAGCTGATCGAGAACGAACGAGTCGATGACGAAACGGGCGCCCATGACCCGCACAGATGCGGCCTCGGGATTGACGCCCACCGAACGGCTGGCGAGGAGGGCTTCACCGACCTGTTGGAGATAGGCGGGATCACCAACATCGCCCCCCGTGTCGAGGACCGAAACCTCGTACGGCGTGTAATCGTCGGCGAGCCCGACCATGAAAGCGGTGGGTTCGTAGATCGACTCCCAGTCGCGCTCGGTCGTGGTGTCGTCCATCGCTCGCGACAGGAGCAAGGCGAACTGCATCGACGCGGCGTCGACCGTGACGACGCCGTCGTGTTCCGACGCGATGAACGATGCGCCTTCTTGGCCGAGGAGCGACATCGCCTTGAAGTAGCGCTCGAGGTCGGCGTTGCGGGTGTAGTGACCTCTCGGTTTGAAGAGGCTGAAGTCGACACAGCCCCTGGGCGACTCTGTCGGTTCGCACCCCGTGAATCCCGTGAGTGGTGAAGTCGTGAACTGCGCGGCTTCGTTCGCGAGGTCGACCTCCGCGCGAGCAAGTTGCCCGATCGGGCCGACATCCATGCCGAGCAGTGCGCCCGCGGCCTCGAACAGCTGGGTAACGCGAGCGGCCATGTCCTCGAGTGCGGTGCCTCGATACGAGGCCTCCTGGGCCCGGGCGGCTTCGAGCCCACGGGATACCAGCCGCTCGAGGACCGGCAGCATCGCGTCCTGCTCAGTGTCTCGCAGCACCTTGGAGAACGCCAGATGGAGCATGTGGTAGGCGACGTCGGTCGTCACGAACATCGCGTGGTTGTCGTACAGCGCGAGTCCGTACACATCCTGAAAAAGGGACCAGTACCCGGGCGTGACAACGAACCCTCTGGCCAGCAACGCGTCCTTCACGCCTTGATCTTGGAGCAGATACACGGCGTCGGGTGGGACGACCACATCGTCGAGCGTCGTCGGCCATTCGGGCCCCTCATACGTGCCCGAGTCCGAGATGGGTGTGAGCTTGAACGCCGCGAAGGGCGCAAGCTCGCGCGGCTGCCGGGCTGCTGCGACGACTGCCGGGACGGTGGTGGTGGTGGTGGTGGTACTTGTTCTCGTCGTCGTTGTGGTGGTGGTGCTCGTCGCCGACGCTGTGGTCGTTGTGCTCGAAGCGGTCGTTGACGTCGTCGTATTCGAAGTAGTCGTGCAGCCGGCCACGATCGCCGTTACCACCAGTGCGATGCGTACGTTGCGCTTCATGGAACTCCCAACACCGGATCGGTCGCGCCGTCGCCGTCGATGTCTGCACATCCGAGCGTTGCATCTCTTTCGAGCGGCGTTGTCACAGTGAAGCCAAACCCTCTCCATCGCCACCCGCCGAAAGCAGGCGTGTCGTCCTCCGGGGCGTACTCGATCGCAAGGCTACCGTCGCACGCCACGATCCTGATGACCGGTCGAAAGAGCGTCCCCGCGATCCACTCAGGTCGCAGGTCTGTCGCCCCGAACACTCCAACATGGGCGCTCTGACCGGTCGCGTCCATCCATGGCTCGTCAGGAAACAGCGAGTTCACCGGGTTCTCCTGGTATGGCCTCGTGAACGCGACGACTATCTCGGCTTGCCCGTCGAGATCGACGTCCCCGCGAGACGCATCGACGACCTCCCCATACCGGAACCCCTCGAGATCCGCGACGCCGTCCGATCCTGTCAGCCGGTAAGGTCGGGCGAGCGACCACCAGTCCGTCCCCACCATCGCCGCGTCTCCCCTGGGTGCCTGCCACTCGTCGAAATGCACCCTCCGGTCGTGGTGATCGACGGCGGCGACTCGGTAGGCAACGGCGCCGTCGGCATCGGCGAGAACCTCGAGCACGGCCCCGGCCTTCGTTGCCGTGTCTCCTTGATCGAAGATGAGATTGCCGAGGCTGGTGGCGACCACCGTTGGCCGACCCCCATCGATGACATAGACCGGCTGCACGACGTGCGGTCCGCTCCCCCACACGACGTCCACGCCCCACTCGTGAAGCTTCTCGGCGAGAGTGGCCATGTATGGGTCCGTCCACGTCCGGTACTCGACACCGCCGTGCAGTGCGACGATCAGCACATCGACGTCGGAGCGGAGAGCGGTGACCGCGAGACGAGCCTGCTCGGCGTTCCAGCGGGCGACCCCCGGTCGAGTCTCGGTCGCCACCGTTCCAGCACCGGTGGCATCGTACGCGAGGAACCCGACTCGAAGCTCCCGCACGTGGAACACGGCGGGTCGGCGGGCCTCCTCCAGATCGGATCCGCCCCCGACCGCCGTCATCGCCGCGCCGTCGATCGCCTCGACGCTGTCCACCACAGACGCCCTCCCTGCGTCACCGGCGTGGTTGTTGGCGACGGTCAGTACATCGAACCCGGCTGCGGAGAGGATGCCGGCCGACTCCGGTGGGGCCTCGAGAGCGTATGGATTCGTCGCGATGTGGGGGCGGTCCGTGAGTGGTGACTCCATGTTTGCGCCGGCGAGATCCACGTCCGACAGCATGAATCGAACATCCTCGAAGATGCCGCCGGGGTCGGCGTCGACGATCCGTCGCAGCCCCCGCCCGAGCATGACGTCCCCCGCGAGGGCGATCGTGACGGTGGGACGCGGAGCCGCGACCGCGCGGGTGGTCGTTGGGGTCGAAGGAGGTGGCGCGGTGGTCGTTGATGTCGAAGAGAGTGGTGCGTTGGTGGAGAGGGTGGTCGTGCTCTGGCCGGTTGTCGGAGTCGCAGCGGCGCTCGTGGGGACTGAAGAGATCGTGGACGAGCTGCTGCATCCGGCCACCATCACCACCCCGACGGCCAGCACGGCAAAGGCTTGCCGCTTCACGACCGTACCCGACTGGTCACCTCTCGACTCTACCCGGCAATAGGAAGGAATAGGCACGGTGCAGTACTCGGAGATGCCACCATCGATCGACTCTGCGGAGTCGCTGGAGGAACTCCCACAGACGGGCATCCTTCGCGTAATAGCGACGGACCTCTTCGGGGGAGAACGGCCGCTTCAAGCGAGCGTTGGCCCGTTCGAGAGCGAGTGGCAAGCGTTCAGCGAGACGCTCCTTGTAGAGCTGGGCGAGGAGGTTGAGGATCGTGGTCCGAACATCGAAGTATTCATCGATGATGCCCCGAACCATGAACCGCCGCACCACACCTCGGAGAGGCCACGGAAGCGAGGCGAGGAAGATCTCGGTGTCGAGACGGTCGCGCCCGCGTTCGTCACGAAGCAGTGGCGTTGTCACATCGAAGTACACAACCGAGTCGTCGATGAGCGCCCAGTTGGAGATCTGGGCATCGAAGCCGATACCCGATCCGATGGCAGACTCAACCGCATCGAAGATCCTCTCGAGAAGTGCCGCCGCGTCGCTGTCCGCAGCGGTACGAAGGTACCGATGTCCGAGGAGTGTCCCATCGATCATCGGTTGGAGGAGGTACACGGCGACGTCGCCTCCGTCGAGCACGAGACGCTCCGTGGTGGTGGGAACGACATCTATTCCGGCTCCCCGTAGGCCTCTGAGATAGTCGTTCAGCAACGAGAGGTATGCATCCACACCCTCACCCGCGCGAAATGCCGGCAAACGCTTGACGGCGATCGGACCGTCAGGGCCTCGCCACGCGACGACACTCGTGATCTCGCCGTACCCGATGACGTCGAGGCCGTCGTGGGTACCGGCCCCGAACGCCCGTTGGAACCGAGCTTCCAGGAGATCCAGGTCGTCGATACGAACCGGCTTCACGCAAACGCCTTGCGCACTCGGTCGATGATGTCGTCCGCCTCTTCGTCGGTCAGGATCAGCGGCGGGAGGAACTGAGCGACGGAACGGTCGTTCTCGGCCCATACGACGAACACCCCCACGTCGTACAGCATCTTCGCCGCCATCACACCGGCCTCAGGGGCTCCGAACGCGAGTCCCATCATCAGACCTCTGCGCCGCAGAGTGAAGGGTAGGTCCGAGAGTCCCGCCTCGAAGCGCTCCCCCAGGTCGCGAACACGCTCGAGGAACCCCGGTTCCTCGACGGCGTCGAGCACGGCGAGTGCTGCAGCGCACCCAGGTTCGGCCCCGCCATACGTCGACAGATGCACAAACGGCAGCGGTTCGAAGAAGGACAGCACCTCTCGTGTCATCATCGTGGCGCTGATCGGGTAGATGCCTCCGCTCAGTCCTTTGCCGGTGACGAGGATGTCGGGAACGACATCGAGCTGCTGGTAGCACCACATGGATCCTGTCCTTCCGAGACCGGTCTGTACCTCGTCCATGACCAGAAGCGCACCTGCACGGCGAACGATCTCGGCTACCGATCGGAAGTATCCGTCCGACGCGATCGGCATGCCTAGCGTCGCCGGGACGGGTTCGAGGAGTACGGCGGCCGTGGTATCGCCGACCGCGGCGTCGAGAGCGTCCAGGTCGTCGAAGGGAACCTGTACGAAGTCGGGCAGATTCGGACCGAACGGTGCCCGGTACTCCGGATCCCCGGCGGCGACGGCGAGACCCGTGTGACCGTGGTAGCCACCCTTCGCAGACACGATGCCTTGACGTCCCGTGACACCACGTGCTGCCTTGAGGGCGAGATCCATCGCCTCGCCACCGCCGACACCGAAAATCACCCCCGGCAACTCGTCATGTGTTGTCGCGCTGAGCCGTTCTGCGAGACTCGCTCGGAGACCCGACACGAGATGGTGATTGCCGATATCGACCAGATCGAGCGCCTCGTGGACCGCGTTGAGCACCGTGGCGTTGCGGTGGCCGAGGTTGAAGACACCACCATTGCAGTGGCAGTTGTAGAAGCGATCGCCCGTGAAAGCATCCGCGAAGATGGCGCCTTCCCTGTCACCCATGACGAGGTGCATGTCGAGTTGCCGAAACAACGCCACCTTGCCCGGCGCGATATGCGTGGCGTAGGCCCCGTAGGTGGCTTCACTGGTCGTGTACTGCCTGGCGTCCATTGTCCCTCCTCCCAAGCAGGATAGGTGCAAGCGTCGCCCAGACACGCGGAAAACTTCGCACCTAGACTCGCCGAATGGTCCTGTCCAGACGGGTCGTCATCCTCACCGGAGCGTCCTCGGGCATCGGCCGCGCGACGGCGCTCGCGCTGGGTCGCCATGGTGCTCGAATCGCGCTTGCGGCCCGACGAGAAGCGCTCCTCCATGACGTCACGCGAGACGTCGATGGAGTGGGTGGCGAGACGCTCGTCGTACCGACCGACGTTGCCGACGACGATCAGATCCGGCGCCTGGTCAGGACAACCGTCGATCGATGGGACCATATCGACGTGGTGGTCGGGAACGCCGGCATCTGGCATCACGGCGCAATCGATGACACCCCCCTCGACCTCTGGGAGGAGATCATGCGGATCGACTACCTGGCAAATGTGTCGTTGACCCTCGCAGCACTCCCCCACATGGGTTCCGGCGGGCAGTTCATCTTCATCAACTCATTGGAAGGCAAGCGGGGTGTGCCATTCGAAGGCGCCTACGCGTCGGCGAAGCACGCCCTGACCGGTTTCGCCAGTGTCGCTCGCCAGGAGTTCGCATCGAGAGGCATCACCGTCACCGGAATCCACCCCGGCCGGATCGACACCGCGCTGATTGAACGTCTTCATGTGCCGTCGGTCCAGCGAAAGGGTCCGGCGGAAGGGGTGGCAAAGGCGGTCGTATCCGCGATTCGACGTCCGCGGCCGGAGGTGTACGTACCGGCCCTGCGAGGGCGTCTCTACGCATGGGTCGGTGCGCTCGCACCCGGCCTGACGGATCGTCTCCTGCGGCCCTTTCACCTCGAGGGACGAATGGACTAGCCGAACCGCGCGGCAAATCGGGCCAGCTCGGAGATGACCTCTCCGCGATCCCGTTCGTTGACGAGTTCGTGCCTGTCCCCCTTGAACAGCCGAATCGTGACGTCATCGGACGGCATCCGCAATACGGCGTTCATCGAAGTCTGGTATGGCACGAACGGATCGTCGATGCCGTGCATGAACAAGATCGGCATGGTCAACCGGTCCAGCTCGGCGTTGAAGCGGTCGAGTGCTGCGACCTCGGCCACCAGGAGTGGACGCTTGTAGAGGCCGTGGTAGACGAGGGGGTCCTCCGCGTAGGACTGCTGCGCTTCCTGGACGGTGGACATACCCGCGACATCCGACGGCGATTCCATCAGCGATGAATCGTCGAGTGCCCTGCGTGCCCAGTCCCAGTCACCGATCACCGCCCCCATGAACGCGAGGCCGGCGACCGCGTCCGGGTTGCGCTCCGCGAAGCGCGCGCTCAGGAGCCCTCCCATCGAGTGACCGGCGACGACGAGTGGCACGTCACCTTGTTCCTGGACGGCAATGCGCGATACCTGCTCGAGATCATCGACAACGCGTTCGAAGTCGCGGATCAGCGCGCGTTCGCCGTCCGTGCGTCCATGTCCGATATGGTCGGGTGCGTATACGGCTGCACCGAGTTCGGCGAGCGCATGTGCGACGTGTGCGTACCGTCCGCCGTGCTCTGCGTATCCGTGCACGATGAGCACGACCCGGCGCGGTCGATCCGATGCATCCCACACTCGGTAGTGGACACTGCCCTCGCTGCCGGGGAAGGTCGATTCCCTCATTGGTCCTCCGCGTCGATGGGCGAACTGTACCCCGGGGACGACGCGCGGCCCGAAAAGGGCCTTTCGCCCCTGGACTGCATGAGTCATATCCCCCACGATGTGTGTTGAAGCGGGTTCGGCGAACACCACCAACCGCCGACCCGAGAGAGCCGGGAGTGAACCGACCCCAATCGATCCCACACCTCTCCCGGCTCTCTCTTCGCGTATGTGACGTTCGGCCCTGGCGGTACCCCCGGATGGTATGACAGACTGCTTCGGTGTTTGTCACCTATCTGTCGCAGATACCGGAACCGTTCGAGGTCGCGGTGCGGCGTCTCGAGCCGGTGCTCGCCGAGCTAGGTGGTTGGGCCCATGAGGCATACCGGACCGGCGAGCTCCTTCGGGCCAGGGTCGGCCCTGGCAGGACCGCCCCCCTGCTCGCCAAAACGGTGGTGATGGAGACGGGCGAACCGGAGCGCGGGAGCAGCTTCTTCGCGGTCCCGATCACATGGAAAGCGACCGGCACGCCGATGCTCTTTCCGATGATGACGGCTGAACTGCGTTTGGTCGACGTGGGTGACGAGATCACGCAGATCCGGCTGAGCGGTTCCTACTCGGTCCCGTTCGGTTCGATCGGTCAGATCTTCGATGACGCACTCCTCCACCGGGTCGCAGAGAGCACCGTTCAGAACTTCGTACTCCGGGTCGCCGACGCCATCCGCCAGTGACCGGCCCGCGCCCTACGTGCCAGCGTTCTCGCCTTCCGGAGTGGTTCGGGCGTGCGGAACCTCACAATCGCTTGCACGACCACATCGACGGCCGACTCGGGGGTGGTACGCCAGCCTGCGTGCACGCAGAGGGAACGGGCAGCCTCGCGGGTTCGTAGCCGGTATCCGACCACCTCGTTTCCGATCGCCAGCGGTGAACGACTGAAACGGGCGAGGCCCGGTTCCGGACCTGATGCGACCAGCGGACGGTTCGTCACACCCAGTGTCGGAAGATCGAGCAACGCCCCGAGGTGGAGCGCCAACCCCGCCCTGCGAGGATGATCCCTGCCTGTCGCGTCGACGAGAAGCGCGTCGGGGCGAGCGGCGAGTGAGGTCACGGCGGCGTCGAGCAACCTGCCCTCTCGGAGCGCGAGCAACCCCGGCTCGTAGGCGGCACCTGCTTCACCACGTACCATCGAGATCACGGTGCGGCGTCCGTCGCGCACGACTGCGGCCGCCCAGCCTCCATCTCCTGAGGCACCGCGACCGATGCCACCCCGCTCGAAGCAGACGAACACTGCCCCGATGCGAGCCCCCGGCTCAGGAATCCAGTTCGGAGCTTCCAGCGACGCGATGCGTATCTGCTCGTCGGCAAGGCTCGAAGGAGTGTCGGGCCACCACCCCGTGACAGGAGCGGCCATCCGAGATCACTTCTCGGCAGTCTCGTAGTACGGGTTCGCACCTGCCTGATGATCGGTCACGTCAACGATCTGGCCAATCTCCGGGATGGAGCCGCGAAGGATCCGCTCGATCCCTTGCCTCAATGTGACCGCGGCGAGCCCGCACCCCTGGCATCCCCCGAGGAGTTGCAGGTACACGTCGGTTCCTTCGACACCGACCAGCCTGGCGGCACCGCCATGTGCGGCAATCGCCGGATTCACCTGATGATCGATCACATGGGCGACACGTTCGGCCATCGAGCCCTCGAGTGTCCCGAGCGACCCGGGCTCGAACGTGGGACTGGCGGGGCGATTCGGATTATCCATCGCCAGGCCACCCGCCCTCATGTCGAGCGTGGCCCCGTCGAGCTTGTCGAGATCCTCGTTGCGGAGGGCGAGCCCAAGATCGCCGTGACGTTCGATGCGGCACGATCGTTTCACATGCGTGCGTGGCACGAAACTCAGCGCGTAGGTGAACTCGTCATCGCGCATGCCGGTCACTTCGAGGAGGAGTACCACCTCGTCGTCGGCGGCCTCCTGGTCCCTGATCTCGATGATCTTGGCGAGCGCCGGATCGGTGATTGTGAGGGTGTTGGCCATGGCTCCTGATCGTAGCCCCGGCCGTAAGCAAGGCGACACAGCCGGAACAAGTGGCGAAGATGTGGTGGTGCAAACAGCCGTGATCGTCATCCCATCCGGCACGTACCGAGCCGCCGCCTTCGTCGAGGCCGCACGGTCGCTGGATCTCGACCTCATCATCGCTTCCGATGCGCCGGCTGCGATCGAGAACGACCGGTACCTCCGCATCGACCTCGCCGACCCGAGGGCATCCGCCACCGCGATCGCTGAGACGGGGCACCCGATCGATGCCGTCATCGCTGTGGATGACCGGTCGGTGATGACGGCTGCGATCGCCGCCGAGCTCCTCAACGTACGCCACAACCCACCCCCTGCGGTGGCGACAACCCTCAACAAGGCGATGCTGCGCAGGGCACTCGAGGCGGGCCACGTTCCACAACCAGCGTTTGAACTCTCCACACCTGGCACCGACATCGTGGCACTCACCGAGTACGTCGGAACTCCAGTCGTGCTCAAGCCGCTGTCGCTGTCCGGGGGTACCGGAGTCATCAGAGTCGATCATCCGTTGCAGTCCCCGATGGCTGAGGAGCGCATCAGACGGATTCTCGCCGTGGCAGGAAGGAACCCGAACGAGCCAATCCTCGTCGAGCGGTACCAACCCGGCGTTGAGGTCGCCGTGGAAGGATTGATCACCGACGGAAGCCTGAACGTGCTCGCCATGTTGGACAAGCCAGAGCAGACGGAGGGACCCTACTTCGAAGAGACGATGCTGGTGACCCCCTCGAGCCTGCATCCCGAAGTGCTGGAGGAGGTGGAGGCGGCCACCGCACGAGCCATCGACGCCATCGGCCTCCGAGAAGGACCGATACACGCCGAGGTGCGCGTCGACGGGGCGAAGGTCGCGATCATCGAGGTCGCCGCCCGGTCGATCGGCGGGCTGTGCTCGCGTGCGCTCCGCTTCGGGTTGCTCGGAACCACGCTCGAGGATCTCCTCCTCCGCCATGCGGTCGGACTGCCGGTCGATCCACGTCGGGAGCAAGTCGCGTCGGGCGTCTATATGCTGCCGGTCCCTGCCTCCGGGAGATTCCGCGGCGTCGAAGGCCTCACCAACGCCGGGAGTGTCCCGGGAGTCTCGGAGGTGGTGATCACTACTCCGAAGGGCGCCGAGGTGATGGCGCTTCCCGACCCGTCCCGGTACCTCGGGTTCTTGTTCGCCACCGGATCTTCGCCGGATTCGGTCGTGGCCTCGTTGCGCACGGCACGCGACGCGCTGCGGATCCTCATCGACGAACCCGCGCAATAATGCACGGATGCATTTCACTCGATCGTCAGGTGTGCTCGTCCACCCCACCAGCTTGCCTGGCCCGGTGGGGATCGGCGACATCGGCCCGGACGCCCACCAGTGGATAGACCAGCTCGGCGCGATGGGGTGCGCACTCTGGCAGGTGCTCCCTCTCGGCCCGACGGGGTATGCCGACTCCCCCTATCAGAGCTTCTCGAGCTTCGCCGGCAACCCGAATCTGATCAGCCCGCTCGCGCTCGTCGAGGACGGCCTGCTCGAAAGGTCTGATCTCGATCCGGTGCCCGACTATCCCACCGGCAGGGTCGACTATGGATCGCTCATCACCTGGAAGCGCCGGTTGATCGACACTGCCTTCGAGCGCTTCGACACCGATCCAGGCTTCGAGGCGTTCAAGCAGGACAATCGGACCTGGCTCGACGACTTCGCACTCTTCATGACGCTGAAGGACATGTACGGGGGCAACGCGTGGACGCTCTGGCCGCCGATGCTGAGAGATCGGGATCCCGACCAGCTCGAGAAGGCTCGGGAGGCATATCGCAGGGACATCGAACGGCATCAGTTCGGGCAGTTCCTCTTCGCCGTCCAGTGGGGACGGCTCCACGACCGCGCTCTGCGCGCTGGCATCTCGATCATCGGCGACATCCCGATCTTCACCGCCGCGGACTCCGCAGATGTATGGGCGAATCGTGACCTGTTCCAGCTCGACGCGGAGGGACGTCCCGCAGTTCAGGCAGGTGTACCGCCCGACTACTTCTCCGAGACGGGCCAACTCTGGGGAAACCCTCTCTACGACTGGGAGGTCCACAAGCGCACGGGCTACGCATGGTGGATCGAACGCTTCAGGTCGACGCTCGGTCGCGTAGATGTCATTCGTATTGACCATTTCCGCGGTTTCGTCAACTACTGGGAAGTACCAGGAGATGCCGACACCGCCATCGACGGACGGTGGGTCGACGGGCCCGGTGAGGAGTTCTTCCGATCCGTCGAGGCCGAGCTCGGCACGCTCCCGATCATCGCCGAGGATCTCGGTGAGATCGACCCGCGGGTCCCGATACTGCGCGACCGTCTCGGTTTCCCTGGAATGAAGATCTTCCAGTTCGGTTTCGACACGGACCGCACGAACCCGTTTCTTCCCCACAACTACCCGAAGAACAGCGTCGCCTACACCGGTACACACGACAACGACACAACCCGAGGGTGGTTTGACAGCCTGGTCGACGAAGAGCGCGCATTCGTCCTCGAGTATCTCGGCACCGACGACAGCGAGATCGCATGGGATGGCATGTGGGCAGTGTGGAAGTCCAGGGCCGTCTTCGCCATCGCGCCTCTCCAAGACGTGCTCGATCTCGGCACCGATTCCCGCATGAATCTCCCTGGCTCGATGTCGGACAACTGGCAGTGGAGGGCGGATGCCGACGCGTTGACCGACGACGTGATCGCCAAGATGCGGGCGCTCAACAAGGCGACCAGACGCAAACCGGGACGGAGAGTGAGAGGACGCTGATGAAACACACCATGACAGCGGAGGACCTGTGGGCTTTGCCTCGTGTAGGCCAGCCATCCGCCGGCGGAGGCAAGATCGTCATCCCGGTCACGAGATACGAGGGTGCGTCGTCGACGACGCTCACCGTTCTCACCGGGAACGAAGCGGTGGCGCTCACCCAGACGGATTCCAGGTCGCCCTCGGTCTCACCTGACGGTTCGAAGGTCGCATTCATTCGCTCTTCCGAGCCCGAAGGGCCCGGACAACTCCACGTCATGCCACTCGACGGCGGCGAGGCCGAACGGGTCACGGACATGCCCTTGGGCGTCATCGGACCCAAGTGGATGCCGGACGGCACCGGCGTGCTCTTCGTGTCGCCTCTCTACGAGGAGGCGCTCACCGTGGAGGAGACGAGGGCGTTCGAGCCTCCCACCGTACGGATCACGGAGCAACGCATGTTCCGGTACTGGGATCGGTGGCTCACCGACGGCAAGATCCCGCATCTGTTTCACCTCGATCTCGCGACGCGAGTACTCCGAGACCTGACTCCGGACGCGACGAACTGGTGGATGTGGAATCAGGAGGCCGACTCATACGACGTTGCTCCGGACGGCGAGGAGGTCGCGTTCTCCGCCTTCACCGTCGACACACCGGAAGATGAACGAAGATCGGTCATCTTCGTCGTGCCTATCGGCGGCGGGCCACTCCGCTGCATCACGCCCGACGGCACGGGCCACGAGCGGCGCCCTCGTTACAGCCCGGACGGCGCATCCATCATCTATGGGATGCAGAGGGAGATCGATTTCTACGCGGACAACGTGCGTCTCGTCCGCTTCGACCGCGGCACCGGAACACACGAGGTGCTGACCGAGGACTGGGACAGGTCGGCGTCCGGCTGGGTGTTCGCCGATGATGGGACGCTGCTGTTCACCGCCGAGGACGCGGCGAGGGTCAACGTCTATCGGCTCACGGACGGGACACCCGAAGTACTCGCCGTTGGAGGCATGTTCGGGGATCCGGTACCCGTCGATGGAGGGTTCGTGGCCACCTACCAAGACCTGAGCCATCCGCCAGAGGTTGTTCGAGTAGATGGAGATCGGCGAACGGCGTTGACATCCGCGACGTCGGGAGTACTCGACGAGCTGGAACTCGGCGAGGTCGAGGAGTTCTCCTTCGAGGGCGCCGCCGGTGACCGCATCCAAGGATTCCTCGTGTACCCACCAGGGTTCGATGCTTCACGTCGGTGGCCGCTCGTTCACAAGATCCACGGTGGGCCCCACGGTGTCTTCGGCGACGCATTCCACTTCCGCTGGAACGCTCACATGTTCGCCGCTCCAGGGTATGTCGTCGCCCTAGTCAACTTCCACGGTTCGACGTCGTGGGGTCAGGGGTTCGCTGAGTCGATTCAGGGTGCCTGGGGTGCGATGCCGACCGAGGACATCCTCAGGGCCACCGACCATCTGCTTTCGCTCGGTTTCATCGACGAGGACCGTATGGCGATCGCGGGTGGCTCCTACGGCGGCTACTTGACGGCCTGGCTCACCACGCAGACCGACCGGTTCGCGTGCGCCGTCGCCCACGCCGCCGTCACGAATCTGTCGGGCATGTACGCGTCGGACATGACCCGCGGTCGTCCACGGGCCTACGGAGCCAACTACTGGACGGATCCAGATCGGGTCGATCGCTGGAGCCCTGCCCGGCACGCAGCCGGCTACTCGACACCGACGCTGGTGATCGTCGGTGAGCGGGACTACCGGGTGCCACTCACGCAGGGTCTGGAGTTGTACGGGGTTCTCAAGGCGAAAGGCGTTGAGGCGCGTCTGGTGTACTACCCGGACGAGAATCACTGGATCCTCAAGCGAGACAACTCGATCCGCTGGTACGACGAAGTCCACCAATGGCTCGCCCGCTACCTTCAACCACCGATCGAAGGTAGCTGAGGGATTCGGGGATACGAGGAGAACTGCCTGGTGAGGAGCTTCTTACGCGCGGTGTGCGCGTAAGACGATTTTGTAGTTCGCCTCAACCGTCAGTCGAGGATGAGGCCGATCCCCTACGCTGGAGGCATGCGAATCGTCATCTTCGCCGGCGGAGACGAACCGACCGACATCGGCGAGCTGCCTGACGACCCGTTCGTCATCGCCGCCGACTCTGGCCTCGACGTTGCGAAGCGTCGCGATATCGCCGTGGACCTCTTGATCGGCGACTTCGACTCGGTATCCGAGGAAGCAGCGAGCGAGGCGCGGCAAGCGGTCCGCTTCCCAGTCGACAAGGACGAGACAGACCTGGAGCTGGCAGTCCGTCGCGCCCGATCGATGGGGGCGACATCGCTGCTCGTCATCGGCGGTGCGGGGGGCCGCATGGATCACTTCCTCGCCAACGCATCGCTTCTCGCCTCGTTGGACGGATGTGACGTCGAGTGGCGAACCGGATCGGGAATCGTGTTCAGGGTGAATGGCTCGCTGCGCCTCGAGGGCGTCGCGGGCGAGACCATCAGCCTGCTGGCGTTCGGCGGAGCCGCGCGCGGAGTCCGCACCACGGGGCTTCGTTGGCGACTCGACGGCGAGGATCTCCTCCCGGGCGGTACGCGAGGCGTCTCCAACGCATTTGCCCGCGAGTCCGCACTCATCTCGCTCGACGAAGGCAACCTGATGGCGGTGCTGCCCGAACGATGAGTCGGGAATCACTTGAGAAGCCGGACCGAGGTGATAGGTTGACCGTACGGAGAGGAGGGCTGGTTTGGTACGCCACTGGAAACCACTGCTGTTCGCGTCGGCGTTCCTTGCGCTGATGTGGATTCCGGCAGTCGCATTCGCCTCGGTCACGGGAGGCTGTACGGGATCCGTTGTGATCGACGGAACCACCTATGGGCCCGCCAACGATACGCCCTCGAACCCGATCGTGGTTCCGATCGACAAGAGCGGCGTCTCGGCAGCGTGGGAAGGATCGGTACCGTTTGCCAACACGAACCACCACGGGAATCTCGGCATCGTTGTGGGGCCCTGGAACATCGAGATCGCCAACTGGAGTGGTGCCAACCAGGCGGATACCAGGTCGGCCAACGGCGACTACAGCGTCGACGACTTCAAGGCGGAATTCCCGGTGGCCGAGTCGCTCATCCCTCGCGGGCTGTATGAGCTCTCAGGAACGCACGAGGCGGACGGCGGCAGCTGCACGGCGCATGTGATGGTGAAGATCGAAGGGAGCCCCCTGTCGAATCCGATCGGCATCGCCACCGTGGCCGGAACGGTCGTGACCGGCCTGACCCTGCTTGGGTCGGCCTTCAGAAGGAGGACCTCGTGAAGGGCAGGCCAGTGCTCGGAATCATCTCAGGACTGCTGTTCGGGTTCTTCCTCGCTCTGCTGTTGCAGCAGCTGGCCATCGCTCCGCTGACGACCGTCACCTTGATCGGACTTCCCGTCGCGGGAGTGGTGCTGGGCATCGTTCTGTCGGCGTGGGCTCCGCTCGGTCGGCGCTAGGCCACCGACGCGTTGGTGAGCACCGTCGCACCGTCGCGCGCAGGACAACCCGATCGTCGAGTCGCCACATGGCCCTTGTGATTGTCTGACCAGGAAGGACGGGCTTCGAGAACCGCCCGCGGAACCTCGATACCTGTGACACGTCGACGCCGTCGACCTCCATCACGATGAGCGCTCCGCTCCCCTTGTCCCAGATGTCCGCGATCCGGCCGCTCTGGGAGACGATCGCCGGCTAAGGCAGTGGGCGGTGAACGACGACCTCCTGGTCTCCGTGGACGAGCGACACCGGGTTGAACGAGATGCCGTCAACCTGTCCAATGGCCGACATCGTGGACATCGCGGGGATGGTTGCGAACGATGGGAGCACCTTCAGGTTCCTCTCGTACACATAGGCGAGTTCATTCGCGTCGGTCGCGGGTGCGCCCGCGCCGACGCCGAGCTGATAGAAGATGACCCGGTCCGCATCCCGGGTCACCGTCGTTGTCGGGAACACCGCACCGAGCGCCCGCTCGGGTTCAACCGGCATTCCGCATGTCGTTGGCCAGTAAGCCGATTTCCTCGGAGAGGCTTCCCAAGATCTCGAAGTGGTCCGTGTCGCGAATCTCGTCCAGATGCGCGGCGACTTCCTCGACGGTGGGGGCCACGCCGATGCCGGCGAACCATCCGTGAGTGGCGCCGACGAAGAACCTCGCGTAGCGTCCTCCTCCTGCCGAGAAGATCTCGTGCGTGAACGTGCACGTCTCGGACGCGAGGTAGACGACAATCGACGCGACCTGTTCCGGATCCATGCTGTCGGCCAACTCGCCGAGGACCTCTCCCGTCATGCGGGTCCTGGCGAGCGGAGCGATCACATTGGACTTGATGCCGTACTTGGCGCCTTCGATGGCCAGGACATTCGAGAGGCCCACGATCCCCATCTTGGCCGACGCGTAGTTCGTCTGTCCGAAGTTGCCGAGGATGCCCGAGTTGGACGACGTGAAGACGAGCCGACCGTACCCATGTTCCTTCATGACCCTGAACGCAGGCTGCGTCACATAGAAGGCGCCCTTCAGGTGAACGTCGAGCACGGCGTCGAGATTCGCCCATTCGAGCTTGGCGAAGCTCTTGTCTCGCAGGATCCCTGCGTTGTTGATGAGAACGTCGACCGTCCCGAAGTGATCAAGAGCGGTCTGTACGATTCCGGCACCGCCTTCAGGAGTGCTGACGGAGTCGTAGCTGGCGACCGCCTCTCCACCGGCTGCCCTGATTTCGTCGACGACGCCGTCTGCAGCGCTCTTCGCTCCGCCGACACCGTCGACGGCACCGCCGAGATCGTTGACTACGACCTTCGCGCCTCGGCGGGCGAGTTCCAGCGCATAGGATCTCCCCAGCCCTCCCCCTGCTCCGGTGACGATTGCGACTCTCTGGTCAAACGTGATGTCCGACATAGTTTCCTCCTGTTCGCGATAACGCTACGTGACCGAGGCCATACGTCAAAGCCGAGCGATGATCCCTTCGGCGGGCCGGATATCGGGGTGCGAGACCTGCCCTTCTCTGTCGAGCATCGTGGACAGCAGCACGGTGCCCGCCATGTCGATGTGTCGTGCTCTGGTACCGAAGTTGATCACGACGACGACCCGATCAGTGTTGTCGCTGCGTTCGAACGCGAGGCAGTCGTCGGGTGCATCCAACGAGCGGTACTCCCCCACCACCAGGGCCGGTGTGACCCTCCGCAAGGCCAGCATGCGCCGGTAGAAGGCGAGGGTGGAGGTGCCGCCCTGGGCTGCGACGTTGCGCGTCTCCCAGCCGTCGGCGACGGGCAGCCACGGCAGGGTGGAGCTGAATCCTGCGTGCGGGCTCGTGTCCCACTCCATGGGAGTCCTGCATCCGTCTCTGCCCATGCCGGGCATCTGCCGCCCCCATGGATCCTGTTGATGCTCCGGCGCGATATCTGCCTGCTCGATGCCGAGCTCGTCTCCGTAGTAGAGGGTCGGTGTCCCCCGGAGGGTGAGGAGCAGCATGCCGGCTGCGCGTGTCATGTTTCGTCCGTACCTGGTGGCGAGCCGGGTCTCGTCGTGGTTGCCGAGCACGTAGTTGGGCCAGGCGCCGGCAGGGGCGGCGGCCTCGCATGCATCGATGAGGGTGCGAAACACGCGGGCGTTCCACGGCGAGTGGAGGAGCGAGAAGTTGAACGGCATGGTCAGCTCGTCGAGATGCGCACCGTAGTAGGACGCCCAACGCTCCCAGTTCGGTTCGTAGATCTCGCCGATCGAGAATCGGGCCGGGTCGTACTCGTCGAGGACCGCCCGGATGCGTCGGAACGCTGCGTGGACATCCGGGTGTTCCCGGCTCCGTGGAGGTTCATCAGTAGGAGGTTCTGGGTCGTCGCGGAGATCCGGATCCTTCATGATGAACGCGACGACATCCATGCGGAAACCGTCCACACCCCTGTCCAGCCAGAACCGGAGCGTGTCGAGCATCGCCGCCTCGACCGCCGGGGTGCGCCAGTTGAGGTCCGGCTGGGAGGCAAGGAACGAATGGAGGTAGTACTGGCCTGTGTGTTCGTCCCACTGCCATGCGCCGCCGCCGAATTGACTTTTCCAGTTGTTCGGCGGGGATCCGTCGGGTTTCGGGTCGGCCCAGACATACCAGTCCCGCCTTGGGCTGTTTCGCGACGAGCGTGACTCGACGAACCAGGGATGCCGGTCGGATGTGTGGTTGGGGACCCAGTCGATGATCAGTCCCATGTCGCGATCGTGCAGATCCGAGAGGAGGTGGTCGAAGTCGTCGAGCGAACCGAACAGCGGGTCGACATCGCAGTAGTCGGAGACGTCGTACCCGAAGTCGGCCATCGGCGACGGGTAGAACGGAGACAGCCAGACGGTATCGACGCCGAGGCTCGTCAGGTAGTCGAGACGGTGCCTGATCCCCTCGAGGTCACCAACCCCGTCGCCGTTCGAGTCCTGGAACGAGCGAGGGTAGATCTGATAGACAACTCCGACTGAGAGTGCCACCCTTCCCGACTCGGAGAGACCGAGTTGCTCTGCGTAGTGCCGTCCTTCGACGCTGTTCCACCAGACGGCCGGCTTCCCTGCTGGTCCCACCATGTCGGAATACTGCCGCACGGTTGCACTTCCCGCCAGTCCGATCCGGGAGCACCCGACCGGGTCGATGGTCGAGCTGACGGTTGGAGGCGGTGCCCGGCGAAGGCCGCCTTGTTTCCTCCCCCAGCGAGCGAAGCAAGCGTTGGGGGAGGTGGACTCGACCGTAGGTCGAGGACGGAGGGGGCGGTTCCCACCAAGACCAGCGATCGCGCGCATGATTGTATGTCGTGAAGTGTTGTTATCGGTCGTTTTCTGTCACAGGCAGGTGGTACGTTGACGGCATGAACACGACAGACCGGATCGAAACGAGACTGGTCGACATCGAGACAACGATCGGTCAACTCCGTGCAGTCCAGGTCGATCTGCTCGCCGAAATCGACAGGCGGCAGACCCCACTCGCGGACGGATGTCGAACACTCGCCGAGTGGGTCTGCTCCCGGCTGGACGTCGCACCCGAAACAGGACGGCTGCTGTCCCGGATGGTCCACTGCGGGGCTGCTGTCGTCACGGGTGAGCTGGCCGACGGGACTCTGTCGTTCGACAGGGCCTGTGAACTGATCCGCCTCTCGGACCCTACGGCAGTTGAGATCGACGGGTCTCGACGGTTCGATATCGCCGGATTGAGACGGTTCATTGCTCGTGACCAGGGACTGACGCCGGTGCCCGAACGTGACGCCTTCGACAGTCGCCATCTTGTGATGCAGCCCAACCTGGACCTTTCGTCCTGGCGACTGTGGGGTCAACTCCCCGGCCACGCAGGGGCGATCGTCGATCAGGTGCTGGCCGGACGTGCGGACAGCTTCCCTCCCCCACCTCAAGGGGTCCACTACAGCCATGGCCAGCGCAGAGCGGACGCGCTCGTCGCCGTCTGTGGCGACCATGCGCGTGGTGACGGGCCATCAACGGTCGTGTCGGTGTTCGTAGATGCCAGCGGCGATCCGGGGACGGGACTCAGGGCCGAGATCGCTGGAGGCCCACGTGTCGGACCGGTCACACTCGAACAGCTCCTCTGCGACAGTTCGATCGAAGTCACCGCCGTCACCAACGATGGCCAGCCACTCGGAATCGGACGGCGATCCGCAGCCATCCCACCAAGGTTGAGACGCTATGTCCTATGGAGAGACGGCGGCTGCACCATCGACGGCTGCACGTCCCGCTACCGGCTCCAACCCCACCACATCACCCCCTTCTCCCAGGGCGGTGTCACAGAAGCCGACAACCTCGCAACCGTCTGCTGGTTTCATCACCATGTCGTCATCCACACCATGGGCTATCACCTGAACCCGAACTCGCCACCCCACCGCAGACGCTTCCTCACAAGAGCGGGACCGGGCCCATAGCGGCGAGCCCCTTGACCGATCGAACCACCGAAACCAAGAGACTCCGATCAGATCGACAGCTGGCGCTCGGCCGGCTCCTGATCGCGCCCACTCCCCACCCACAGGCAGTATCGCGTGACATCACCGCTCCATGAGGTGTAGTGATGGTCCATCCGTCTAGGTTGACGTCTTGATGAGTCCTGCGCGTACAACCGTGTTGGTTGGTGTGGCGTGATAGAGGATGTGAGTGATAGCGCGATCTGGAACAAGCATCGCGACGAGCTGATCCGGTACGCGACGATGCTGGTCGGCCCTAGCGACGCCGAGGATCTCGTGTCGACGGTTGTGGTGCGGATCCTCCACCGGCAAGGCCTCTCAGATCTCGATGATGCACGGTCGTATCTGTATCGATCGGTGCTGAATGAGGCTCGCAGTCTGGTGAGGCGGCGTCGACGCCGACGTGTACCGCAGGGGTTCGATGCGCAGCCGGTAGAGCTCGACCCTGAGGTGTTGGCTGCGGTTCTGCAGCTTCCTGAACGGCAGCGGGCGGCGGTGTATCTCACCTACTGGCGTGACCTCCCCATCGCCGAGGTCGCCCAGTTGATGGGGTGCCGTCCCGGATCGATCAAACGCTACCTGCACATTGCCCGCAATCGACTCCGGGAGGTGTTTGCACATGACTGAGCTACACCCAGACGATCACGCCCGCCTACGACGAACGTTCCAACACATGGACGACCTCGCGCCGCCCGCCCCCAGCCTCGACTCGCTCTCCAGGGTCGACAAGGTACGTGGGCAACGCTCGAAGCGTCTCACGTCAGCCCTCGCAGGTGCCGCGATCGTACTTGTCACCGTCGGGATCGTGGTGGTGGCCCAAGGGCCACGATCGACTCAGGTTTCCGACTACGAAGCGTCGATCACTCAAAGCAACAGCCAGGACGACGCGATCGTCTTTCTCGATCCCGACATCTCGTCTGATCAGCTGGCTGCAATCGGGCAGGCACTCCAAACACTCGAAGGGGTGCAGTCCTTTCACTACGTCGACAGAGACCAAGCGCTAGCCGAGTTCAAAGAGGCCGCCGCGGACACTCCCTCAGCGATCGAGGACATCGACCCGAACATGCTGCCAACCCAATATCGACTCGCCCTCGCCGATGACGCAGACGTCGCGACCATCGTGACGGACCTCGAACACCTACCTGGCGTGCGCAAGGTAGTCCTGTCACCCTCTGTTCTGGCAAGGTCGGATACCACACCTGCTCCAGAGATGACTCCCGACGTAGCTGCCGACCTCACCGCCATGGCGGTTGCTCGCTCGTGCACGGGCGAGTGCTCCTCGCGGAAGGTGCATCTCTACGAGAACCTCCGCACCGTAGACACACCGATCGGCCAAGAACAGCCGATCCCCGACTCGACGCGCCGGGCCATCGCGAATCAGTTTGCCGACGTCCAGTTCGTCGATGCAGGCCAGCAAGACGCGCTGTTCGACCAAGATGGTCTCATCGACGGCGGCAACGGCGTACTCATCTCTGTCGGACCAATCGAGGATCTCGCGGCCGGTGTCGTAGGGATCGAGATAGCGATCCAATTCACCCGGTTCGACGTCCAGGGTCAGATCGTTCAGTTTCAGTGGACAAGCCAAGGCTGGTTGGCCGCATCAAGCGATGAGACCGGAGTCACAGTCACCACATCGGCATCCTGAAGATGACCACCATGCCCGAAACCCACAGGTGACATTGCTGCACGCTCCCCTGAGGAAGAGCACCTTCGCTGCTCTCGCGTCTGCTCCGAATCATCCTTGTTCGTCTGGAACAACCCGAACGATGACGAAGCCCGGGATCGTGTCGCCGGGTCCGTCGTCGGATGCGAGAGTGAAGGCTTCGTCACGTAGTCGATAGGTGCCCGGTTCGACATCGGGAATGACGATAGGGAAGGCGTTCGGGATCTGGAGTCCGATATCGGGGACGCCCCACGTATCTGTTGTGCCCAGTTCGACGGTATGTCCCGTGCCGTCGTACCAGCCCCGTCCTACGAGATGGGTGTCGACCCAGTGGGTGCCGTTCCAGCACTGCCACCACGTCGCCGCCCCGACGATGGACCTGGAAAGGAGACCCTCATCGGACACCGACAGGGACGCCTCGGACTCGGCTGTCACCGGATTCGGTTCCACCGAGATCACCAACGGCGACTCTACCGCCAGCTCGGCTGCAGGCGGATCGACACACGTCTCGAGTACGGACGTGACGGGCGCGACAAGAAATGACGTCGTGGTGCATGACGCGACCAACGCCGCGGCGAACGCCAACAGCAACCCGCGTCGAAACACCATGACACGATTCTGACACACTCTTCCACAAGGCACCCAGCGATCGCGCGTACTTGCAGGCACCCGGGTGCCATGGCTGTGTCCTGAGCAGGGGTCGTGTCCCCCCCTCGCTACCCCGCGCCTCAGAGGGGTTGGGTGCCAGTCCACCCCTCTCAGCGATCCGCGAAACTCGACCAACCCGTGGAGACTCAAGGACCGACGAATGCCGGCCGTCCGCCACGACTCGGTCAGCTCGCACCGTAGATGCTCTCGATGACGGCACGGTACTTGTTGCCCACGAACGACCGCTTGACCTTGAGGGTCGGAGTCAACTCCCCACCTTCGATGGTGAAGTCGCCCGGAAGAATCCTGTACTGGCGGATCGACTCCGCTTTGGATACCGCCTTGTTGGCGGAGGCGACCGCCGATTCGATCTGTGTGACCAGATCGGGATCGGTCGTGATGTCCGCAACGCTCCCCTTCCCGTTGCGTCGCGCCCACTCGTGCACGGTCTCTGCGTCGAGCGTGACCAGCACGGAGATGAACGGCTTGGCGTCTCCGATGACCATGCACTGGCTGACGAGCGGGTGTGCCCGCAGCCGATCTTCGAGTACCGCTGGAGCGACGTTCTTTCCGCCCGCGGTGACCAGGATCTCCTTCTTGCGCCCGGTGATGCGGAGAAACCCATCATCGTCGAGTTCTCCGACGTCGCCCGTATGGAACCACCCGTCCGCATCGAACGCTTCCCCGGTCGCGGCCGGGTTGTTCCAGTACCCCTTGAAGACGCATCCTCCCCGCAGCAAAATCTCGCCGTCGGCGCCGATCGCCACGGACATGCCGGGTGTCGGCCGGCCGACCGTACCGATCTCGATCTCCGACGGCCTGTTGAAGAAGGTCGCAGCCGTCGTCTCGGTCAGGCCGTAGCCTTCCAGCACGACCAGACCGATGCCTTTGAAGAAGTGCCCGAGTCGCTCACCGAGCGCCGCAGCACCGGAGATCGCGTAGGTGAGATGACCGCCGAACGCCTGCCGCAGCTTTCCGTACACGAGCTTGTCGAACACGGCGTGAAGTGCCCGTGTCCGGAACGTCGGTGATGCCTCCGACGAGTAGGCGATCGCGACGTCCGCCGCCATGTCGAAGATGCGTCCCTTGCCCTCACCTTCGGCCTGGAGCTTCGCGCCGTTGTACACCTTCTCGAACACCCTCGGAACCGAGAACACCCATCTGGGCCGAAATATCGGGAACTCCTCGGCCAGGTGATACATGTCGGTCGCGTACCCCATCCTGACACCTGCCATGGCACAGCCCACTTGAACGATCTGCGCAAACGAGTGGGCGAGCGGGAGAAACACGAGCGTCGAGTTGCCGGCCGTGAACAGGTCCGGGAGGGCCGAGATGACGTTCCGGGCCGTGAAGATGAAATTGCCGTGGGTGAGTTGGCACCCTTTCGGATTGCCCGTGGTTCCGGACGTGTAGATGAGCATCGCCAGGTCGTTGTGGCCGATCGCGTTCGACCGACGCGCCACCTCCGCCTGCAACACGGCGTCGACCGGTCGCTCACCGAGACCGCCACCCTCGATCACGAACACCGCCTTGCACGATGGTGGCGCCGGGGAGATCTCCTCGTAGACGGATCGAAGCGTGTCGTTCTCGCAAAACAGCGCGACGGCACCGCTGTCGCGCATGATCCACTCGACCTGCTCCGGGGACGACGTCTCGTAGATGGTGACCAGCGCGGCTCCTGCGGCCCACACGGCGAACTGGATCAGCGTGTACTCGACTCGTGTCGACGAGAAGACCGCGATCCGGTCACCGGGTTGGACACCCGCCCCGACGAGCATCGCGGCGATCGAGGTGACCTGCCGAACCGTGTCGGCGGTCGAGATGTCCACAAACGAATCGCCATCCCTGTACGCGAGCGCTGCGACATCCGGATGGCTCTCGGCTCGATCCAGCAAAGCACGAAGCCCGTTGTCGTGCGGCGCGATCCGCACCTCGCCCGGGCTCGTGTAGGCCCGCATTCGCCCTCCCTGTTTGCGCGTCAAGAGACGATAGTTGCGGCGAGCGGTCCTTGCTCAGGCGTCCTGCACGACGGCTCCCGAAGCCACCAGCGTGTCGATCTCGGCAGGTTCGAACCCGAACGATTCGAGGACACGGACCGAGTGTCGACCAGGCGAAGGGACCGAGCCTGCGGCACCAGGTGTGCGATCGAATCGAGGCGCCGGAGCGGCCTGGGTCACACCCTCGACGTCGACGAACGTTCGCCTTGCGAGGTTGTGTTCATGAAGTGGCGCTTCTGACGGCGTCAGCACGGGTGCGACGCATGCGTCGGTCTCGGAGAAGATCTCGATCCACTCGTCGCGAGTCTTCGTGGCGAACACCTCTTCGAACACGGCGCGAAGCTCCGGCCAGTGGGTTCGGTCGTACTGCTCGGGGAGATCGGCTGCATCGAGGCCGAGGCCATCGATGAACGCCGAGTAGAAACGCGACTCCAGTGCGCCGACGGCGATGTATCGTCCGTCGCCGGTCGCGTAGGTGCCGTAGAAAGGTGCACCACCATCGAGGAGGTTCTCGCCACGTCCCCCTTCCCACAGCCCGGCGACCCTGAGGGCACGGGGGAACATGCCGAGGATCGCCGATCCATCGACCATCGCTGCGTCGATCACCTGACCCCTGCCGGATCGGCCGGCCTCGAGAAGACCGGCGAGGAGACCGACCGCCAGCAACATGCCTCCTCCACCGAGGTCGCCGACCAGGTTGAGCGGCACGATGGGCGGGCCACCCGACATCCCGATCAGGTCGAGGACACCCGACATGGCGACGTAGTCGATGTCGTGCCCGGCGGATCCAGCGAGAGGGCCTTCCTGCCCGAACCCGGTCATCCGTGCGTACACGAGTCTCGGGTTGCGCGCGAGTGCCTGGGCTGGTCCGATCCCCAGTCGCTCGGCCACACCCGGCCGGAACCCCTCATAGAAGCCGTCGGCATGTTCGGCCATCCTCAGCACGATCTCCGCTGCGGCGTCGTGTTTGAGGTCGATGGCGATCGCGTCCCGCCCCCTGTGCAAGAGGTCCCCATAAGGCGAAGGTCCGGGGCGGGCGACTCGCACCACTCTGGCACCGAGATCGGACAGAAGCATCCCGCAAAACGGACCGGGGCCGATCGAGCCGACCTCGATGATCGTGAACCCCTCGAGGGGCCCCATCAGCGCGGTCCCAGCCTCGCTGCGGCGTCGAGACGGATCACCTCTCCGTTCAGGAGCGGGTTCTCGACGATCGCTACCACGAGCGAACCCAGATCGTCCGGTGTGCCGAGTCGCTTCGGAAACACATGCACCTTCGCGAGCGAGTCCCTCACATCTTGGCTCACCGCCCCCAGCATCGGTGTGTCCATGATGCCGGGTGCGATCGCCATGACCCGTATGCCGAGGGAACCGAGGTCCCTCGCCAGTGGCAACGTCAGGGCAACAATGCCTCCCTTCGAAGCCGAGTACGCGGCCTGACCGATCTGTCCCTCGAACGCGGCGATAGACGCGACATTCACGATGACTCCTCGCTCGCCGTCGCCGTTGGGTTCGTTGGTGCTCATCGCCTCGGCGGCACGCCGGCTGACATCGAATAGGCCGACGAGATTGACGTCGATCACCGCCCTGAACGCGTCGATCGGGAACAGCGTGCCGTCACGTCCCACGACCCGATGTGCGGCAACGATGCCGGCGGCGTTCACGCAGACATCGAGACGGCCGAATGTCGCGACCGCCTCACCCACGGCGCGCGCGACCGATTCCGTGTCGGTGACATCGACGGGAACAAACACTGTTCCTTCGCCCAGCCGCGATGCCACCTCGGCGCCGTTGGACCCTTCGAGGTCGAGCAGCACGACGCTCGCCCCGTGCTCGATCAGCTTCTTCGCGGCACCTTCACCGAGCCCCCCGGCCCCACCGGTGACGAGTGCGACCGAACCTTCGATTCGCATGGTGTCCTCCTCTCAACCCTGCTGCTGCCGTATGTATTGGATCACCCGGTCGATCTGCTCGTCGCTCAGAGTCGTCCGGAACGACGGCATCCTGCCAAGTCCGTGAATGATGGTGAAACGGTAGAACTCGTCGGTCATTTCGGCCGCCTCCGACCCCGACCCGAGCGGTGGACCGATGCCGCCCGCGAGGTCCTTGCCATGACATCGGGCACAAATCGAATCGAAGACCTGCGAACCGGTCGCGCCGGGGGAAAGACGTGGCACCGTGCAGGCCTGCAGAAGTGTGGCGGCCAGCAGCAGCGCGACGATCCACTTCACGGATGCTGAGCCTACTTCGGGAACCTGCCGGCTTGACCGATCGTCTCATTGTTGAGGAGAAAGGACTCAGAATGCGCCAAATCATCGCCGTCGTCGCGGCAGTACTCGTTCTCAGCGCGTGTACCCCCAACGTCTCGGTGTCCAGCAGCTCCTCCGGCGAGCAGGGAATCAGCGTGACCGGACAGGGCGAGGTGAGCGGCACTCCTGACACGCTCACCGTGGATCTCGGGGTCAGCCTCCGCCGAGACACTGTCGAGGAGGCAACCACCGATGCGGCAGATCTCGCACAGAATCTCATCGATGCCGTGAAGAATCAGGGAGTCGAGGACAAGGACATCCAAACACGCAACTACTCGATCTATCCCGAGTACGACTACAAGGGCGACACACAGACGCTTCTCGGCTACCGGGTGACCAACACCGTGACCGTGAAGGTCCGCAACCTCGACAACGCGGGGTCGATCATCGACGCAGCGACCACCGCCGGTGGGGATGCCGTCCAAGTGTCCGGAGTTTCGTTTTCCATCGAGGACGACGATGCGCTGCTGCAGGACGCTCGAGCACGGGCATGGGAAGATGCGAAGGCGAAGGCCGATCAACTCGCGTCGCTCTCGGGAGTAACACTGGGCGCACCGCTCTCGATCACCGAGTCAGTGTCCTCGCCGTCGCCGATCTACCGAGCAGCGGACTCCTTGGAAACGGCGGGGTCGACCCCCATCGAGGCGGGCTCGCAGACCGTCACAGTCGTGTTGGACGTGCGATTCTCGATCGGCGGATAGGGCCCCCCTGGCCGTTCGCTATGACAGGAGCGCAACACCCGCCGCGGTGAGCCCCGACACGACCAGCCCTGCGATGACCACGCCAATCGAGATCAACAGGGTCGCGCGCCGACGTTCGACGCCGAACACGAATGCGGCGAGGGCTCCGCTCCACGCACCGGTGATCGGCAGTGGTATGGCGACGAACGTGATGAGCGCGACGTCACGAAGCCGATCGAAACGGGCCGTGTGCCGGCGACGTGAGTGAGCAAACAGGCGGTCGAGGAACCGGTGCAGTCCTCCCCAATGTTCCTCCGCCCACGAGGTGACGGGTCCCAACAGCACCAGGATGAACGGGACCGGAAGGATGTTGCCGACGACGGACCAGATGAACGCCTGAGGGATCGACATGTCGAGGATCTGCACAGCGAACGGGATCGAGAACCTCAGCTCGGTAACGGGGAGCGCAGCGAGAAGCATGACCGCGAGCGGTTCGGGGAAGTGCTGCGCGAAGGCTGTCAGTGAATCCCGCATCCCAGGAGTATGCCGTCCTGTGAACCTTTTGACACGTTCTCGAAGCCACCGCTACGATCATGAGGTCGGGTGCCACCCACACCCGACACCCCAACAAGCGCATTGGACCGCGGGCAAGGACTCCCTGGCGCCTTCCCGACACAACGGCCCACTGTGGCTCTTCGTAAGAAGGGCAACGAGGCTCCGGTTCTACCCCCTTGCCGGGGCCTCGTCATTTCCGCAGGTTCGGGAACCCCACGATCACCACAGGAATCTGAGCGTGCTCGATGATGTAGCTGGTGCCGTGGCCGAGGAACGGTCGGTCCGTGAGCGGCCGTGTCGAGGTGCCGAGCACCAGGAGGTCGAACGGGCCGGAACCGGCTACCGACAGAACCTCATCGACCGCGTTCGGGGCGACGCTGATGAGCGTGTCGACGGAGATGCCGAGCCTCGTCCCCAAGGCTGCCGCCTCCGCGACCAATTCGGCGGCGTCACGCCTGGCCTCCGACCCCATCGTTGCTTCGAGCATGACGCCTTGGCCGGAGGGCCGGTTGACGACATGCAGCGCCGTCGCATCCCCCGCGCCGGAGCGTGCGACGGCGTATGCCAGCTCCTCGGCCGCCCTGGTCGAGAGATCATTCGACACCGGCACGAGCGGATGCCGTGGAAGGTCATCAGGAATGCCACCTGCCGTCCTCACGATCACCACCGGGAGCCGGACTCTCGCGAGGGTTCGATCGACCACGGTAGAGAACATCCCCCGTTCGTCCGAGTCTTCTTCGGACGCTCCAAGCACGAGGAGGTCGTACCCGAGTAGCGACTCGGCCACGATCGCGGCCACCGGGTCGGCGGACCGCTTGCGAACGACTCGATGCTGCTGGTCCCCGAGCGCACGATGGACATCGGCAGGATTCGCGGTGTGATCGGTCTGTCGGAGCAACCGTCCGACGACGGTTGGGGAGGTCCCTTCGACCACGAGCACCGTCACCTCGGCGTTGGGGAACGCGGCGGCGACAAGGCGTGCCGCAAACGCGCTGTTCGCACCGCCCCGGGTGGGGAGGAGGATCCGTTGCGATCGCAGAATCAAGGATTGCTCACGAAGGGATTCCTCGTCGAGCCGCCGGCGCTCGTCCTCCCCGATATCGCGATCGTTGACCGTCAGACGCAAGAGCTGTGGGGCGAGGATGGACGTGGCCAGAGCGGTGAGCACCAGCACGGTGAACGCCGACTCGGCGAGCACCCCGAGATTCAACCCGATGATCGCGACGACGACCCCCATCGCGCCGAGCGCCGACAGGCCGGCGCCCAAGACGACACCCTGGTGCGTGTCGAGGCCACCGATGCGGGCACCTGCCAGCGTGCCCACCACCTTGGCGGCGATCGCCAGCAGCACCACGGCGATGAGCCACCACACTGCCGATCCGTGGAGCGAGCCGAAGTCGACGCGTAGCCCCGAGTAGGCGAAGAAGACAGGGGCGAAGAAGCTGATCGTCACCGACTCGAGTACTTCGCGCGCCCTCGGGAGCTGATGACGGGTCACCCCGAGCAGGATGCCCACGATGAACGCCCCGAGGATCGCCTCGAGCCCGAGCGCTTGGGTGATCGAAGCGCCCACCAGACCGGCGACGACCATCACGGTGAGGGCGGCCGTCACGCTCGACCCTCCGCGCAGCGCCATCCTGAACAGCCGATCCAACACCCATCTGCCGGCTGTTGCCGCGACGACGAGGAACACGACCAATCCGACGAACGACATCGCCAGCGCGCCCAGGTCGAATTCGCCCTGGATCGCAACTCCCGACATCGCGGCGAGGATCAGCCAGCCGAGCGCGTCCATGGTCATGCCTGCGGCCAGGGTGATCTGGCCGAAGTCGCGCCGGAGGAACCCGAGGTCGGCGAGGATCTTTGCGACGACAGGCAGCGCCGAGACGGAGAGCGCGAGCGCGAAGAATGCAGCGAACAGCCCCATGCCGTGCACGCCGACGAATCCGTCCGGGACCAGGAAGGCGACCCCGAAGAACAGCAGGAACGGGATGGTGAAGCTGCCGAGCGACACGCTCACAGCCGCTCTCCGGAACCTCCTGATGATCGCCAGATCCGTTTCGTAGCCGAGTGCGACGAGCAGCATGATCACGCCGATCCATGCAAGGCCGAACACGACCGCATCCACCGTCGTGTAGCCACCCCCAAACACCCACGCGTATCCTCCCGGTGCGACCCTGCCGAACACGGACGGTCCGAGCAGGATCCCTGCCATCAGCTCCCCGACGACCGGTGGCTGGCCGATCCGGCCGGCGAGACCGCCCAGAATGCGGGCCAAGCCGACGAGCAACGCGACCTGAACCAGCGTGACGAGCAACTGGTGTTCGTCCAGCGGTGCCGCGGTCGCGGCTGCCAGGATCACACCGAGAACCTCACCACCAAGACGTCCCCCTGACAGACGACGTACTCCTTGCCTTCGATCCGGATCACGCCGTGAGACTTGGCGGCGTCCCATCCTCCGGACTCGATCACCTGGTCGATCGTCGCCACCTCGGCCCTGATGAATCCTCGTTGCAGATCCGAGTGGATCTTGCCCGCCGCGACGGGAGCGGTCGCTCCACGTCGAACCGTCCACGCGTGGGATTCCTTCGGCCCGACGGTGTAGAACGTGAGCAATCCAAGCGTCGCGTACGCGGCACGCACCATCTCGGCGAGCGCCCCTTCACCCATCCCGAGCCCTTCGAGGATGTCCCGGCGATCGCCGGCGTCCATGGCGGCGACCTCGGCCTCGATCTTCACGGACAGGGCGACGACCGAGTCGCCTTCGGGTACCAGGTCGGCGACGGTCCTGACGAGGTCCTCTTGTCGTGTCTCACCCTCGTCGACATTCACGACCCACACCGCAGGCTCCAACGTGAGCGGTGCAAGATCCCGGAACGCGGCGAGATCCGCTTCCTCCCACATCCGGTCGCGAAGTGGACGTCCCTGTGCCAGGTGATCAGCCGCCTCGGCGATCGCCTCGGATGCCCGCTTCTTCTTCGAATCCGCTGACGCTTCCTTGGCGATCTTCGGTCGTCTGCGCTCGAATACGTCCGCGTCGGCCATGGTCAGCTCGAGGAGGAGTTCTTCAGTCTGTTCGGCAGGATCGGTCCCGGACTCTTCCGAGGGAATCTCCTCGTCGGTGAACGCCCTCACAACCATCACGAGGCCGTCCATCTCGCGAAGTCTCCCGAGGAACTGGGAGCCCAATCCTCCCCCGTGGGCGGCCATCGCAGGAAGGTCGAGGAGCTCCAGATTCGCGTGCACGATCTTCTTCGAGTGCTCCAGTTCGGCAGCGGTCTCGAGCAACCCGTCCGGAATCGAAGCAACCCCGAGGTTCGGCGACGTGGTCGAGAAGGGGTGTGGGGCGGTCGGCGCGTCGAGACCTGTCATCGCGTTGAACAGCGCCGTCTTGCCCACGTTAGGAAGGCCGATGATCCCGAGTCGAGCCACGGCACAACTGTACCGGTCGATCGGTGGCACGAGGAAGATCAAACGCCGACGACGGAGGAATGAAGGAGCCGACTACGGTACGAGCAGGATGCGTGTGAGTGTGATCGGAGCAGGCTCGTGGGGAACCACGGTTGCGGCTCTCAGCGCGCGAACGCACCCCACCCTGCTCTGGGCTCGCCGCCCCGAACTGGCCGAGGCGATCAGAGCGACAGGGGAGAACCCCGACTACCTCACAGGTCACCGTCTCCCGTACGGCCTGCACGCGACGAGTGACATCGACGAGGCAGTCGACCGGCCCGGCGTGGTCGTGATGGCCGTTCCGTCGCATGGGTTTCGAACCGTGATCGAAGGACTCGCAGGCAAACTCGATCCAACGGTGCCCATCCTCAGCCTCTCGAAAGGGATCGAGCAGGAGACCTTGCTTCGCATGACCCAGGTGACCATGGATGTCCTGCCCGATCACGACTCATCCCGGGTCGGCGTGATGACGGGACCGAACCTCGCATCCGAGGTGATGGAGGGGCAACCCACCGCGACGGTCATTGCGATGGAGAGCATGGATCAAGCCAAAGAGCTTCAGCGGCTGTTCATGGGCCCATCGTTTCGTGTGTACACCAACCGCGATGTCGTCGGGTGCGAAACGGCGGGTGCGCTGAAGAACGTTCTCGCGATCGCGGCCGGCATGTCGTCGGGTCTCGGGTTCGGCGACAACTCTCTGGCATCGCTCATCA
>CAYLHS010000015.1:0-28461 GCA_964383535.1 uncultured Acidimicrobiia bacterium
GTGCCGGCTCTCGTGGTAGCCTGCTTAGTCAAGTGACTAAACCAACTGACCAAACAACTCGCGAACGTCTTGTGCGCGCCGCCTCCGAACTGATCGTCGAGGCAGGGTGGGCCAACATCACGACCCGCCAGATCTCCGAGCGAGCGGGTGTCAACAACGCCCTGATCCACTACTACTTCGGTTCGAAGGACGATCTCCTGCTCGAGGCGGCGGGGACCGCCTTCGCCGAAGAGGCCGAGGGACCGTTCGCGGCGTTCGTCGACGCCGACTCGGTCGCCGAGGCACTGAAGGGGATCTTCGCGTGGCTCACGTCGATCGACACGCACTCTCCAACGATGACGATATCAATGGAGGCCGCTCACCGGGCCATCCGCGACGAACGTGTGGCCCAGTTTCTCGAAGGCCTGTGGTCCGGATACTTCGACATGTTTGTGTCGCTGATCGAGCGAGGTCAGGCTTCGGGAGAGCTGCGCGACGATCTCGATTCGTTCGGAGTGGCGGTTGCGTTTGGCGCCATGCTCGACGGACTCTTCCTCTACCGCCTGGTGTCACCGGGTTTCGACATCGACGGCGCGGCCACCGTCGTTGCAGCACTCATCGACTCGATATCGAAAGGTACGACATGAACGTGATCGATCTCCATGCCGTGACAAGGACCTATGGTGAAGGGCCGACGGCCGTTCGTGCCCTCAGGGGCGTTGACCTGCAGGTCGAGCAGGGCGAGTTCATCGTCGTTCTCGGACCCAGCGGATCGGGCAAGACAACGCTGCTCAACCTCATCGGCGGGATCGAGGAGGCTACGTCGGGCGGTCTCGTCGTGGACGGCATAGATCTCAGCCAGATGGACGAAGACGGACGCACCGAGTTCAGGCGCAGTCACGTTGGGTTCGTGTTCCAGTTCTTCAATCTCATCCCGACGCTCACAGCGCTCGAGAATGTCCAGCTCATGGCGGAACTCGTCGGCAGGAACCACGATGAGAGTCTCGCCGCCCTGGATGCAGTCGGCCTCGCCGACCGGGCCGATCACTTCCCGGGCATGCTGTCGGGAGGAGAACAGCAACGCGTCGCGATTGCTCGAGCGCTCGTCAAACAGCCGCCGCTGCTCCTCGTGGACGAGCCGACAGGGTCGCTCGACCTCGACACCGGCCGTCAGGTCCTCAATCAGCTCAGAGCGGTCGCAGATCGCGACGGACGCACCGTCCTGCTGGTAACCCACAACGCAGCCATTGGCGGCATGGGCGACAAGGTAGTCCGATTGCACTCGGGTGAACTTGCTTCGATCCGACCAAACGAACGGCCTCTCCGGGCCGAGGAGGTCGAGTGGTGAGCATTCTCAACCGCAAGCTGCGGAGAGATCTCAGGCTTCGAAGGAGCCAGTTCGCCGCCGTCATCATCACGATCGTGCTGGGCATCGCGTTGTTCGGAGGATCCTACGACGCGTATCAGAACCTCACGGACTCGTACCACCAGCTGTTCGTGACCCTCAACACTGCCGACATGACCATCGCCGGCGGGCAGACCGACGCGATCGTGCAGGCGGCAAAAGGGGTGTCCGGGGTCGCGGCCGTCACGACCCGAACGGTCGCGGACATACCCGTAACGGTGAACGGCGATCACAAGATGGTCGGACGACTCGTCGGCATACCCGAAAGCGGCCAGCCGACGATCGACAAGGTCGACATCCTCTCTGGTGCCTACCCGGACGCCTCCGCCACGGTGTTGATCGAACAGCACATGGCGAAGCACTTCGACCTGAAGGCCGGCGACACGATCCAGGTACTCGGACCCGACGGGTGGATGACCGAAAGGATCGCCGGCGTCGCAGCGTCCGCCGAGTACCTGTGGCCTTCGCAGAGCCGACAGCAGATCATCCCGTCCTTTGACGACTTCGGGATCGTCTTCGCCGACGAATCCCTCCTCACCGACGTGCCCGCAACCGACGCCCACCAGGAAGTCCTGATCACCTACAAGTCGAACGTGGACAGGACCGGGCTCGATCGGTTGCTGGAGGACTTCGCCAAGAACAACGGAGCCTCGAACGCGACCCCGCTCGCCGACCTCCCGTCGAACGCGGCCCTGAGTGAAGACCTCGCCGGTTTTCAGGAGATGTCGTTGATGTTCCCGCTTCTCTTTCTGGCTGCGGCAGGTATGGCCACCTACGTGCTGCTGACCCGTCTGGTGTTGAGCCAGCGGGGGCAGATCGGGTTGCTGATGGCGAGCGGCTTTCGCAAACGATCGGTGTTCGGTCACTACCTCCGGTACGGTCTCCTCGCGGGGGCCGTGGGGGCAGTCATCGGGGCACCGCTTGGAGGCGTGCTGGGCGGTGTGATCTCGAGGCTGTACACCGGCGCGCTCTCGGTTCCTGCCACTGTGATTACCGCCCGATGGTCGACTGCGCTGATCGGCGTCGTGTTCGCGCTCGTCGCGGGAGCGCTGTCAGCTCTGGCACCGGCCATGCGGGCTGCCAAGCTCATACCTGCACAGGCGATGCGAGGGTTGGTGCCTGCAGGCAAAGGTGGGGCGACCTGGGTCGAGCGTGTGCTGCCACCGCTGCGCAGGCTTCCCGCTCGCTGGAAGTCGGTGTTGCGGGGCGTCGGAAGGAACCGAAACCGTACGATCTCGACGGTCATCGGAGTGGTGCTCGCGGTGACGTTGATCCTCACGTTCTGGGGCATGATCGACTCGACTCAGGTGTTGCTCAACCGCCAGTTCGACGAGGTGAATCGTCAGAACGCACAGGTCTATCTGACCGGTCAGGCGACACCCGATGCCGTTTCGAAGATCGCGGCCGAACCCGGCGTCGCGCACGCCGAAGCGGTCGCCGACCTCTCGGCGAGTATCAAGTCTGCAACATCGCAGTACCACACCGAGTTGCTCGGCTTCCAGCCGAACACGAACCTGCACAGCTTCCTCGTCGGCGGTCATGACGTTCCGCTGCCGCAGAGCGGTGTGTTTCTCGGGACTTCTCTCGAGAAGGACCTGGGCATCAAGGTGGGGGACACGGTGACGATCGACGTTCCCGACGTGAACATTCACACCACCCAAACGGTCGCAGGCTTTGTCGACGAACCCCTTGGTACCTACGCCTACATGTCGCTTCCGGAGCTCACCACGCTCGCCGGCGGCACCAACGTCGCCAACACCGTGTACCTGACCTACACGCCGAGCGCTCAACCGGAGACGATGCGCAACGATCTGAGCGCCCTTCCATCGGTCGCTGCGTTCATCGACTCGCAGGCGCTGCAGTCGATGGCCAGGCAGTACATGGGCCTGTTCTACGCATTCGTCGGGATCATGCTCGCCCTGGGCGGGATCATGGCTTTTGCGTTGATCTACAACACGATCTCGGCCAACATCGCCGAACGGGCGTCCGAAGTGGCCATGATGCGTGCCGGTGGAATCGCCAGACGTACGATTTCCAGGCTGCTCACCGCCGAGAACGTGCTGCTGACCCTGATCGGGGTGATTCCAGGCCTGCTGTTCGGCTACGTGTTCGCGTACTACGGGCTCGCCGTGTACTCGAGCGACCTGTTCAAGTGGGACCTGTATATCAGACCGACCACCTACGTGTTCACGGTTATAGCGATCATCATTGCCGCACTCGTCTCGCAGCGTCCCGTGCTGCGCGCGGTGCAGCGGCTCGATGTCGCCACGGTCGTCAGAGAGCGGTCTCTGTAGACCCGCACGCGAGACGGCGCTGCTTTCGGGGGGCGGTCCTTCACTTGGCGCCGACCGAAACCAGCGCGATTCGGCGTTGGAGATCGCTTGCGTGTGGCCCGTCCAGGCGATCAGCCGTCCAGATCTGTCAGCCGTCCGAACAGCGGCTGGAGTGCCGGGTACAGGTCACGATACGACCTGTAGGCGTTCTGATACACAGCGACGTTCTCGCCGGGATCGATCGGCCGGCCGAGACGGACCGCGGCGCCACACGCCTCGTCGACTGACGCGAACGCTCCGTCTCCTGTGGCAGCGAGCACGGCGGCACCGTACGCGGCTCCTTCCGGAGTGTTGGCGACGCGCACGGGCGCCCCTATCACATCCGCGATGATCTGGAGCCACAGTGCACTGGCCGAGCCGCCGCCGGACGCCCGAATCTCTTCGAGAGGGGTCATCGTTCGAATCAACTCCACCGAGTCCCTCAGCCCGAAGGCGACCCCTTCCATCACGGCCCTGGCCAGATGGCGGAATTCGTGGCGGACGGTCAGACCGACGAACGACTCAACCCCAAGTTCACCAACTTCAAGGTCCCGGTCGCTTCCCTCTCCGGTGGCCAACGCCAGTCGGTCGCGATTGCCAAGGCCGTGTACTTCAACGCTCGAATCTTGATCATGGACGAGCCGACAGCGGCTCTGGGCCCGGCCGAGACAGCACAGGTCGGTGAGTTGATCAAGCAGCTGAAAGCGGAGGGAATCGGGATCTTTCTGATCAGCCACGACATCCACGACGTGTTCGACTTGGCGGACCGGATCAGCGTGATGTTGACCGGCAAGCTCGTCGGTACCGTCAACAAGAGCGATGTGACGATGGATGAGGTGCTGGCGATGATCATCATGGGCAAGCAGCCGGGTGAAGCGACGGAGGCGGATTTCCAGCATCTCCACGAATAGGGCACACCACTGTCCGGGTCCGGTTGCCGTATTTGATCGGCGTCTAACGATCCAAGATTGCGTCGATCACGCGCATGTTCGCGATCGCGTCCTCCGGCGGGACCGGATAGGCGCCATCGCTACGCACTGCTTCACCGAAGAGTTCGGCTTCGATCGTGTAGGCGTTCGCGGCAGGGAACGTGATGGTTTCGGTCGCCGGCGCCACCGGCGGCTCACCCCCCGACGTCACGAAGATCCGGGTCTCCCGATCCCACGGGATGTTGAACGGGATCTCGATCTCGATGCGACCTTCACTACCGACGATTTGGACCCGTTGGTACGGCTCGGATCGGATGGCACATGTGAACGCGGACTGCCCACCGCCGGGAAACTCGAGGACGGCTGAGGTGAGCGTGTCGATACCCATCACCGGATCTCGATGTACCGTGGAGGTGATCGTGATCGGCTCGCCGTCGAACAGCATCCGCGAGAGGTTGATGTTGTAGCAACCGATATCCATGACAGCTCCACCACCATTGTCCACACGGTTGCGGATGTTGGCCGGGTCGTCGTTGAAGTAGCTGAACCAGCTCTGCACCGCCACGAGCTCGCCGATTGCACCAGACCGCAGCAGCCGCACTGCCTCGACCCAGGTCGGGTGGTGACGGTACATGAACGCTTCGGCGAGTTTGATCCCCGCCTCGGCACAGACAGCCACCATCTCCTCGGCCTGCGCCGCCGTCATCGCAAGCGGTTTCTCGCAAAGCACGTGCTTGCCCGCGGCTGCGGCCTTCATCGTCCACTCGGCGTGGAGATCGTTCGGTAGCGGGATGTAGACCGCGTCCACATCCTCTGTATCGAGCAGCGACTCGTACGACCCGTAGGAGGTCGGGATCCCAAGTTGTGCGGCCGCTGCGGCAGCGCGACCCCCGTCCCTGGAAGCAATCGCCACAACCTCGGCGTTCCGGGCGTTCTGAATAGCCGGCGTCACTTTGGACATGCCGATGTCTGCCGTGCTGAGAATGCCCCATCGAACCTTCTTCATCTCAACCTCACTCGAAGCTCTCGGTCTCCCACTCCGCCGACACCCTACTCTCTGAGGCTCCTCCACAACGTTCGGGCGACCCAAGGACTGAGGTTGTCGTCGCCTGAGGGGCGAACGCAGAGCTCGGGTAGCTGGAAGCGAGGGTGAGGGACCGAGACAGGATCACGGACCTACCCGCGGATCTGCCCTTTGCCGTGGATGACGAACTTGTAGGAAGTCAACTCTTCGAGGCCCATCGGACCGCGTGCGTGCAGCTTGTCGGTGCTGATTCCGATTTCCGCCCATGCCGAACTCGGCCCCGTCGGTGAAACGCGTCGAGGCGTTCACGTAGACGGTTGCGGAGTCGACTTCGGCAAGGAACGCCTCCGCGGCCGTCTCGTTCTCAGCGATGATTGCGTCTGAGTGACCTGTCCCATACGAGTTGATGTGGGCGATCGCCGAGTCGATGTCGTCGACCACCTTGATGGCCAGCACCAGGTCGAGGTACTCCTCGCGCCAATCGTCCTCGGTTGCCGGGGTTGCGGACGGAATCAGTCTGCAAACGCTTTCGTCGCCGCGCATCTCTACCCCGCGCATGTCGAAGACTTCTCCCATTGCCGGCAGGAATCGTGAAGCAATCTCTTTGTGGACGAGCAGCGTCTCCATGGCATTGCAGACGCCCGGACGCTGGCATTTGGCGTTCTCGGCGATCCTCAGTGCCATATCGAGATCAGCGCTCGCGTCGACGTAGGTGTGGCAGACGCCCTTGTAGTGCTTGATGACAGGGACGAGCGACATCTCTGGCACGGCCCGGATCAGACCTTCACCACCACGGGGGATGATCAAATCGAGGTAGTCGGTCATCCGGCACAGGATCTTGACGGCTTCACGATCGGTTGTGGGAATCAGCTGAATGGCGTTGTCGGGCAGCCCACGTGTCTTGCCGCCCTTCTGCATGGCCCTCGCAATGGCCAGATTGGAGTGGATCGCTGCGTGAGCAGGACCTGACCGATGGCACACTTGTTCTGATCGAAGAGCTGGTCGTAGAGGCTCATCAGGCGAATCTGGCCGACCGCCGCCGCCATCTGGAGGTCGGGCATCGCCTTGGGCCGGGATTCCATGCCCAGCGCATCGAGTCCTGTGGCGATGGCGCCTGACGAGACAAACACGATCTCGCCGCCCCCGTTCTGGAAACCCGACATCTCGTCGACCAGCAACTTCACGCGTCGACGGTTCGGACGGCCCGTCTTCTGGACCAGCACCTTGCTGCCGGCTTTCATGACAATCCGCTTGGCCGTCTCGAGCCTCTCCCTGGGCTGAGTGTGCGTCATCGGCTGCTACTTCTCGATGGGCAAGGGATGGTGGTACCACATCACCGCCTCCTTGTCGAGGGTGGATGGCTCCAGCCCGGGGTCTGGCCCATCAGATGGCAGGGAGCCGGACCGCGAATCTACGATGTGTGGAGTCCACGGACGCGGCCCCCTACCACCGCTGGTGGACGTGTTCCTTGATGAATCGCTCGTAGACGTCGCGTACGTGCTTCATGGTGTCCGCGGAGAGCGGCGGGACCGCACTCGCCGCAGCATTGTCGAGCGCCTGAGCCGGCGTCTTCGCTCCGGCGATCACGGTGGACACCGCGGGGAACATGAGGATCCACCTGAGCGCGAACTGTGCCATCGTGATGCCCGACGGCACGAGAGCCCGGAGTCCTTCGACTGCCGCGAGGCCGATCTCATAGGGAACACCCGCGAACGTCTCACCGACGTCGAACTGCTCCCCGTGGCGATTGAACCGGCGATGGTCACCTTCGGGAAACTCGGTGTCCGGCCGCATCTTTCCGGTGAGGAGTCCACTGGCAAGCGGCACACGGGCTATGACGCCAACGTTCCGACGTGCGGCTTCGGCGAAGAACAACTCCGTAGGGCGCTGCCGGAAGATGTTGAAGATGATCTGCACCGTCTCGACCCCTGGAAACTCGGTCGCTTTGAGAGCTTCCTCAACCCGTTCGACGCTCACCCCGTAGTGGCGGATCTTCCCTCGATGGACGAGATCGTCGAGGGCTTCGAAGACCTCCGGTCGGTAGTAGACGTCGGTCGGGGGGCAGTGCAGTTGGAGAATACCGACGGTTTCCACTCCGAGATTCCGGAGGCTGCGGTCCACGAACCGCTCGAGATTCGGAGCCGTGTACCCATCCGCCGTGTGGGGATCGAGCATCCTGCCGGCCTTGGTCGCGACGACGAGGTCAGGGTGATCGCGCAGCAGCGTCCCGATCAGACGTTCCGAGCGGCCGTCGCCGTACTTGTCGGCGGTGTCGACGAAGGTGACCCCTGCGTCGATGGCACTGTGGAGCGCAGCAAGGGACGTGTCGTCGTCGACCGGACCCCAGCTCCCGCCGATCGCCCATGCTCCGAACCCGATTTCGGAAACGGAGATCCCTGTCCTTCCAAGCTGTCGGCTGTGCATGGGGGCCTCCTTCTCGCCACGTTTCGTCACTGCTATCTGTACCAGGTCCGGCCGGCAGTGACGAGACTGTGAGCGGTGCGAAGAGGCACCGACGTCGACACCAACTCGAGCTCAGCGGTCGTCTCTGCTCGTCATGGATGCGCCCGGGGACCATACTGGATCGGTGAGCAAGACCGGCCTCTTGGTGGCAGTGATTCTGATTGCAGCGGCGTGTGATGGCACATCGGCCGGCCAGTTGTCTGTCACCACATCATCGACATCTGCGACGTCGACCTCCACACCTTCTCCGAGCACGACCACATCCTCTTCGGTCCCACCCGGCACGACCACCACGACTTCTCCGATCGGGGAGTTGCTGGTAGTCGGCGACTTCGGAACGGGCACGAGTGACGAGTACGAGGTCGCCGATGCAATGCGTCAGTGGGCGGCGACTCACGATGTGGCGGCGCTACTGACCACCGGCAACTATCTGTACACCAGCGACATCGACGCGACCTGGACGGAGCCGTACGGATGGTTGGCGGAGTCCGGCATCCCGGTATGGGTGACGTGGGGAACCAATGACGTCCAGCGTCCGGACGTCATCAACACGGCGTTCAATGACCCGCCGCATTGGGCCACCTATCACTGGGGTAACGCCACGATCATCATCCTCGATTCCACTCAGATCGGTGACCTGGCACAGGAGCATTGGCTGGACGAGCAACTGGACGCGCTCGTCGGCGCGTTGATCGTCGCCGAGCACAATCCTGCATTGGCATGCTCGTCGCAGGGCGACACTGCATCAGTGCTCAGTCGCTGGGCGCCGAAGTTCGCAGACGCCGGTGTGGTGGCAGTCCTATCGGGCCACGATTCCAACTACCAGCGGTTCGAGTTCGAGCGTGTGACCTACGTGGTCACGGGTGGCGGAGGCGAGAGCGTGGACGCGTTGGAGGATTGCCCGGAGGAACATCCAGAGCGGCTCGCGGGTGCCGCCGAGCATCACTTCCTGGCAATCAGCCAGGTCGGCAAGATGTTCAGCGTCGATGTCGTCGGTGTCGATGGTGAGTTGATCGACCAGTTCGTCTTGTCCCGGTGATGCGTCGCCGCGGACGACACCCGGAAACTCAGGCAGATCTCTCGGCGCCAGGCCGTCGCTTCAACGTCCTGTCGGCAGTTGGGCTGACCGATCCCGTCCGACCTTCGAGAGAACGAGAAGGAGCAGGATGAACAACGCTCCAGAAGCAATCAGGAGCCCGGCAGTGAACACAGCTGCCTGTGCGAGCGTCACCCCGGTGGGAAGCAGCCGGGAAGACGCCGCGGCCGTTGCGAGCTGAATGACGGCTGTCGGGAGAAACCAGCGGGGCGGTTGGTGCCGGTGGCGTGATCGCATAGCCAGTCGAACCAACGGCTCGATCACAAGCAATCCGAAACAGGCAACCACAACGATCAGCGTTGCCGGGATGCCGCGACCATCAATGGCGGCCGCCCAGAGCAATACTCCCGTCACGGCATAGGCCCCCGGCGACCCGAGTCGGGCGGCCGGCCACGGCCATCCAAGCAGCACGGCAGGCAGGGCGACGCCGAGAAGAACCAGCGCCAGTTCGGTGTCCGGTACGAGGAAGAACAACCCGAGCACGGTGATGCCCAAGAGAGGAACAGACGGGCCACCGTTCCTGCGATCGAAATCCGAGATGAGTACTCCGATCAGCGGGATGCCGACCAGCACGTACCAGGGGGACCATGGCACGAGTTCTCCGACCGGCAACCTTCCTGAGGGATTGGCGTCGCGGACCGCCACAGAGATCACCCATGCTCCGCCAAAGGCGAGTAGGAACCCGAGCACCCGTCCCAACCTGCTCCAGGAGCCGAGCAGACCGGCGGCGACGAGGAGTCCGGAGCCTGCCCAGACTGCAGGGGTGACCTCGTAGGAGATGGAGAGAGCCGTGAGAAAGCCGCCTGCGATGAGCACTCCGGCGATGGGCATGGCGCGCCGACGCAGCAGGAGCGACGCGATCATGCCCGCGGCGAGGATGATGGAGCCGACGACTATCGCCGTGAGGAACTCGGGGCTCGAGAAGACCCGAATCGTTGCCGCTTCCACGGGCGAACTCTAGGGGAGTCGTCGCCGGTCGCGCATTGGCGCCGCTATGGGTTTGCCTCCAACAAGAACGGGTGCTTCCGTGCCAGTTCGGCGAAGGTCCCCATGCCGGTGATCTTCCCCCCTTCGATGACCACGATACGATCCGCGTTCTTGATGGTTGTGAGGCGATGAGCGATCGTGATCACCGTTCGATCGCTGCTGAGTCTCTCGAGCGTGCCGATCAGCTCGGCTTCGGTGATGGAGTCGAGTGCAGACGTTCCCTCGTCGAATATCAACACAGCCGGGTCTCTGTACAGTGCTCTGGCGATGGCCACCCGCTGTCGTTGCCCCCCCGACAGCCGTGTCCCACGTTCCCCGATGCGGGTCTCGAGGCCGTCCGGGAGAGAATCCACGAAGTCGGCCAGTTGCGCCAGGGCGATGACCTCTCGCACGCGTGCATCGTTGATTCCGTCATCTGGCATTCCGAATGCGACGTTTCGTCGCAACGTGTCGTCCAGGAGGAATACGATTTGCGACACCACCCCGAGGTTCGCCTGCCATGCCTCGGTGGAGTCGGTGAGCTGCGCTCCGTCAATCCGGATTTCGCCGCTGGTGGGTTGCAGGAGTCCCACCAGGAGATCGACAAAGGTCGACTTGCCTCCTCCCGTGGGCCCGCAGATGCCGACGGACTCGCCCCGTGCGATGCTCAAGTTCACACCGGTCAGTGCTGCCTCGGGCGACCCGTCGTATGTGAACGACACCGAGTCGATGCGGATCTCCTGTTCGAACGGCAGAGGATCCGGCGACTTCGAATGTTTGGTCGTACCGGAGCTCTCCAACTCCGTGAGGTCGGCATACAGGTCGTCAACCGGCGCGGACGCGAACTTGAGATTCGTGACCGCCTGGATGATCGTCTGCAATGACGGCTGGAGCCGCAGTCCTGCGTAGGCGAACAGTCCGAGCACCGGCAGGGCGTCGGTCACCGATCCTCCGCGCGTAACAGTCATGGCAAAGAACACGAGGATGAACAGCAGGAGAGAGAACTCCATGAGCACGCTCGGAACCTGCGCCATGGTTCTCTGAAGGTAGTTGGCTTTCGCATACGCGGCACGTTCCGAGCTGAAACGACGGGCGAAGTAGCGAATCCGGCCGAGCAGCTTGACGTCGCGGATTCCCGTGAGACTCTCCTGGAGTACGGCGAAGTAGTTGCGAACGGTCACGTGCGCGACTCGACCGAGTCTCTTCATCGAAGGCTGCACCGACTTCGTCAGCAGATAGACGGTAGGGCCGATGATGGCGATGGCGAGAGCGGTCGCAAGAGGGGATGCCAGGATCAGCACGGCCAGCAGCATGAGCAGCAGCATCGACTGGGATACGAGCGAAACCGAAGGCTGGAATACCTGGGTGACCAGTCGATTGACTGCCTGGTGTGCGTTTCTGATCAACTCTGCCGAGTTCCTCTTCAATTGCCACACGTATGGCATTCGCAGGTAGCCCTCCACCAGCTTGGTCGACAGTCGCAGACCCGCCTGTTGGATGACCCTTTGCTGGACGTAGGTCTGCAGGATCTTGGCCAGGGCGCGGATCAGAAAGAACAGGCCGATTGACCCGAGGATCACCAGAGTCAGCGTCCGATCGCTCATTTCGCTGCCAAGCGAACGCAGATCGCCGATGACGGGGAGCGTCATCCCGTTCTCCGGGTCCGAGATCATCCGCAAGAGGAAGAGCACCAGGGCCGCCCCGATGGCCTCGAGGCCGCTGACGATCAGAGACAACACCACGACGATCACCCAACGGCTCAGCCGTGTCAAGGCCAGGAGATACCGAACCTTGCTAAACATGCAACCGCGCCTTTCCGAAGATCATCGGTCGAGAGGATAGAGAACGATGGGATACCCCGAGAACACGGCGGATAGGGCACTCGGATCGGCGACTGCACCCGTCTCTTCGCGACGCCCCGCTTGCTGATCCCGAAAGAGGCCCCCGGAGATCGGCCACGGTCGTTCAGCAACGCACCAGCAGCGTCCGTGTCTAGACATCTGAGGCGACCCTCGTCGGCAGAGCGACCGTGATACCCATTCTGCCTCGAATCCCATCCCACATGCCACGACAGAAGAGGGTGGCCTTGTGCCACCTGTCGTCCTCTTTGACCGCAATTCGGAGGGCCGTCTTGGCCAGCGTGCGGACCAGTTTTTGCCAACGCTGGCCGCGTTGTACGCGAAGCCTGTAGTAGATGGCGTTCCTGGTCTCGTAGTAGAGCTTCCAGCCCGGTTTGTGATCTGCTCTTCTGCTCATCACGTGGACAGCCGTGGCGGTCCGAGACTGAAACCGCTCGAATCCTGCTGTTGGGAGCCGACGCTGCAGGTAGTCGGTGTCCTCGTAGAACCAGACCCAGTCGGGCCACGGTTGTCCGACCGACTCGACTGCGTGGCGTCCGATCAGGACTCCATACCACCCTGGCCATGTGATTGTCTCGTCGTTCGGACCCCGAATGACGGGCCTGAGGTACAGCCTTGCTGGATCAGATTCGTGATCCGACAGGAGGGCTTCGAGACAGTGGGGATCGGGGATCACGTCATCGTCCATCGCCCATATGAAGTCGTGACGGCCGGCACTGAAGAGCTGGAAACCAGCGGCGAAACCGCCGGCGGGCCCGGTGTTGGCGGGCATCGTGTGGACGTCGACGCCAGAAATCCCAGACAGAATCGTGTGAGCGGCAGGCGTTCCCGCGTTGTCGATCACCAGAATCTGATCGGGTCGACGGGTCTGGCTCCGCAGCGCATTCACACAGGCGAGCAGGTCATCAGGTGCGCTGAATGTCACGATGACCGCCACCACGGAGAGTCGTGTGGTTTCTCTTCGCGCTCTCACAGGCTCGGTCACTTGATCGCCTCCTCGCGTAGCCAGCCAACCATCTGGGCCATCACATGGTGCTCCGAGTAGTGCTCATCAAAGCGAGTACGCAACGACCTGGACGGATGCCGTAGACCGCGACCGGCGGCAACCTGGATTCCTCGAATGAGGGAGCCGACATCACCGGGTGCCACGAGGGTAGCGTCGTCTGCCCCCCCGAGAACCTCTCGGATCGCCGGCAGGTCGGACGCAACGATCGGAAGGCCCATCGCCATTGCCTCGAGGAGCGCTCCGCCCAGCCCTTCATAGAGTGATGGGAAGACGAAGACATCCGCCGCGGAGAGCACGTCACCGACATCCTCTCGCTGGCCCAGGAATCGCACCGAATCCCCAAGGGCCAGCCTTCCATGGAGAGCCTCGAGGTCGCGAGTCGCGTTTCCTTCCCTGCCGGCGATCAGAGCCACTGTCTCGGGGCGTTCTCTTCGAAACTCGGCAACTGCTTCCAGCAGATACCGCTGGCCCTTCTGGTATTCCTGCCGACCGACGTTCAGGAGCACAAACGCATCGTCAGGCAGGCCGAGACCAGTGCGAACACTGTGGCGACGTTCCAGACCCGGTTCTCCTAGGCGTTCCCTACTCCGGGAACGGGGAATCACCGTAACCGCCCCCGGATCGATGCGCAGATCACGCACGGCGGCGGTCTTCACGGCGTCTGTGATCGCATGAAAACGGTCGACGAGATGCCGGGCCGTCCACCCGTCGACCAGCCGGATCAAGCCCAGTTTCCACGGCCGAACATTGCTGTCCTCGAGCCGGATCGAATCGTAGGGCGTGTTCACCAGGCTCATCACAACCGGGGTACCGGCTCCAATGGCGGCGAGTCGACCGAGCATGTTCGCCTCGAATAGGGTCGTGTGGACGAGGCAAGGACGACGGTCGCGGAGGAGCCTACGGACCTCGACGAGCCACCCTGCCCAACTGCGAGAACGGAGCGCAATGACCTCCGCCCCACTGGAACGGGCCTCGTCCGTGAGGCTTCCTTCAGTGGCTTTGAGGCAAACGATCAGCACCGGGTAGCCGGCGGCGCGGAGCGCAGGGACGAGTTCAACCAACGATCGTTCAGCGCCACCCTGGTCGAGTGAGTTGATCAGGAACAGTGCCGGGTTGGTTGAACGAGAACTCTGGTCGTACGACTCCGCCCTTCGAAGTCTGCGCCTGACCGCGTACTCCGCACGGGCGCCACGCCGAATCTTGTGCCTGAAGAAGGTCAACCCGTCACTCCTCTGGATGGGGAGCCGGGGTATCCGGTACGGATCGGTCGTGGACAGAATCGGTCCGCCTCCCCCGACGGTCGCCGATTCGTATCGCTCTCGCACGAGCGAATCGGCGGCGGGTGACCACCATCCCCATGGGTAGGTGAAATGACGAGGCGGCTGCCTTGTGCGTTCCGTGATCAGCCGGTTGGATGTGTCCAGCTCCTCGGCGATCGCCTCAGGGGATAGGTGGCGAAGATCCAGATGGGCGTGGGTGTGGGCACCGAGCGTGACGAGGTCGGACGCGATCATGTCGTTCACCTGTTCCCAGGTGAGGGGCCGAGCGGCAGGGTACCGTGGATCGAGCGGGCTCCCCGTCTCGATCGGCTCGGTCGTGAGATACAGCGTGAACGGAAGGCCGCGGTCTGCGAGGAGGGGAAACGCGTTCAGGTAGACATCCTCGAAGCCATCATCGAAGGTGAGGACAAAGAGCCTATGGGCATCCTGCTCGCCTCGGCGCTCGATGGCGGTCGGGAGGTCGACGATCTCACCCTGGGCGGTCATCCAATCGAGTTGTCTGCGGAACACCTCGGTGGAGATCTCCATCTCGCGGCCGAGGTCCGTACCGATCTGGTGATAGATGAGGACCCTGGGACCAGGAAACGGGCCTAGGAACGGGTCGACCAGGGTGAATGCAGTCTTTGCCGCCACTCGGATGATTCGCCCGGTACTCACAACTGATCGGACCCGAATCGGCCGGAGTCACATCCGAGCAGTTCGGCTACTCGGGGCTGGGAGAGAAGCCATTCCGTGGTCAACCGCGACCTTCCTCTGGCTGGCGATTCCGCACTGTGACGCTCACGATCGACCCTATGCGGGCCTGAGGGGTGCTCGCCGCCCCGTCTGTTCCAACGAGATCACTTCATCGCCGGTCCAGGTTCGAGATGTGAGGCTATGGAGCATTTCGTGGATCGCCTCATCGTCTCCATTCTCGGCTAGATCACGCAACAGAGCCACCGAATCCATCAAGGTGATCGCTCCAGCGTGGCCAGGCTCTGCCTTGTTGATCTTCGGGTGAGGGCCGGGCAGTAGCGGAGAGGTGGACAGGACCTCTCGGAGCTTCTCACCGGGTCGCGCACCGGTCATGACCACCTCGATGTCCCGCCCCGGGACCAGGCCTGCAAGCCGGATGATGCGGTGAGCAAGATCGAGAATACGAACCGGCTTGCCCATGTCGAGGACGAAGACCTCGCCGCCCTCGGCCAGCGCGGATGCCTGCAGCACCAGTTCGACGGCTTCACCGACTGTCATGAAGTAGCGCTCCATCTCTGGATCGCTGACGGTGACCGGTCCGCCATGCTGGATCTGATACATGAAGGTGGGAATCACACTGCCGCGACTCCCCAGAACGTTGCCGAATCGAACGGCCGAGTACCTGGTGACCCCGCCGTGAGCGGCCGCGGCGGTCTGCAGCATCATCTCCGCGACGCGCTTCGATGCGCCCATCACACTGGTCGGATCGACGGCCTTGTCGGTCGAGATCAATACGAACCTCTCCACCCCTGCCTGCTGGGCGGATCGGAGAACGTTCCCGGTTCCGATGATGTTGGTCTTGATCGCTTCGGCAGGGCACGCCTCGAGGATTGGCACATGCTTGTGAGCGGCCGCGTGAAACACGATGTGTGGTCTGGATTGTGCGAAGAGCCGTGCCAGAGCAGCCTCGTCCCGGATGTCGCACAGCGCGACCTCGGGCTCGATAGACGAATCATGCCATCGCATCAGGGCGTTGTGGAGGTGGGTCTCATCGTTGTCGAGAGCGATGATCCGGCTCGGGGCGAAGGCTTGCACCTGGCGAACGATCTCAGAACCGATCGACCCTCCGGCCCCGGTTACGAGGACGCATTTGCCGGTCAGGATGCGTGCCACCTCGTCGAGTCGGGTGGACACGGCAGGGCGAGGCAGCAAGTCGGCGAGCTCGAGGTCGCGGATATCCCGCACGGCACCGTTGCCGCTGAGGACCTGGTCCACGTCGGGCAAGATACGTAGTCGGACGTCGATGCTGATGCATCGGTCGACGAGACTACGTAGTGCCTCGTCGCCCAGGTTCTCCGCGATCACGATCTGATCGACCTCGAGCCAGGAGACGATCTCCGGCAGGTCCTCGAGATTGCCCAGGACGCCGAGACCGGCCAGCTTCCTCAAGGACGGTTGGCCGTTCGTGCTCACGAAACCAATGACGTGCACGGGGTGCGGTTCCGTCGGGCCTCTGCGGGCGAGATCGACGGCGGCCTGGCTGGTTCCCACCACCAGAGTGCGCGGGCGGTCGGCGACCGTTGCGCCGCGCTTGAACGAAAACACTCTGGAACGGAACCTCACCGCCCCCATACCGCCGAGGGTGAGCATCGCACCGGCTGCAAGCACCATGTAGGGGATCGGTCCCTGGGCTCCCGTGAGCCGGTACACGAAGATGAGGACGAACAACGAGCCTGCGGCGGTTCCGACGGAAGCCACGATGCGCATGGCCTCTTCGACACTCGCGAATTCCCAGACGTGCCCGTAGGTGCCGAACGCCAGGTTCGCCGTGAGATGAATGATGAGAATCGCAGGCAAGGCGACCAGGAATCCGTGCCACCAGCGTTCGGACAGCCCCTTCACGTCGATGAATGCCAGAAGTTGAGCAGCGGCGTATGCGATGACGACGATGACTGCGTCGGTTATCGCGAAGGAGATGTCGGCCCGAACGCGCGAAGCCTTTTGAGCGAGAAGCGTCCTCCACGGCACCTTCTCGAACGGGCCATTTGGCTCCCCAGCTGACATTCTGCCCTTCCATTAGTAGGAAGAGAAGGACCAGGCTGTGCGATCGTGCCATCAGACGCGCCCATGCGTCATTCCGACCGATCAGTGAACTAGCCCGAAGCGCCTCCCAGCGTCCTCTCCGCCCACTTGCATCTTTACGGCTCTGGTGTAAGTTACCACGGAGAGCGCGAATGCGCCATAGGCCGGATGACCCAACGGGGGAACGTCTTCGGGGAGACAGGGAGGACCGATGAGAGTTTTGATCAGCGGCGCGGCCGGGTTTCTGGGAAAACATGTCACCCGGCGACTTCTGGCAGACGGCTTCGAAGTCGCGGTGTTCGATCAGGTGGGATCCGAAAACGGAGACGTCCGTTCGATTGTGGGCGACCTGCGCGATCTCGATACGGTACGCGACGCGGTGAGGGGTCAGGATGTCGTGTGCCACATCGGCGCCATCGGCGACGTCTACCTCGCGGCGGAGCATCCCGAGTTGGCCGCGGAAGTGAACGTCACGGGCTCAGCCAACATCGCGCTGGCCGCAGGAGAGTCAGACGCCCGGATCGTGTATGCGTCGACATGGGAGGTGTACGGGCAGCCGCAGTATCAGCCAATGGACGAAGACCACCCGTGCCGGCCCGATCATCCGTACAACATCACCAAACTCGCAGGCGAACAACTGCTTCTCGCCGCAGATCACCTACGGGATACTCCTGTGATCTCGCTTCGCCTGGGCACCTCGTACGGCCCGGGGCTCCGACCCAATTCGGTTTTCCGGATCTTCATCGATCGCGCGAAACAAGGGGAGCCGATCACGATTCAAGGTGATGGCTCACAGGGGCGCCAGTTCACTCACACTTCGGACGTCGCAGGTGCTTTCTCGCTCGCGTGCCGGTCCGACATCCGGGGGACTACCGTCAATATCGTCGCGCCCGACCTCGTGTCGATCAGAGAACTCGCGGAGCTGGTCGTGGCCCGATACCCGACCGACCTTCGCTTCGGTGAGCCACGACCCGGTGATGTACCGCCTGCACTCGTATCCGCCGAGCGAGCAAGGAGTCTGCTTGGTTGGAAGGCCGAGATGCCGTTCTCGCGGGGCCTGGAAGACTTGATGGACCAGCTAGAGGGGCTCGGGTAGCGTCGTTGCGAGCGCGAAGCACGATCCTCGTCTTGATCAAGGGGCTCGGGATCGGTGGGGCGGAGAGACTTGTGGCCGAGGGCGCCCGGTTCTGGGATCGGGACCGCTACGAATACCACGTAGCGTATGTGTTGCCGTGGAAGAGCGACCTCGTTGCGGACCTGGAAACCCAGGGTGTCCCCACGATGTGCATAGGTGGTGAGCGCGGGTTGTCGCCGACGAGTCTCCTGCACATGCGTACGCTCATCAGGAATCTCCGTGCCGATGTGGTTCACGCCCACTCGCCCTCGGTCGGCATTGCTGCACGGCTTGTCAGCAGTGTTCCGATCGTCTACACCGAACACAATCTCGCGAGCTCGTACCGGCCGTTGACACAAGTGGCCAACAGACTGACCTACGGTCGCAACAATGCCGTCACGGCAGTCTCTCAGGCGGTCGCGGACTCTCTGGTGGGGTACCCAGGTCCGACACCGATCGTGATATCGAATGGGGTGTCGGTGGATGTCGAGAAGCTCAACGGTCAAGGTGCAAGATCGGAGCTGGGGATTGATGAGGGCCGGCCGATGATCGTCCACGTGGGGAATGTTCGCCCCGGCAAAGGACACGATACCCTGACTCGTGCCGTGGCGTTTCTGACGAAGCGTTTCCCGGACTGCGCTGTTGTCTCAGTCGGTGGAGAGAAGTACCCGGGAGATCTGGATCGGTATCGGCGGCTCGCAGAGAGCTCCGGGGTCGCCGACTCTCTTCACTTCGTGGGGCGAAGGGCGGACGCACTCGATTTCATCGCCGCCGCCGACGTGTATGTCAATCCTTCGGATGTCGAGGGTCTCCCGGTGTCGATTCTGGAAGCCATGTATCTGCAGAAGCCCATCGTGGCAACCGGAGTGGGTGGTGTGCCTGCCGTCATACGGGACCGAGAAACCGGCCTGCTCGTCGCGCCTGGTGATGCTGTGGCTCTTGCAGAAGCAGTAGCCGAGCTCCTGGGGAATGCCGAGCTGCGGACGGAGCTCGGAACGGCCGCGAGATCGCTGGTGGTCACCGAATACAGTCTGCAGTCGATGGTCGCGGCATTCGAGAACATCTACGAGGACGTAGCGAATGGCTGAGATAGCGGTGCGCCCATTCGAGGATCGGGACCTGCCTCCGGTCCTCGAGACCATGAGGTTGGCTTTGGGGGAGACCGCGATCTTGAAGAGGACGAGTGATCTCTTCGCGTGGAAGCACTTCCTCAATCCGTTCGGACGTTCGATCATCCTGGTTGCGGAGTCCGAGGGTGTCATTGCAGGCCTACGCGCCTTCATGCGGTGGGAGCTCGTGACACCTGGCGGTGAGACGCTCCGGTGTGTGCGAGCCGTCGACACGGCAACACACCCTGGTTTCCAGCGAAGGGGGATCTTTCGCAAGCTCACGTTGAGCGCGCTCGACGCGGCTCGCGACGATAACGTGGACCTGGTGTTCAACACGCCCAATCCGAAGTCGGGTGCAGGCTACCGATCCATGGGGTGGGTCGACGTGGGCAAGATCGGAGTCATGGTGCGCCCATCGTTGGGATTCCTCAGATGGACAACGACGCCGGGGGGCGTTCCGAAACCCACCGAGTTCCTTACCGACCCTCATCCGGCCCGAGATCTGTCGGTTGTGGATAGGGAGGCGCGAGGGTTTCGCACCCGACGAACGAGTCGGTACCTCAAATGGCGGTTCGAACAGCATCCGACTGCTCGATACTTCGGCATCGAGAAGGACCGTAGCGTTGCGGTCGTACGTCCCAACGTACGAAGTGGCCGGAAGGAGTTGGTGCTCTCCGATGTATTCGGGCCGGATCCATCGTCTGCGATTCGGGCAGCCGCCGTCGTGTCCAGGGCCGCGTACATGGCCGGCTGGTTCTCGTTCGGATCTCGCGAGTACTGGGCGGCCCTACGCGCCGGGCTCCTGCCCGTTCCGGGCGTGACGGCGTTGACGATGGTTGGCTACCCGCTGCGCCCGCTCGAGGTGCAGGGTCTGGATCGCTGGGATCTGGCGTTGAGCGACCTGGAGCTGCTGTGAAGGGCGAGCGATCGATCTGGATGGGTGTTGCGATCGGGACGGTGATCGTCGCTGCCGCGATCGGAGCCGGTGTGCCTCAAACGGGCACGCTCGTGCTCACCATGGTGCTGTTCGGTCTGGTCTCCTTCATGGCCGACGCGCTGGCTCGCCGCCGGGGAAGCTGGCTGAGGTCGCTGATCGTCGGCGCGTTCCTGGTGAAACTCATGGGCGCTGCCGCCCGGCTGTGGGTCCTCAACTCGGTCTACCAGGGTGTTGGGGATGCGGTCGGCTACCACAACCGGGGCCTGGCCCTCGCCGAGATATGGCGCTCCCTGAACGTGCCGGCGCTGACCCAGGCGGGAGGCGGCTCCACGGGTACGAAGGTCGTCGCCATCATCGCCGGGCTTCTCTACACGCCCTACAAGCCGAGTATCCTCGGTGGCTTCTTCATCTTTGCCACCGTCGCCTTCCTGGGACAGATCCTTCTCCTGAGCGCATATCGACGATCTGGTCTGCCGCATCACAAGGCATACTCCGTTGCCGTGCTGTTTCTTCCCTCGCTGATCTTCTGGCCCTCCAGCGTCGGCAAGGACTCGCTCATGCTGTTCTTCATCGGACTGACGGCCTACGGCGTCGCCAGACTCCTTGGAAGCTACCGACTCGCGCCGATCGTGCCCATCGCATTGGGGTTGGGCGGTGCGGCACTCATCAGGCCGCACGTCGCCGTCCTACTTCTTGGATCTCTCGTGGTCGCTCTGTTCGTGGTGAAGGCGCCGTCGGTCCCCGCGGCGCAAGTCAGGCGTATGGTGCTGATCGTGGGAGCGGGCATCGGGTTTCTGGCCGTGGCGAGCGTCGCTCTTCACACGCTCGGGCTTACACCAGATCCGCAGGAGATCGACCCGTTCCTGACGGAGATCCAGCGCCGTACGGCGCAAGGTGGATCGGCGGTGACCGGAACGGTCGTGCGGAGCATCACGCAGTTCCCGGCCGGCGCGGCCACAGTGCTTTTCCGTCCGTTCCCCTTCGAGGCACACAACGCGCAGGCGATGCTGAGCAGCATCGAGGGAACGCTCTTGCTCGCCCTGATCGTATGGCGGTTGCCGCGGATGCTCGCGAATCTTCGCTTCGTCAGGCGGCGGCCCTTCCTGGTGTTCTCTCTCATGTACGTCGTGGCATTCACGGTCGCGTTCAGTGCTTTTCTGAACCTGGGAATCCTGGCGAGAGAACGTATCCAGGTGATTCCGTTCGTGGTGGCATTGCTGGTAGGAATGGGCTGGGACGCGGGTTCGGTGAGCGAAGATGCCGTTCAGACACAGGAGGTAGCTGCGCCATGAGCAGAGTGCCGGCGATATTGGGGGGAAACCCGACATTCACCGACGGTCTCGCGTTTGCCCGACCGACGATCGAAGACGCGAGAGCCGTCTCGAGATCAATTGACGAGGTGATCGAATCAGGCCGACTGACCAATGGTTCGGTGGTTGCCGAGTTGGAGGACAGAACCGCAGGCGCGTTCGAGGTGGAACACTGTGTCGCAGTTTCTTCCTGTACCGCCGGCCTGATGCTGGTTGTCCAAGCCCTCGACGTCGACCGGCAGGGACTGTTGCCCTCGTTCACATTCTCCGCGACCGCCCATGCACTCCGATGGAATGCCGTGCCTCTCCAGTTCGCGGATTGCGACCCTCACACGTGGACACTTCGATCCGAAGACGTCTCCGGGAACCCCGGGCTGATCATCGGTGTGCACGTATCGGGGGTCCCGGCCGATGTCGCCGGTCTCGAGACCGCGGCGGCCGATGCCGGAGCATTCCTCATCTTCGACGCCGCCCACGGCGCGGGTTCTTCTGTGACCGTCGACGGGGTGAAACGACCTCTGGGGGGATTCGGGCTGGCAGAAGTGTTCTCCCTGACCCCGACAAAGGTCATGTCGAGCGCCGAGGGAGGACTGATCACCACCAACGATGCGTCCCTCGCACAGCACCTGCGAACGGCACGAGACTATGGGAACCCCGGCGACTACGACACGCGTTTCGCCGGCCTGAACGCCCGTCTGTCCGAGTTGCACGCCGCGATGGCACTCGCATCGCTCAACCATCTGGAGGCGCGGGTGGCACATCGCAACGAGGTGGCCACACGCTACCGCGAAGTACTCGGCATCCTTCCCGGCATCGGATTCCAGGAGGTACCGACCGGCGCACGCAGTTCCTACAAGGACTTCACGATCCTGCTCGATGCCGAGGCATTCGGTGCAAGCCGAGATGCGGTCGTGGCGGCACTCGGCGCCGAAGGCATCCAGACCCGCAAGTACTACTCGCCGCCTGTGCACCGTCAGCGGGCCTACGCCGACGTCGAGAGCGCGGACCTGCCGGTGACAGACCGGCTGGCCGGGCAGGTGATCAGCCTTCCTATCTGGAGCCACCTACCGCTCGAGGCGGTGGATGGGGTCGGTGAAGCTTTCGAGAAGATACAGGCGCAAGCCACCGAGATCGAGAGTGCGCTCCAGCGCTAGCGTGAAGAGTCCGGTGGAGGCGATGGCGGTGTAGGTCTGGACTGTCGGGCGACCACCACCGTGACCCCCGCAAGCACTACCAACCCGACGATGAGCGCCAGCACCCAGGATGCCACGCCCTGGACGGTTCGAGAGATTGTCTCCGCGGCGATCACGAACAGCATTTGTACGGTCGCTGCGACCATTGCCACTGCCCTGATCGAGACGCCATTCGCATGGAGTTGGTCGTACGTGTGGTTGCGATCTCCGGCGAACATCGGGTGTCCCGTGAGACGCCTGCGCAACACCGTCGCGCCGAGGTCGAGACCGAACACTCCCATCAGCAGCAGGTTGGGTCCGAGCCGTTCCAGCGAGGGCACAGGCTCGATCATGCCGAAGACGAGGAACACGCCGATGACATAGGACCCGTTGTCTCCAAGGAACACCTTCGCCGGGTGCCAGTTCAGGAGCAGGAATCCGAGTGCAGCACCGGCTAGAGCCAAGCCGAAGGCAGGGTCTGTCGCTCGCACTGTCCCGAGCCAGGCCAGCCCGAACCCGGTGACGACTGTGACCGCACCGGCGAGTCCGTCCAGTCCGTCGAACAGGTTCACGGCATTGATCGCGATGACAACCAAAACCGTGGCGCCGACAATGCCGATGCCGTCGAAGAACCGCAGCCCGATCACGACTCCGGCAGCCGCCTCGACGCCGAGGCGCAGCAGCGGGGAGAGCGGATGGCGGTCATCGATCAAGCCGAGCACGAGTACCAGGCCGGAGGCAATGAGGAGCGATGTATCGAAGCTGCCCGAGAGGGCCAAGGCGATGTGAACGCCGAGGAACACGCCTACGCCGCCCAGGGGGATCGCGGGCCGAGCGTGTGGTTTCAAGCCTGTGTCGTCAGGCCGATCGATGAATCCGAGCGACGGACCGATCTTGATGGCAACGGCACACCACCCGAATGCGACTGCGGCCGCGATCACTGCTGCCATACCAGCACCAAGCTTCTCTCCCCGGCGTGCACCTCGAGCTCTCCCGCATCGACGAACCCCATCTTGCGGTAGGCGCCGGCCGCAACCGCATTGTCTGCCCCCACGACCACCCTCACTCGCTCGGCATCCAAGGCCTCGAGGAACGCGATGCCGAGACGGTACCCGAGGCCCCGTCCGCGCCTCTCGGCGTCGACGGCCATCGAGAGCAGTTCGGCAGGCACGTTCCCTCCAACACCCTCATACCGCAGTGTCTCCCAGGCCCTGCGCAACGTGGACGGTCTCAGGAGACTTGGAATCGCGCTGACCCCCGCGGGGATCCCATGGCGTCGAACGAATCTACGGTAGAAGGCGCCAACATCGCGAACACCGGCGACGAACCCAACCGTGTGACCGCTGTCATCCAAGACGAGGACCACCGCATCGTGATGGTCGATGAGTGCCCGGTAGAGGCGTCGCATGAAGCGGAGTCCGAGGGTGGGGAGGAAGCCGGTACCGATGGCGGCTCTGTGCATTCTCGCCAGCGCAGGGGCATCCTCGATCACGGCGGGGCGAAGTACGACACGGCCGCTCTCCCTCATCAATGGCAGATCCTTGCGGCGTGCGACCGTCAGGTAGGTGTCCATCACGATCTCCACCACCCTACGTTCGTCGAAGCGATCGGCGGCTCGCAACCTGGCCTGTTCGCCGAGGCTTCTTCGCAGAAGTGGATCGTCCAGGAGTCGGATGATGGCGCTCCGTAGCGCTTCGGGATTTCGGACGGGGACGAGCAAGCCGCTGAGCCCATCTTCGGCCACCTCTCGGCAGCCCCGAATGTCGGTGGCGATGACCGGCAATCCCATGGCGGCCGCCTCCATGGCCGAGCGAGGGAATCCCTCTCGGTGTGAGGCGAGCACGAAGATGTCCATCGCGGCGTAGAGGCGGTCCACATCAGCACGCATCCCGAGAAACTTCACACCGGACGCCCTTGCTCGTGCGACGAGGTCCCGTGGGAGCGCGTCGGCCTTCTCCGGGTCGTCAGGGCCGACGCACAACAGCACCGCCCGTGGGCCGATGTCGGCAAAGGCATCGAAAAGTTCCGGATAGCCTTTCTCTGCCACGAGGCGACCGACTGTGCCGACGACGATCTGATCGTCGTCGATACCCAGCTCGGCGCGGATCCGTAGCCGATCTTCGGCGGGGAAACGCGACGGGTCGAAACGATCCAGATCGACTCCGTTGCCCAGGAGGATCAGGTGTCTCGCCGGGGCGATGCGGAGGCGACGCAGCAATTCCACGTCTTCGGACGACTGGACGAGTTCGGCATCGGAGAACCGGGAAGCCAGCGCTTCCATGCTGTAGACGACGGCTCGTTTCCACCAGGGATCATCAGGGGTCGCGTACAGACCGTGGACCGTGTTGACGACGATGGGAACGCCGGCGAGACGGCCGAGAACCCGACCGTAGAGGCCCGGTTTCGGATTGTGCGTGTGGAGCACATCGACGTGCTCGTTGCGAAGAATCCGCCACAGCTCGCCTGCCGCGCGAAAGTCGGCGAGCACGTTCATGCCCCTTGTCGACGAACGCAGAGGAATGTGCCTGATCCCTGCTGCCTCCAGTTCCGCAACCCACGGGCCGGGAGCACTGATCCCAAGTGCTTCTTCGCCTGCCTCGACGATGGCGGTCAGCTGCGGATACACGAGGTAGCGCAGACTGATGTCGACGGTGGTGAGGTGGGCGACTTTCATGGTCTTGGCCCAGCGAGGATCCTCGTGAATGCCGCGGCATGGCGCCGGATTGCATGCTTCGTCAGGAACTGCTCCGCAACCCGGGTCTGGGCGCCAAGAGCCAAGTCACGGAGGCGGTCGCGGTCGGTGTCGAGTGCCCTGAGCGCATCGACGACTCCATCGATGTCGTCTGCGGCAACCAGGAGGCCGGTCTGTCCGTCGACCACTGCCTCTCTCATACCTCCCACATCGAATCCGACGGTCGGAACGCCTGCTGCTGCTGCCTCGATCACGGCCCCGGGGAATCCCTCGGTGCGCGAGGTGACCAGCAACACGTCTGCCCATGCCAGGTGGGGCGTGACGTTCGCAACCGAGCCGATAACTTGCGCACGTTGGTTCAGGTGAAGTCGGTCGATGGCCCCCATGAGCCGGGTTTGCTCATCTCCCGATCCCACGAAACGGAGATCGGCGTTGGGTAGCTTGGCGGCGACGTCGAGCGCGGCGATCGGGTTCTTCTCTCGAGAGAGCGCCCCCAAGTAGAGGAGGTGGAGGCGGCCGTCGTCTCGTGGGGGGTGATCGGTGAGGAAGGAGTCAGGCACACCAACGTACACGACATCGATCAGGTCGCGATCGTACCCCAAGATGTCGACAAGTTCGGCCTTGGTGAGTTCCGAGACCGCCAGTATGAGGTCGGCGCGTCGGTGGAGGATCGCCTGCATCAAGGTCTGCCATCGATTTCGCAACCAGTAAGAAGGCTGGCCGATGCTCTCGTAGACGACCAATGGGCGTCGACGCTGCATGAACGTGGCAGCGACCGCGTATCGGAGGGTGGCCCCCCCATTGGCGAGAACGATGTCGGGTCGCGTCGTTCTGATGAAGCGGCGTAGCTTGGCGATGACGCCGAGGTCGAGTCTTCGCCCTTGGTTCTCCCGGCCAAGTGTTCGCGCGCCTATCACGGGGTCACTTCCGCTGTCTGACAGGGCCAGAAGACTCACGTTCCAGCCGCGATCCTCCAGTCCGCAGGCCAACCGCTCCCCGTTCACTTCGGCCCCACGCCGCTGGTTGGTTGACACGAGCACAGTGATCCTTCTGCCGGCCGTCCTGGCACGGCTCCACTCCGGCTCTACCGTGCGTTGCCACCTGGGGAACGCCAAGGGCGCTCTCATCAAGAGGCGAGCGCGCGGGGTCAAACGGTCGTGGAGAAGGACCACTCCGAGGTTGAGAGGGTGCGGCCGGTGTCCATCGAATCGCACCAGATCGATCTTGGGTAGTGTCTTCTCCACCCAACGCAACATCTGGTAGCGGGGGCGGAGCTGATCGAGAACCTGATCGTCGATGGGGGCGTCCATCGTCCGGGCGCTGATCAGGAGAGAGAGATAGATCGGCGTTCGCAGTGCCCAGCGGGCGGCGAAGTCGACGATCGCGTTCCAGTCGAGCCCGCCGCGCCGTGTCGCTTCGGCGATGTCTCGAAAGAGGATGAGGCGGAACCGGTGGTCGAGGAGAGCATGGGTGGCGAGGAAGGCCATGGTGATCTCTGGCGGGAGGTCCCACATCGGCCCCAGAGAGTGGTCGGGATCGAACCTTGCCTGGTTCCATGCCCACTCGACCGCACCGTCGGCACAACCCTGGAGTTGGTGGTAGCTGAAGAGATCCCAGTGCAGGTCGAGCGTGAACCGAACGCCTGTCGAGTCCAGGAATGGGATGTGGCGCTTGTCCGCATCCGGGGTCTGTGGCGGGATCCTGGAAACGGCTTCGTATCGCGCCAGCACGTCCATGGTCTGTTCGAGATCTTCGGGCTGGACCAGGAGATCGATGTCGGTGAACGTTCGTGCGGTGTGATCTGCGTATGCCCACAGAGCGAGATAGGGGCCTTTTACAACGGTCGCCCGGATGTCGGCGTCGCGGAGGTGGATGAGGAGTCGGCGAAGATGTGTTTGCATGACTTCCTGGCGGGCCAGAAGTCGGGCGAACACAGGGTTCGCGACCTTCCGGAATTCCTCGTTCTTCGACTGAGCGAGAAGGCCTATGAGTCCATGGCGAACGGCGAGTTCGAGATCGGTTCGCGACAAGACGTCTTGTACCGACGTCGGACGTCCAGCGGCGACATCGAGCAGCAGCCGGGACGTGCGATCTCGGGCTCGCCACTCGTCTGGAGGTTGCATGTCACTCACCGAGTGGAGGCGAGAGTTGCGCCAGCCGCTCCTTGTCGAGAGCCTGCATAGGAAGCAGTCCGAGCCGTTCGAGTGAGTCAAGAGTCTTCGTGAGACCCTCCGAATGGCCCGGCGCGTGAGTCTCCAAGAGCGGTTGTCCATCGGGGTCAGAGGACAAGGCGTCCCACGGTGTCTCTTCCAGCAGCTCTTTGAGTGTCTCTCTGAAGGATCGGACATCGTCGGCGTCTTCTTCGAGACGAGCTGCCTTGTCTGGATCACCGGACTTCTTCACTGAACGGGCTCGTCGGGTGAGCATGTCGATGCGGACGCGCGTGAGATCCTTCAGCAGCACCTCGAGGTGCTGTCGACTGAAGCGTTGGTTGTGGATCAGGGTCTGAAACGCACCTTGGGGACTCGTGAGATGCCAGAGGGTGGGCTCTTCGGAGTGGGCGAGCTCGTCGGCGAAGAAACTGGCTTCAGTCCATTTGTTGATGAGATCCACGAGACTTCCCTGGTCTACATCGAGCTGCTGCTTCAGTACTCCCCGGAGTGAACGTTCGAAGGTACGCCGCTTCGAGAGGGCTACCTCCTGACGCAAGGACATCCGTACCAGATCGCCCAGGGTCTGATGCTTCCTCACGCGAACGATCGGGATGAATCCCTGATGGTCGAGGACGGGCACAACTTCGGCGCGAAGCGTCTCGTCGTCGATCGAGCCGGTCAGAATCCGTCTGATTCTGTCCCGGAGCAACTCCAGGACCTTCGGTACGGCGTCGTATGCGGCCGCATCGTTCGTCGCGTCGACAGGTCGTGACGGAGTGTGCAATTCGTCGATGGTTGGCTCGTCGGTCGGCTCCTCGGTTCCGTCGAGGTCGTCTGGAGTCGATTCGTCGATGGTTGGCTCGTCGGTCGGCTCCTCGGTTCCGTCGAGGTCGTCTGG
>CAYLHS010000015.1:28561-34832 GCA_964383535.1 uncultured Acidimicrobiia bacterium
AGTCGATTCGTCGATGGTCGGCTCGTCGGTCGGCTCCTCGGTCTCATCCAGATCGGCTCTCAAGCGCTGGCCGAAGATCGAGCTCATCGTGGGCAAGCTGGAGAGTGCCGCTGCCGTGCTCGGCGACATGTCTTCCCCCCAAGCGTCTGTTTCCTCTTCATCCGCTGTCTCCCGCCGGCCAGGGTTTCCTCCCGTGGCGACGTGGACCGTCTCTCGTGGGCGCGAAAGGTCTCCGATTGGTTCGGCTCCTCCCAGTGGTCGGGTCTCGTAGACGCTCCTCGTGCTTGCAATCCGAGCTGGGGGGGCTTGCGGGGTTGGGGCCTTGACCGAACCGTGGATCCTGTCTCTCAGCCGGCTCCGGCGGTCGACCATGACTGCTCCGAGAACAGGCGCTCCGCTGGCATCCATTTCGTTCGCCACGTCGGTGAGTGATGGGATTCTGCTCGCGCCAGGAGTCAGGACCAGGACGGTCTTGTCGAGACGCCGCAGAGCGGTCAGGGCCATAGGACCAACGTCGGGGAGTACGAGCAGGGTGACGTCGGCCTGTGTGCGGAACTCATCGAGGAGACCGAGGAAATGCTTCCCCGCCACGGCATCGATCGCGTCGGTAGGTCTCTCTCCTGCTGCAATGGAACGCAGGCCCGGGAAGGGGGAGGGAAGAGAGTCGAAGACCCCTTCGAGCACTCCTGGCGGACTCTCCAAGAGGCTCGAGAAGGTCGGATCGCTGTTCCCAATCTCCGTCACGGTCACCGTTGCATCGAAGTCGCAGTCGACGAGAAGGACAGACAGATCGGCGGCCACCAGGCTGACTGCCAGGTCGGCAGCGAATTCATGAATGGTGACGGCATCGGCGTCAACCCCTGCAAAGCCGACAACATTGGCTCGCCCCTCGAACCGCGCCATCAGCGCAGCGCGGAAGCCCTGGAGTGAGCGCTTCCGCTCGTTGCCGGCGGCCTGCTGTGCGTACCAGACCTGGTCCGTGCGCCCTCTGCGCGGAGGAACCTGGGCGAGGATCTTGAGTGGTGCCGCGTCTCTCGCCGACCACACGGGCATTCTGAGCCGATCGGAGAGGGCGACTCCGAGGAATGCCGCCGCAGCGCCGACAATCAGCCCGATACCGGTCGCAGCGCTGACCGGGACGTCAGGCGGTGTCTGGTCGAATACGTCTATCACTTCGACGGTCCCTGAGCTGCGGGCCTGGTTCTGCTGCAGGAAGAGATTCTGGTATTCCACCTCCAAATCCTGGTACTCCCGCTGGAGTGCGCGGCGGAGAGTCTCTGTCGTCGTATACCGATCATCGACCGGAGGCAGGTCGGCGAGTTGTTGCTCATAGGTCGCCAGATAGCTCTGGACCGAGTCGAGTTCTGCCTGGATTTCCTCCGGGGTGGCCCCTGACAGCAGTGTCGTGCTGGCAGGGAAGAGAAGCTGCTGCTCGAGACTGGTCTGTTGCGCCCTGAGCGAGGAAACGAGACCGGTCAGCCTGGCTCTCTCGGATTCGGTCTTGATCTGCTCCTCGGTCGGTATGTCCAGTTCGCTGAGACTCTGCCTGACACCGTCCAGCTGAGCGGTCACGGCATCTATCTGCTCGCCGAGCTGTGCTTGAAGATTGAGCGGTTCCTGGTTCATGTAGTTGGCGCGCATCTCTCCGGCGAGCGATTGTGCCTCGTCGGGATCTGCGGCCTGTGCCACGAACGTCAGCCGGCCGAGGTTGGCATCCGATCGGATGGAGGAATGAGGATGCGAAGCGAGGAAAGCCGAGTTCGAGGTGGTGGCGAGGGATTTCGCGTTGTCGAGTTGCTGCAGGACCGAATCCAGGATCACGCCTTTCGAGTCGACGATCTGCGTCTGATCGGGGAAGATGGTGATGGGAGCCTCAGCCTGGAATACGGGCGTGATCGTGTTGTTCCTCACCGTCGCTCCGATGAACGCCGTGAAAGCACCAACTATCGCAATGGCCGCGATGACCCACCACCGGGCCCGCAACGCCCGTAGGAATCTTGCTCCGTCCACTATCGGCCTCCCTCTCCGATCGGCCCATCCCTGCTGGGTCCAGCGCCAGAGGTGCACGTTCGGAGTGTTACCCCTGATTGATGATCATACTCACTCTCCGCGGTCGTCGTCCACGGAGCGAATTCGTAGCCATGAGCGTAGCCCGGCCAGTGCAGGGCGCAAGGGCAGTACGCGTCTAGAGTCGGAGCCTTCGGTCGAGGGCCGGGAGCAACGTGGAGAGAACGGTTGTGTATTCACCAGATGGGGTGTTCGCCGGCGCCCTCTGCGCCGCCCTCGCCGGAGTGAGCCGTCCGGTCAGGGCCGCGGATGTGCGCCAGTTGCTGGAGCTGGCGGCGAACAGCAGCCCTGATGCGGTGATTGCCCACATCCTCCCGGGTGGGTCTCATCAGGTCATTACCGACCTCGCAGCGCATGCTCCGGTCGTGGTGGTGGGCCCGGATGACGAAGAAGCGATGTTGATGTCGGTTGAGTCGGGCGCCACCGGGTATGCGTTGCAGGATGGTTCGTTGCAGGCGATCGTGGACGCAGTGGAGGCGGTGGTCGACGGGAGGGCGATGGTGCCACCCATGATGCTCGGTTCCCTTCTGCGAGCAGTAGTGCAGCGAAGAAGGCGTCAGCGCGTGGAGCGGGAAAGCCTCGAGGGTCTCACTCCTCGGGAGCTTCAGGTGCTAGACCTTCTCACGTCGGGCCAGAACGGCCAACAGATCGCTCGAGCGTTGATCATCAGCCCCGAAACCGTACGGACGCACATCCAGCACATCATGAGCAAGCTAGACCTCCACTCTCGCGCCGAGGTCGTTGCCTTCGGGGGACGGAACCGGCTCGAAGAGTGGCGTAGCCGGGAGTGAGCATGGCCGACGAACATCGCGAACGACCACGGAAGGCCGGAGAGGTGTGGGTACATCGCGAATCCGATCAGGTGGCCGCCTATGTCCCGGAGACGGGTCACCTCCACGCTCTGAATCCGTCGGCCATGGCCATCTGGGACCTGTGCGATGGTACGACGACGGTCGGCGAGATGATCCAGGCGGTTGCCGAGCTGACAGACGCCGATCTATCTCAAGCTGAACGGGATGTACTGAGAACGCTCGACGAACTGGCCAAGCGGGGGTTGGTGGAAGGGTGGTGGGGAGCGTCTTGAAACCTCCGGGAGAGGCTCCAAAACGCTCACCAGAAGCTCACTCGCAGAACAGGATTTCGATCGGCAGAGACGGGGACACGACGGTGTTGCCGTCCACAGAGATTCCGTCGTTCTGGTACATCCCCCTGCGCTGTGTCTCTACGCCGCCCGCCTCCGCCACGATGCAGGCCTTGAGAATCGTGACGCCTGCGGAGGAGAACATGACGGAGTGATTGATCCCGAGAGGACTCACCGTGAGACCTTTGTTCAGACCCCCGGGCGTGGCCCCTGAAGGATCGAAACAATGCCCGTCTGGTGTCTGACCGGCGATGTCTTCGGTGCCGCTCGACGTGATCCTGACCGCGTAGTAGGTAGTGCATCCACCAGCGCCGTCACCGCTGGTCGTCTGCGCCAACGCCGGTGTCATGCCGATCGTCTGCACGACGGGGACTGCCCAGACAAGGGCTCCTCCGACAAAGGCTCCCTTCTTGATGAGCTGTCGTCTCGTCAAACCTTGCTCGTCGCTCATGAGTTTCCCTTCTCTTTGTCGCATCTCACGCTAGAAGAGCGGCGACGAGCGGTAAATACGCTATCTGTCGTATTCGCGCGATCAGTCGCTGGTACGATGCACACGGAGGTGGATATGGGGTATTCTGGCAAGATCGGACCCGCGGCAGCTCACATCCTCGAGGCCGAAATCGACGGCGATATCAGTCTGTATGATCCTCATACCGAGCAGGTCACGGTGCTCAACGGGACCGCCAGCGACGTATGGCGCGTCTGTGACGGAGAGCACAGCCTCGGCGAGATCGTCGACCTGCTTGCCAGGGCCTACGGTGTCGAGCCGCGCTCGATCCATGACGACGTCGCCGCAGCCATCTCCTCGTTCAGAGACGCCCGCCTCTTCTCGGAAGAGAGCAAACCGTGAGAATTCGACGGAAACCGGGCTGAAGGGGAGATCTCCGCGGCCTCGTGTGGGTTGCCGATCAGTTCTATGAGATCCTGGGAACTCGTTTCCGCGTGGTGTTCGAGGATCCAACACCCGCCGAGTATCTCGGTACGATGCTGGCCCCCTTCCTCCTGTCCGAAAGGGGTGCTCGCACCGTGAACACCTTCTGTCTTGCGGGTGGCCTCGAGCAGGATGAGCGGGGCCTCGGGCGAGATCTCTATTGGGACATGAGGTGGCTTGCCTGGGATGAGACATGGCAGCCGCTCGTCAATCGGGTCTTGCAGGAGATCAACCGGCGGGCCGTTGGCGGCTATCAGGAGTTTGCAGCACACGCCGGGGTGGTCGGCATGGCCGACAAGGTGCTCGCGCTCGTGGCCGAGTCCGGCGGCGGGAAGTCCACGCTCACCGCCGCCTGCCTTCAGGCCGGATTCGGCTATGGATCGGATGAGTCGCTCTGCCTTCGCTACCACGATGCGGCTGTGGAGATCTACCCAAGGCCGCTTGGTCTGTCACGGTGGAGTCGAGAAGTGCTGTCGATCGGACACGGTACCGGCTTCGAAGGTGAGGCGCCGGTTTCAGCCGCCGCCCTGGGTGCAGAGAACCTTCCCGGCGGACGGCAGCTGACCGACGTGGTACTCCTCAACGTGGTCGAAGATTCCGCGCCGGTGCTCGAAACCTTGCCCCGATCGCGAGCCATAGCGGAACTCCTGGCACACTCGTTCAACCACTTCAAGAACCCGGCAGGTGCGTTCGACTTGGTGAACCGTGTGGCCCGAAACGTCGACGTCTGGAAGTTGACCTTCTCGGATCCTGCCGCTGCAGCTGCCGAGCTTCGAGCATCGGTCGAAACGCGATGATGCTCGCCGATTCGCCACTTGAAGGGACAGAAGGATCGTCGAATCGGTAGCGCCCTACGATGCGGGCATGCTCGCGACAGACCGGGCCGAAGCTGCACTCGACGAGGTCATCTCCGCCAAACCGGGGGGTCACCGGCGCGCCGGTCAAGTCGAGATGGTGAGGGCCGTGGCCGGGTCGATCGACTCGGGTACACACCTCGTCTGCGAAGCAGGTCCAGGAACCGGCAAGTCGTTCGGCTACCTCGTGCCCGCCATCTTGTCGGGCAAGAAGGTGGTCGTCGCCACCGCAACCAAGAGCCTGCAAGATCAGCTCGCCACAAAGGATCTTCCGTTCCTGGCCGACGCGCTCGACATCGATTTCACGTGGGCGGTTGTCAAGGGACGTCAGAACTACCTGTGCAAGTCGAAGCTCGTCGAACGACTGGAAGAAGAAGGTGTGTTCTCACAGCAGTTCACACTGGATGGACTCTCGTACGAGATCCCGGAAGAATTGCGGTTGATCTCCGAGTGGGCTGACGTGCACCCGACCGGGGACCGCGACGACCTGCCGGAGCAGCTCCCAGAAGGACTCTGGGAGAGTGTCTCGGTCATCGGCATGGAGTGTCCCGGTCGCGACGACTGTCCGCAAGGTGAGGACTGCTTCGCGATGGCTGCACTCGACGCCGCTGCCGATGCGGACATTGTGATCGTCAACCACCACTTGTACGGCAACGATCTCGCACTGGGGGGTGGGGTGATCCTCCCGGAGCACGATGTGCTTGTCGTCGACGAGGCGCATCGACTGGAAGATACGATGGCCTCGGCGCTCGGCATCGAACTCGCAGAAGGCCGGTTCTGGCACGTGGAAAGGTCGGCCGGTTCGTATCTGCGTGCGCAGGGCTCCAAGTCGGCGATAGACAAGGTGCTTCGACCCCTCAGTGATGTGACCAGACGGGTTCAGCAGTCTTTGGAACATGCCGACGCCGGGCGGGTCGCCGTTCCCGGCGAGATCGGTACTGCGTTCTCCTCCATGTCCTCCAGCCTGGGCGACATGACGCGAACGATCCGAGCGTCGGAGCCGTCATCGCCCGGGGCGCTCGGGGCGAGAGCCAGAGTCCTGAGGCTGGCCGGCCACCTTGCCGGCGATGTGACAATGGCCGTCGAGCCACCAGACGGGTACGTGTCATGGATCGAACGCGACGCATCGAGAACCTCCTACCGTGTCGCGCCCGTCGAAGTGGGACCGCTGCTCGCCGAGCAGTTGTTGTCCAGGGTGCCGGTGCTGTTGACGAGCGCGACGCTGTCGATCGCCGGTTCTCTCGAGCCGTACGCGCGACGGCTCGGGTTTGGTGATGC
>CAYLHS010000016.1:0-34812 GCA_964383535.1 uncultured Acidimicrobiia bacterium
GAGGAACTGGCCGCCCGATACGACTGCGCGTGGAGTCTCGACCCGAAACAGGTCGCCGAAGGGCGGGATGTCGTGGTCGTGGCGGTGAAACCCCAATCCGTTCCTCGTCTTCTGGAGCAACTCGCTGGTGCCGTGGGGCCGAGCCAGACCGTTCTCTCACTCGTCGCGGGCGTGGCTACCGGTCTCTACGAAGAAGCCCTGGGGGAGGTCCCAATCGTTCGTGCGATGCCGAACACCCCGGCCCTCGTCGACGAAGGCATCACCGGGATCGCGCCTGGCCGCTTCGCCGGGGGGCGATCGATGGAACTGGCGGATGTCGTCCTGCAGGCCGTCGGGGGAGTCATCCACATGGCAGAACACCATCTCGATGCCGTCACGGCCGTGTCGGGGACCGGTCCCGCCTATGCGTTTCTGCTCGCCGAAGCGCTCACCGAAGCGGCCCTCCGTGAAGGTCTGTCTCGGGAGGTCGCAGAGCGTCTCGTCAATCAGACCATCAAGGGGGCAGGGGCTCTGCTCGTCGAGACGGGCAGCGGACCTTTCGAGCTGCGCGCGCAGGTCACTTCCCCCGGCGGGACCACAGCAGCGGCAATGCATATCCTCGAAGGGAGAGGGTTCAGAGCGTTGGTCGAGGACGCCGTCGCGGCAGCCGCGCGCCGCTCACGTGAACTAGGAGAGGCCGCCAGGGAAGGAGAGAGGTAGGCGTGTCGACACTGTTTCGCAAGAGCCTGCTCGCGGTGACGGAACGCGGTGCCGTGCAGACGATGTTCACCAAGTTCCCCGCGGGTCGAGCGGTCGTTCGAAGGTTCGTTGCCGGAGAGACGCTCGACGACGCGGTACACGCGGCGCGTGCGCTCAACCTCGCGGGTGCGTCCGTGTCGCTCGACCATCTCGGGGAACATGTTCACGACGAGGCCTCTGCGAGGTCGGCAAAGGCGGACTATCTGGAGATCCTCGATCGGATCTCGTCGGAGGGTCTCGACGCCAATATCTCCGTGAAGCTCACACAGCTCGGCATGTCGGTCGATGTGGAACAGACCAGGCATGCGCTCGACGAGCTGGCCGTCAGGGCGGCCGGAGCCGATACGACGGTTACGGTCGACATGGAAGAGTCGGACTGGACTGCCACGACCATCGATGTCTATGAGGACGTGCAACGGCAGCGAGGCAACCTCGGCATCGCGGTCCAGTCGTACCTGCTTCGAACGGCCGATGATCTGCGCAGGCTGATCGAACTGGGAGGCCACATACGACTGTGCAAGGGCGCCTACGCCGAACCTCCGGATGTCGCCTTCCAGTCGAAGGGCGAGGTAGACGCCTCCTTCGAGCGGCTGTTGTCCACGCTGATGGCCGCCGACCAGGTCCGACCGGCGATCGCGACCCACGATGACCGGTTGATCGAACGGACATACGAGCTCGCCGCGCGGCGGCAGGCGCCGTTCGAGTTCCAGATGCTCTATGGGATCCGTGAGACCATCCAGCGCGAGATCATGACCAAGGGCTATCCGTTGCGGGTGTACGTGCCGTACGGTTCTCAGTGGTATCCGTACCTGACGAGAAGGCTTGCCGAGCGACCCGCCAATCTCCTGTTCTTCGCCCGAGCACTGGTGGGCCGATGACGCCCGGCTGGTACCTGAAGGCGATCGCAACCGAACCTTCCGAGCACACGGTCGACGTCGACGGGTGTCCGATCCACTACCTCGGCTGGGGACCCGCCGAGCTTCCCGGACTCGTGCTGATCCATGGTGGCGCCGCGCACGCTCGCTGGTGGAGCCACCTTGCGCCACTCTTCTCGCAACGCTGGCACGTAGTGGCGTTGGACTTGTCCGGACACGGGGACAGCGGCAGGCGTTCCGAATACTCGAGGGAGATCTGGGCCCGGGAGGTGATGTCCGTTGGCGTCGACGCGGGTTTTCCCGGCTCCCCGGTGATCGTCGGGCACAGCCTCGGCGGCATGGTGGCGATCGAAACGGCGGCAACATACGGTGACGAGCTGGCAGGTGCCGTGATCGTGGACACACCGGTTCGGCGATCCGACCCTGAATCTGAGCATGCGGCAAGCGGACGAGCGTTCGTGACACCTGGCGTATATCCGGACTTCGAGAGCGCTCTCGCGCGTTTTCGCCTCATCCCTGAGCAGCCGTGCGACAACCAGTACATCATCGACTACATCGCCAGGCACTCGCTCCACGAGACCCCGGCCGGCTGGACATGGAAGTTCGATCCGAAGGTGTTCGGATCGACGCGGCGTCCGCTCGGTGAGCGGCTCGCGGCGATCACGACACGGGTGGCACTCTTCCGGGGGGACCACAGCGCGATCGTGCCACCCGACATCGCGCAGTACATGTACGAGCTCCTCGACCGCAACGCACCCGTCGTGTCGATTCCCGAAGCCCACCATCATCTGATCCTCGATCAACCGATTGCGTTCGTCGCGGCGCTGCGGACACTCCTCGCCGATTGGGACCACTCGATCCCTTGCAGATGAAACTGCAAGAATGGCCCGATGATCGACGTTGGCGACAAAGCTCCGGAGTTCGTGCTTCCTGACGAGTCGGGTGAGAGCAAGAGCCTGTCCGAGTACGCGGGAAGCCATCTGATCGTGTACTTCTATCCGAAGGCGATGACCCCAGGATGCACGACCGAAGCATGTGACTTCCGTGACAACAGCGACCGGTTGCTCTCGGCCGGGTTCGCTGTGGTCGGGATCAGCCCCGACCCGCCGTCGCGGCTCGCCACATTCGCGCAGAACGAGCATCTCGATTTCCCGCTGCTTTCCGACCAAGACCACACTGTCGCCGCCGCCTACGGTGCCTGGGGAACGAAGAAGAACTACGGTCGCGAGTACGAAGGGCTCATCCGTTCGACGTTCGTCATCGACCCTGCAGGGACGGTGACGCACGTCTACCGCAACGTGAAGGCAACGGGTCACGTGGAACGACTTGTCAGGGAGCTGCTGTGAAGCGACTCCTCGTGTTCCTCCTTGCCGGCCTCACGCTCCTCGCCGTCCCGGCGCTGGCAGCCGATGTCACGTCACTGTCCGACCAGGCGGCTCTGCGCCACTACGCGGTGGAGAGCGGCGCTCCGGTCGACGTGAACGCGATGGAGGCGATGGTCGCGCAGCTGCCTGAGAGCCCTTCGTTCTCCTTCATCGCACTTGCCGAGGACGATCCCCAAGGGGCTGATCTCGTGGCGAGTGACATCCTGACCGCCCTCGGGGAAGGTACGGTGGTCGTCGTCAGTCCGACCGACCTGGGTGCTGTGAGCTCGGACTACTCGAACGCCCAACTGTCGGACGCCCTGGACGCGTCCCTTGACGTGTTCGACACGAGCTACGTCGACGGATTCAGGGTGTTCGCCAACACCCTCCTCGAGGCGGACGCCTCGCCGTCGGGGAGTTCCTCGTCCGGATCATCCACCTCGTCGGGCGGAGGTGTGGGCGGGTACGTCGTCCTCCTCCTGATCGCCGGTCTCATTGTCATCGTGGTCGTCGCGATTCGCCGGGGGAAGAAGAGTGACGAGCAGGTTCAGCAGCGGCGGCTGAGCGAGGCCCGTGAGGAGATTCAGGGTCAGTTGGACGCGGTTGCGAACCGGATTCTCGAGCTGAGTGACCAGGTCCAAGTGGCGGAGAAGGACGAGGCGACCGGGTACTTCCGGGACGCGTCCGCCACGTTCGACGACGTCAAAGGTACATTCGAGAAGGCCACCTCGCTCACCGAGCTCGAAGACATCTCAATACGGCTGGACAAAGCCCGCTGGCAACTCGAAGCTGCCGACGCAGTCACGGAGGGCCGGCCTGCGCCCCCTGAGCCCGAGGAACGCCGGATCGCCTGCTTCTTCGATCCGACGCACAAAGGTGGCACCGAGGAGGCGACGATCACCACACCGGCAGGCTCACAGACGGTGAGCGTGTGCCACGCCTGCGCCGAGCGGTTGCGGAATGGCGATGCTCCGAGCCCTCGGTCTGTCCCGGTCAACGGCCGCCGGGTGCCGGTCCCGATGGCTCCCGCTTCGCACGGCGGCAGCGGAATCGACCTGGCGAGCATGTTTCAGGTGGTCGTGGCAGGGATGGGGGCGGCCGCGCAGTACCGAACGTCCAGGGGAAGGGTGATCCCCACCAGGACGGCAACGCCTACGACCGGGCGTGCGTCGACGAGAAGATCGCGACCGACTGGACGGGCTCGCCGCCGGAGATCGTAGGATGAGCCAGTACACGACAGGAGGAAACCAATGGGGTTCTTGAAGCGACTGTGGGGGTACCTGGTGACCCTCTTCAAGGGGACGGCCGAGCGTGCAATGGACCCCGAGGTCGAGATCGAGCAGGCGATCAGCGAGGCTCGCCGGCAGGATCAGCGGCTACGGAACCAGGCTGCCCAGGTGATCGCTCACCGCACGCAGCTCGAAGCGAAGATCGAGGATTCCGCCGATGACGTCGGCGAGGCCAGAGAGATGGCAAAGCAAGCGCTGCTCAAGGCTGATGAGGCGCAGAAATCCAATGATACGGAGGCGGTAGGGAAGTGGACTCGTGCTGCGCAGAGCCTCGCAATGAAGCTCCAAGCCGCTGAGAACAACCTGTCCGGCTTCAAGGAGCAGTACACGGTGGCCGTCACCCAAGCCGAGGACGCCAAGAAAGCGGTCGAGCAGAACGCGATGCGTCTTCAGGAACTGGCCGCCAAGAAGATGGAGCTGGTCGGGAAGCTTCAACAGGCGAAGATGCAGGAGGCCGTCAACAAGACCGTCGAGTCGATCTCCGCATCGATGGAGACCGAGGCGCCGAGCCTTGACAGGGTCGAGGACAAGATCACCGAACGCCTCGCCAACGCGGAGGCCAAGGCGGAGCTGCACGAGGCGACTCCGGAGGGTGCCGAATCGGAGCTCCGGGAGGCCATCTCGGTCACCCAGGCCGACGCCAAACTCGACGAACTGCGTAAAGAACTCGGGCTCGAAGCCTGAATCGAGGAATCCTCCGTTCGGGGCGGTGACGAGCCGCCCCGAACCTGTGTCTGAGGGGAGGTTCCGGCTCGGTACACTCGACGCTGAAGCGTCCGAGGAGCAGCATGGAACCCCGCCGCCCGACCGTCAGCCGGATCCTTGGAATCGTCGCCGCCGCCGCGTTTCTCGGGACGTTGCTGTTGTGGTGGTTGGGAACCCTCCCCGGGCACATCGAGTTTCCGATTGGCAGGGTGATATTCGGAGATATCCCGGACCCACTGATCGCTCTGTTCTATGTGGGGATGGCCGCGTTCCTCGCGCTGAGCGTCTACCTGTTCTCACTTCGATCCCGCAACTGGGAGCGGGGTGGTCCCGACGCTCGGTCGGGGCGCTGGAAGGAGCGGGTGAAGTCGCTCGATTCCGCGCTCCGCATGCGCACGGTGATGAGAGATCGCGGCGCCGGCTGGATGCACGCGATGATCTACTGGGGCTTCGTCGTCCTGTTCCTCGGGACGGCGACTCTCGAAGTCGATCACCTACTCCCGGACGGGTTGAAGTTCCTCCACGGGGTGTTCTACCAGGGGTACTCACTGATTCTCGACGTGGCGGGTGTCGTCTTCGTGGTCGGGGTCCTGTGGGCGATCGTTCGACGCTACGGGGTTCGGCCGTGGCGATTGCGTTCGAAGACCCGGGATGAGGACGCGTGGATCCTCTTCACGCTCGGCATGATCGGTATCACCGGATTGCTCGTCGAGGCGGCCAGGATCGCTCTCGTCGGAAGGCCGAGTTTCGAGGTCTGGTCCATCATCGGGTATCCGCTCAGCGCCGTGTTCTCCATGTCGACAGTCCAGGCATGGCACCGTGCGTTCTGGATCCTCCACGTCGTGTCGTTCACGGCGTTCCTCGTTCTCCTTCCAACCACGAAGCTCCGCCACCTGTTTCTCTCACCGGCGAACATGGTCCTGTCGACCCGTGAACGCCCGAAAGGAGCAATGCGGGAGATGCCCAACCTCATGGAGGCTGAAGACATCGAAACGGTCGGCGCCTCGGTGGTCTCCGACTTCACGTGGAAGCAGCTTCTCGACACGGACGCGTGCACGGTCTGTGGAAGGTGCACGTCCGTGTGTCCAGCGAGTCTGACGGGCAAGCCGCTCGATCCCAGAGAGATCGTTCTGAAACTCGGCGAAGTCGCGACGGCCACCGGAACACCGGTTGTGTCGCCAACAGTCGACGGTGATGAGGCCATCACCGTGTCCGCCGACCGGGTGTTCGAACGGATCACCCCGGAAGAGCTCTGGGCCTGCACCACCTGTCGAGCCTGCGACGAGATCTGCCCCGTGAACATCGAGATCGTCGACAAGATTCTCGATATGCGCCGGTACCTGTCACTGATGGAGTCCGAGTTTCCGTCGGAGTTGGGCAAGACCTACGTCGCCCTCGAGAATCAGGGGAACCCCTGGGGCATTGGGCAACAAGACAGAGCGGCCTGGACCAAGCGTGTCGACTTCGACGTGAAGATCCTCGAAGAGGGCGTGACCGCCGAGTACCTGTACTGGGTCGGGTGCGCCGGATCATTCGACGATCGCAACCAGAAGGTGACGATCTCCACCGCGAGACTGTTACACGAGGCCGGTGTCGACTTCGCGATCCTCGGGAACAAGGAGAAATGCTCGGGGGATCCGGCGAGACGGTCCGGCAACGAATATGTGTTTCAGCAGCTCGCCCTCGAGAACATCGAGACGCTCACCTCACTTGGCGTTCACAAGATCGTCACCCAGTGTCCCCACTGCTACAACACGCTGAAGAATGAGTACGCCCAGTTCGGAGGCGACTTCGAGCTGATCCACCACAGTGAGCTGTTGAACTCGCTGATCAAGGAGGGGCGCCTGTCCGTTGGCACCGGAGATTCCAGCGCGACCTACCACGATCCGTGCTACCTCGGCCGCCATAACGACGTCTTCGACGCACCCAGGGCAGTGGTCGGCTCTGCCGAGCGTCTGATCGAGATGGATCGTTCAGAGACGTCGTCCTTCTGCTGTGGCGCAGGGGGTGCACAGTTCTGGATGGAGGACAAGATCGGCAAGAAGGTGAACATCGAGCGGGCACAAGAGGCGCTCGCAACCGGCGCCGACGAGGTGGCGGTCGCCTGTCCGTTCTGTTTCATCATGATCGACGACGCCGTGAAGGAACTCGGGCGGGAGGTTCCCGTCAAGGATGTGTCGCAGATCATCGCGGAGAAGGTGTTTGAGGGTTGAGCAGAACTCAGCCCGCGCCTCGTATCTCGTATGGCGTGAAAGGGAACAGGTTCGGGGTGCGTGCGGGCACAGCTCGCCCTCCGGTCTGCATGCGCGTTGAGGTCGCGTACGAGACACCAAGTACGGCTCGCGAAGGACGCGTGACTAGCTACTGCGTTCACGTTTCGTTTGGGTCTTGGAGCCAACACGTGGAGTGGTAGAGTCGCCACTGAGCGCGGTGATGGGAGGCGCTCGTGGGGCCGGGGACGTAGGGCGAGCACCGGTCGACCGACGAGAGTCGGTGGGGCATCGGCCGGTGCTCGTGCTCGTTGGGGCAGTGCTCTTTGAGAGCGGTCTACGTTGGTGGGAACGACCCTGCCCCGGCGGTGGCTCGGACACCTTCCCCGATACTCGCTGCGCTCGCTGCGGAGGAAACGGAGGGCGGCACTCGGCCGCCCGTTCTCGGTATTCGGTTCTCGGTAGGAAGTCGCGTTGGGGTCTGTTGGTCTTCCAGGTCGCGTTCCCACCGACGACTGATGACTGCGTGCACGGGCAGTGGCGCGGACACCTCCGCCTCACTCGCTGCGCTCGTTGGGAGTTGAAACGGCTGCTGTCAGCTCACGGTCCAGACGGCGCCGCTGCGAGGGGGAAGGGCGATGCGTACCGTGTTGTCGTCGAGGTTGATGCCACCGTCTCCCCAGATGGTGTGGTAGGTCCCGATCGGGCCGGCAACGTTCGCACCCGCTGCCTGGTCACCTGCATTCACGGCGACGACGATGCGCTCCTGTTCGTCGACCCTGGAGAAGACGAACATCTCGTCGAGAGCCTGGAGCGATTCGAACGTCCCGTGACGGAGCGCCGAGTGGGCACCGCGAAGTGCGATGAGTGACGCGAATTGGGAACGAAGCGCGACGTTCCAGGCATCTTCGTTCCATGTGAACGTGCCCCTCGATCCGGGATCACCCCGCCCTGTCATTCCGACCTCATCCCCGTAGTAGATCGAAGGCGCGCCTGGGAACGTGAACTGGAGGAGGGTGGACAAGACCACGGAGGACACGTCGCCGGCGGCAACGGTGAGGATCCTCGACGTGTCGTGCGAACCGAGGAGTGTCAGGTTCGCTGCTGTGGCCTCGGGAGGGTAGGCGGCGATCAGGTCGTCGATGCGCCTGCGGTAGGTCGGAGCGTCGAGGGGCGGGCTCAAGGGGTAGTTCTGTCCCGAGGCGAGTCCCGGCTCGATGCGATGCCCCGCCGCGAACGCGAGGGTGTACCCGGCAAACAGGTAGTTCATCGTGCCATCGAAACGGCTCCCGTCCGAGATCCACTCCGACGCGTCGTCCCAGATCTCACCGACGATGTAGGCGTCGGGGTTGGCACCCTTCACTCTCGCACGGAACTCCTCCCAGAAGCCCTCTGTCGTGATCTCCTGGGGCACGTCGAGACGCCATCCGTCAGCGCCTCGGCGGATCCAGTGCTCTGCAACCGCCATGATGTACTCGCGGACCTCAGGACTCTCCGTGTTGAGCTTTGGGAGTCCCCTGAGGCCCCACCAGGCCGAATAGTTGGCCGGCCGGGACTCGTCGTAGGGGCGAAGCGGCCAACCATCGATCAGGAACCAATCCCGCCATGGCGACGAGGCTCCGTTCTCGGCGACATCGTGAAATGGGAAGAACCCTCTGCTCGCATGGTTGAAGACGCCGTCGATGACCACCCGGATACCGCGGGCGTGGCATTCGGACACGAGGGTATCGAATGCCTCGTTGCCACCGAGGAGCGGGTCGACGGTGTAGTAGTCGTACGTGTGGTAGCGGTGGTTCGAGGCCGACCAGAAGATCGGGTTGAGGTAGATGGCGTTGATGCCCAGACCGGTCAGGTACTCGAGGTGCTCGACGACACCGAGGAGGTCCCCACCTTTGTACCCGTGTGCCGTGGGAGGCGAGCTCCACTCTTCGAGATGAGGGGGTTTCGGCACCTGTTCGGATTTTGCGAACCTGTCGGGGAAGATCTGATAGAAGATGGCATCGGAGACCCACGGCGGCTGCGTACTCATTGGGCCGAGAGTCTGCCACATGGAGTGGCGATTCAGAAAACCTGTCTAGGGCTTCGCACCGGAGTTGATCCATTCGACGATCAAGGCGATGTCGGCGTCAGAGAGTGTGGAGCCGCCGGGGGGCATCGAGCCGCCTTCCGGCTGTGTGTTCCTGAGCTTCTGGACGAGCAGCGATGCATCGGCATCGCCTGGGACGATGACGGGTGCATGATCTCCCGTCTCCATGGTCGTTGCATACGTCGTGGCATCCCAGCCACCTGACGTTCCGTGACAGATGGTGCAGTGTGCCTCGAAGACCTGCTGGACACGTTCGAAGGTCGACTGACTGCTTTGTCCTGCGAAGCTCCGCAGCTGTCGAACAAGGTCGTTGATGGTGCTTGTCGTGAGCAGGTCTCCCCAGGCGATCATCGCGGTGGCCTGGTGACCGTCGTGGATTGTGGTGAAGATCTCTTCGTCACTCTGCGCCTGGAAGTCGGGGCTCTGGAACGACGGGCCTATGCCTCCTTCACCGTTGGAACCATGGCACTGGGCGCAGAACTCCGCGTACACGGTTGTCGAGTCCTGATTGATGGGCGCAGCGATCTCCGGCGGGAACTCGACCGGAGGATTTGCCTGCCAAGATCGGATGAAGGCAACGAGCCCGTCGACGTCGTCGTCGGAGAGAGGACCTCCCTGTGACACGCCAAACGGCGACATCCCGAGTCCTGGCTGACCGGAGGTGATGATTGCCCTGATCGTTGCGTCGTCTCGGGTACTCAGAAACTCCAACGTACTGATGGGTGCGATCACCCTGCCGTTGCTTCCAGGCAGGACACCGCCCTCTCCGAATTCGCCGTGGCACGGTGCGCAGTTGCTCTGGAACAGCACCTGGCCCTTCTCGATGCCCGACCCTTGTGCCGCTTGCTCCGTGTAGGCGACCAGCGCATCGATTTGATCCGGCGTCAGTACCTGGCCCCACACCGGCATTGCGATGTGGGCTCCACCTGTGGCGATCGCGGTCCGGGCTGATTCGACACTGGATTCCTGAGGAATCCTCGCCCCGTGGCATGACGAGCATTTGTCGGAGAACAGCGCCTCGGCCTGAGGCACACTGGCCGGATCGACAACATAGCGGGCCAGCTCGTCGATCTCCGCGTCGCTCAGCACCCCCGACCATTGAGGCATCGACCGGTGGCGGCCACCCTCCACGATCGTCTGACGGAGCTCGTCCTCGGTTCCCGAGAACACAACAGCGGTTCCATGGCACGATGCGCAGTTCTCCGTGTACAACCGCTGACCGTCGGGCGCGACGAGGAAGTTCAGGAGACTGGTCCGCTCGGCATCGCTGAGTTCCGTCGACCAGTCGGGCAGTTCCAAGCCGGCGTGCGGCGCAAACTCGGGGTCGTTCTGTATCGCAGCTCTGAGGTCGAACGGGTCGCCTCCGGCGAGATCGGTGACCAGGTGGCACTCGGCGCATTGATCGCGAAACACCAGATCGCCGTTGGGTGAGTTGATATAGCCGGCGAGCGCATCGATCTCGTCCGTTGAGAGGTCACCGCTCCATCCAGGCATGCCTTCGTGTGTGCCTTGGGCGATGATCGCATGGAGATCCGTTCCGGGCGGAGCGTCGACCGAGGGCCCGTGACAACCGGCGCAGTTGTCGGCGTAGAGCGCCGCCACCTGGTCGCCGGTCTCCGGGCCTGTTGGCGGCGGCTGCGAGATGACTGCGAGCACAGTCAATGCGCCGACTCCGGCTACTGAGAGCATCGTGGCGCCCATGACCCAGGGCCGCGTGAAAGGGTGGCGGTGGCTGGATCGGTCGAGGTAGGGAAGCGCGACCAACGCGAGGATCGCGACTGTGGGAATCATCACGACACCGACAAACTCGAGTGATCCTGGGAAGTACTTGAGCAGCTGGAAGATGAACAAGAAGTACCACTCAGGTCTGGGCGTGTAGGAGGTATCGGCCGGGTTCGCGCGGGCTTCGAGTGAGGCTCCGAACACGTAGCTGAGTCCGACGAGGACGATGAAGACGATGAGCATGACGACAGCGTCCTTGAAGACCGCGTCGGGGAAGAACGGGATGCCGTGCTTCTTCGCCTCCCCGTACTCCTCCAGGTACCTGCGCTTCTCCTCGGCGTTCACGTCAACGCTCCTTCTTCGGAGGGGCGCTGATGCCGATTCGGAACACGAGGAAGATGTGTGTTGCGAGGAGGAGCAGCAGGGCTGCTGGGAGCACCCAAACATGCACGCCGAAGAAGCGGGTCAAGGTGACTCCCGATAGCTCGGTTCCGCCTCGCAGGAGTCTGAGGAGCCAGTCTCCAATGATCGGAGTGACCTCCACGATCCGGGTGCCCACGGTCGTCGCCCAGTAGGCCTTCTGATCCCACGGAAGCAGGTACCCGGTGAAGCCGAAGGCGATCACGATGAGCAGGAGCGCGACCCCTGTGATCCAGGTGACCTCTCTCGGGTACTTGTATGCGCCATGGATGATGACCCGCAGCATGTGGGCTACTGCGAGCACGACCATCGCGCTGGCTCCCCAATGGTGCAGGCCCCGGATCAGCCACCCGAGGGTGACCGTGTTGGTGATGTAGCGAACGCTGTCGTAGGCGTCCTGGGGGCTCGGCACATAGAAGATGGTCAGCAAGATGCCCGTCACGATCTGGTTGATCGCGACGAACAGCGTGGCGGAGCCCAGCGTATACGCCCAGTTGACCTTCGGAATCTTGCGAAGGAACAGGATTGCCCAGATCTGCTTCCAGCCGGTTCGTTCGTCGAGCCAAGACGGCCGGTCAGACACCGTACTTCACCTCGAGGGCGCCGTCGACCTCGCGAACTTCGAAGTGATCGAGAGGTCTCGGCGGAGGACCGTCCAGGACGTCGCCCTCTTTCGAGAAGACGCCGCCGTGACACGGGCAGAAGAACTCATCCTGGTTGTCGACCCACCTGATGCGGCAGCCGAGGTGGGTACAGACGTTGGAGAGCGCGACATACGTTCGTGCGTTCTCGGTGAGGACGTAGAAGGAGACCTCCTCCGACTCGGTGATCCAGCCGGTCGTTCGATCGATGGTCGTCTTGAACAGGGTTGGCGTGCCGATCTCGACCTTGGAGGTCGATCCGAGAGGAAGCCAGTCCGTCTCGGCCTCCTGCTTCTTTGCCGGGCTCACGAAGTAGGCGACGGCCGGAAGCCCGAAGCCGGCGGTGAGGAGCGCACCTATCGCTGCGGTTGCGCGCGTAAGAAACCTCCGGCGGCTGACATCGTCACCCATGAGAGATTCCCTCCACAGAACAAGCAACTATAACGCGAGATCATCGATCGTTGCCTCGTCCGGATAGGGCCGAAAGACCCATCCCGGCTGTCTGATCGATCAGGAGGGCTGGTGGGAGCGCAGCTTCCAGCGATGCCGCCCGGACCGATTCGAGGTAGGGGATAGTGACGGCAGGTTCGAGCCCGAGCGCCTCGCGCGCCAAGTGGCGCGTGCGCTCGTCGTCTCCTCCCCGGTTGAGGAGTACCCGCGGAGTGGGGCCGGCCCAGTCCTGAACCAGGGTCCTTGCTCGCACCATGCCGGTCGGGCTGGCGTCGCACACGAGGATGGCTGTACTCGACTTGCGGAGAATTGCGTCGCTCTGCGGCCACGGTCCGAGATCTGCGATGACGAGATCGAACGAATCGAGGGACGCGCGAATCAACTCCCACCTGAGAGGAGCGGCGAGAGGACCGCCCTGGACGCCCGTGAGGATCGATAGCGGACCGACACGGCGAACCGGGGGCATCCCCCCACCGGTACGAACCTCGTCCAGAGCATCGAGGAGTGTGGGACGTGGACCGAGACCGAGGCGAATACCGATGGATGGTGGATCGAGATCGACGAGGAGGGTTCTGTGTCGATCAGCAGCCCCCAGCGCGAGCGCAAGGGCCATCTCGGTCCTCCCAGGTGCCCCTCGAGGTCCCGTGACTGCTACGAGCGTTCCCTCGCTCACGGCCGAAGATTCGACGACCGACAGGGCCTGTACCACGCGAAAGAGGCCGACCATCGACGTTGTCTCGGGCAGGATGGCGTCTGCCCCGCCGAGATGGAACAGCTCACGTCCGGGCCCGTCGCCGGGCGGGTGCAGGCCGAGCACCTTGATTCCTCTTCTGCGCCATGCCCTGACGTGCGTCGGACTGATCCAGGATGTCTCGGAGCCGACAACCACGATGTCGGGGGCCCGGCGGATCACTTCTTCGGGCTCGTACGCCCTCGCGACGACGCGGAGGCCCGCACCATCTCTGGCGAACGCCACGAAGTCCTCCTCCCATGGGTTGGCGGTGAGGACGGTCGCGACCCCTGCCCTCCTCACGCGAACTCCGCAATCTCGATGTGAAAGAGCGCCACGGTGGTAGTCCCGATCGTTACGTGGTCGAGACCCACCGCTTCCAGCGGGCCTTCGAGTGTGGCACCGCCGCTCGTGGTCACGCGAACGTTCCCATGGCGATCCTCCGCCAGGATGAATACATCGCGAAGGGTCTGCCGGCGCCGGCGCATCACCACTGCCGCTTCCTGCTCCGCCTCCAAGATCTGCTCGTATTGAGAACGAAGACGGTGGGTTATCTCCACCAGGTCGGGATGTCGAAGAGGATCCATGTACTCCCTCAAAGCAGCGTAAGCTTATGTAATAGTGCATAAACAATCAACAGGAACGGGCGTCCTTCTTTCGCGTTCTTCCCCAGGGCGGTACCCTTGACTCGATGTCGATGTCACGAACCCTCGGGGGCGTAGCAGTCGCGGCCGCGCTGTTGGTCGCCTCCCTGCCTGTAGGTGGCGTCGCGTATGCGCAGACCAAGAGCGATGTCGACGAGGCGCAGCAGGAGGCAAACAGCGCGAAGGGTGCTCTGGGCGACGCCCAGAACGCCGCCAACTCCGCCGCTGCGACCAAGGACGCAATCGAGGCGGACCTCCTCGCACGTCAGGATCAAGTGCAGCAGACGACGGCGGAGCTCGATACGGTCGCCGCAGACGTGGCGCGTCTCCGTGGCCAGATCGAGGATACGGAGCTGACGGTTGAGAACTTGAGGGATCAGGCCGAAAATCGAGCTGTCGACGCCTACATGAATGGATGGTCGACCGACATCGGTGTCCTCGCCCTCAACTCCAAGGCCACCCAGCTCTTCATTCTTCAGGACGTCATCGAAACGCAACGCAGCGACGACCTGGCGCAGATGAACGAGTTGACGATTCAACGGCGAGTCCTCGACGAGTTCCGGTCGGACCAACAGACCGAACAGTCTCGACTCGAGAAGCTCCAGAACGATCTGGCTACGCAGGTGAGTGACCTCGAAGATCGGTTCATGCAGGCAGACGTAGAGCTTCGTGCGGCGTACCTCGAGGTGGACGCAGCCGATCAGAAGTACAAGGCCGCGCTGAATTCGGTCTCCACCGCAAAGAAGGCCTACGAGGAAGCACAACGCAAGGTCCGTATCGGCTCGGGTGTGCAGCGCTGGCGTCCACTCGTAGCAACGTACTTCCCCGCCGATCTCGTTGATCAGGCGCTGGCGGTGATGCAGTGTGAGAGCGGCGGAAACCCTGATGCGGTGAATCGCTACTCAGGGGCGAGTGGGTTGTATCAGTTCCTCAAGGGAACGTGGGCGATCGCGAGTTCGAAAGCCGGGTTCGGCGGGTACAGCAGATTCGACCCGGAGGCCAACATCGCGGCGGCCGCCTGGCTCGTCGAGTACTCGATCAAGACCGGGCACTCAGGTGGGGCCTGGGGACATTGGTCCTGCAGGCCTTAGTTCGGAGCAGATGTGGGCGATGTCCTCGACGTAACCCCACTCCGTTGGGCCCACGGTGGAGAAACCGTCGGCAGAGTGAACGGCAAAACCGTGTTTGTCGCCGACGCACTTCCCGGCGAGCGCGTCCGAGCACGGGTGATCGCGGACAAGGCGTCATGGACGAGGGCAGAGCTCGTCGAGGTGGAGGAGGCGTCGCCCGATCGTGTCACCCCTCCGTGCGGGGTGTTCGGATCGTGCGGCGGCTGCCAGTGGCAGCATGTCGACTATGCGACGCAGGCTTCGGCGAAGCAGCAGATCGTCACCGACCAGCTCCAGCATCTCGGAGGCATGACCGAACCGCCGGTCCGGCAGACGGCGACGCCTGGGCCGGCATTCGGGTACCGAAATCGAATGACGTTCAGGGTCGATGGAGGGATGCCCGCAATGCACCGACGTCGCACCCGCACTCTCGTCGCCGTTCCCGAGTGTCTGCTGCTCGTGCCTCGACTCGAGGAGCTCTACGGCCAACTGGGCGACATGCGAGGTGCAACGGCGTTCACCCTGCGAGCGGGTGCTCGCACCGGTGACACGCTGGTTGTGATCGATGGACAGGTCCCTGCCCATGCGACGTCGTGGGGCGCGTCGGTCATGAGGGGCTCTCGACCACTGATCGGTCGGCCGTTCTTCCATGAGGAGGTGGCGGGTGTTCGCCTTCGCGTGTCGGGGCGAACGTTCTTCCAGGTGAACACGGATGGGGCTGAGGAGCTCGTTCGGTTGGTCGCCGAGGCACTCGAACCCCGCGCAGACGAGACACTGCTGGATGGCTACGCGGGCGCCGGGCTGTTCTCGGCGACGGTTGGTCGCCGCGCCGGGCGAGTCGTCGCGGTGGAATCGAACCGGCGTGCCCACTCCGATCTAGCGGTGAACGTGGAGGGCATCGACACGCAGATCATTGGCTCTCGGTTCGAAGAAGGTGTGGATGCTGTCTGGGATATCGCCGTCGTGGATCCACCCCGGGCCGGACTGGGAGCCAGAGGCGTCGAAGTGGTGACCACTCCGCGGCCCCGCGCCGTCGCGTACGTGTCGTGCGATCCTGCATCGCTTGCCAGGGACGTGAGACTTCTCGGAGCGACCGGATATGAGTGCAGGTGGATTACTCCGGTCGACATGTTTCCTCAGACGTTCCATGTCGAGACAGTCGCCGCGTTCATGCGACGGTGAACGTATAGTCAACCAGCGATGCACGTCGACGCACTGATCCTCGCAGCGGGACCGTCGAGCCGGTTTGGCAGTCCCAAGCAGCTCCAACCGTGGGGATCGTCGACGCTGCTGCAGCATGTGGTTGAACTCGTCAGGGAAACCAGGGTCGATGCTACCTGGGTGGTGATCGGAGCATTCGCCGAGCTGATCCTCGAGAAGGTCGATTTCGGTGAAGCCGGCATCATCGAGAATCCCGAGTGGAAGGAAGGCATCGCTTCGTCGATCAGGGTCGGTCTCGACAGCATCGCCCGTGCGGGGGATGCCGATGCGGCGCTGGTCGTCCTTGGTGATCAGCCCAACCTCGACCCGGAGGTCGTTCAGGGTCTTCTCGATCGATATGAGGCGACCGGGGCGGCGGCAGTGGTGCCGAAGTATCGGTATCAGCGTGGAAATCCCGTCTTGATCGATCGATCGCTATGGTCGAGGGTCATGAGTCTCGAAGGAGACCAAGGAGCTCGTACCCTGCTTCAAGCCCACCCGGAGTGGGTTGAAGAGGTGTGGTTCCCCTCGTCGATGCCACGCGACATCGATACGGAGCAGGACCTGGCTGAGCTGCGCCAGCATCGGGGAACCGTCGACAAGTAGAGTTTTGCGCGGCCCAGGAGGAATGGACAGTGGCGTCGATCGATGAACTCGGTGGGATCAGCATTGCGTCCGCCCGAAGTCTGCGAAAGGCCCGAATACGTACCACCGAAGCCCTCCTGAAACGGTGCGCCACTCGAAAGGGGCGCCGTGAACTCGCCGAGCAGATCGGGAGGACCGAAGCCAGGATCGTGCAGTGGATGAACAGAGCGGACATCCTGCGCATCAAGGGGATCGGTGGAGAGTACGCCGACCTGCTCGAGAGCTGCGGCGTATCCACGATCAGAGACCTCCGAAGGCGCAACGCAATGTCGTTGATCCGCAAGATGACCGAAGTCAATGGCGACGGCAAGGTGGTACGCCGGCTTCCCACCGAGAGCATGGTTGCACGATGGATCGCCCGTGCCGGTGAGATCGAACCGGTGAGTTGAGGGGGACCCGACGAAGGTCCCCCTCTTCGCGTGAGGACTTAGGCAGCCGAGGTCGTCGACTTCTTGGCCGCCGGCTTCTTTGCTACGGGCTTCTTCGCGGCCGGCTTCGCCGCTGCGGGCTTTTTCGCAGCCGCTGCGGGCTTTTTCGCAGCCGGCTTCTCGGCGGGCGTGGCGGGAGCCTTGGCCGCCGGTTCACCGGCCACCTCGATCCTCTCGGGGGCCGCGGGCTTGAAGGACGAACGCCATGACTGGAGCATCTCGTCCAGGTACTCGCGAAGCTTCCCCACGTGTTCCTGGATCTGATCCAAGTCGACACGATCGGTGAGGTCCTCGACGAAGTCCTCTACGCCTTCCCGCTCGCGGATCTTCAGGATCAGCTTCTCGCCTTCCTGAGCCCAAGCGTCGAGCTCTTTGGTGAGCTCTTCGCTGACGCGATCCCGCAGATCGCCGACCTTGTCGCTGGCGCCCGTGATGCGTTCACCGATCTTGCGGACGGTGACGACCGGAGCGCCGACGGCGGCGTAGAGCACCTTCTTGGATGCTTCCGTGATCATTGTTCCTCCTCTTCCTCTTCCTGGACATAGGTTCGGTAGATGTCCAGGAGTACGCGTTTCTGTCGTTGGTTGAGCTGAGCGTCGGACTCGATCGCTTCGATGACCGACGGTGGGTGAAAACCCTCATCCAGGAGGCCGGCTCGTTGATAGAGCGACTCGGCCTGGATCGAGAGACCCCGGGCGATCGACTTGAGAATCTCCGCGGACGGCTTCCGCAGTCCCCGTTCGATCTGCGAGAGATACGGATTGGAGATGCCGGCCCTGTCGGCCAGCTTGCGGAGGGAGATGTTGGCCCGTTCACGCTGTTGGCGGATGAACGAACCCACATCGAGGCTGCGGCGATCGTCTTTGCTCATGGCTAACAGTCTACGCCGAGGTGCTAGCAATAGCAAGCACACGAGCGGGGGCGCGAACGCGCTCGCTGCGCGTACGCACCGTTGGTCCGCAGCGAGCGGAGCGAGCTGATGCTCACGCCACCCTCCAACACTCGCTTCGCTCGCGAGGGAAGGAAACCGGCCGCCCTGCGGTCTCGATACGACGTTGTGATGGTCCACCCGTACCTGGTTCGGTCCCCGGCTCAGGAAGCCGAGTCCCTCGCTTCGATCATTTCGTCCAGTTCTTCCTGGATGACCGACCGAACCCGCTCGGTGACCTCAAGCACAGCCAGTCGGTCCGGCGTGCCTGGGTCGATCGGAGGAAGGAAGTGCACGTACCACTTGACGGGCCTCGGCAGGGGATTGAGCCACACACCGATCTCATCCACTCGCTGTTCCGGAAAGACCATGCGGACGAGTCGCGCGAGCGTCTTGGAGGTGAACAGTGCCGGGTGCACGTCTTCTGAACCAACGATCGCGACTGGCACGATTGGGGCGGCGGCCTGCATGGCGACGCGAACGAATCCTCTCCCAAAGCGACGGAGCTGGTATGCCTCCGACACAGGTTTCTGAAAGCCACGTACTCCTTCGGGAAACACGCCGAGGAGGTGGCCGTGCTGAAGCACCCAGAGGGCATCCTCGGGCGTGGCGTAGGCGGCTCCCGCCTTCCTGTAGAGGTGGGAGATCGTCGGCAGCATGTTGAGGATCTCGGTGCCTACGACGCGGACTCGTCGGGGAACGGAAGCCTCGTTGGCGACACAGAGCGGGAGCATCAGGCCGTCATAGGGGAGTGCCGCCCCTCCGTGGTTGGCGGCCAACACCGCAGGGCCGTCGATTGGCACGTGCGCTATGCCCGATACCTCGACTCGAAAGTAGTCCCTGTACAGGTAGTTGAGGATGTGCCATGCCATCTCGGCGACGACAGGGTCGAGACCGAGAGCGTCGATCTCGTAGGTTCCGGTCAACAGGTGACGCAGCAGCGCCGGCCAGGTGTCGAATCCGAGCCGGCCGAGTGCCGGCACCATGACGTCGGACGCATCCGTCCCGCCGTGGAGCGCGCAGGCGTCACCTGGTTCGATCTTGGGAAGCCCGCACGTTGTCCCGGGTCTGATCACGAATCTGCAGGTTGCCCGGGGCTGGGGTTCCGGTGGGTGGACTGTCTCACCCTCGCGGAGGATGCCGGCCACAGCCGCGATCAACTCCCTTTTCTGCATGCGTGAACGTCCCGGCACGTCGAGCGTGGCGGCGAGTGCCCTCAGCTGGGACACGGTCAGGCGAGAGAGGAGTTCTTCCATGTTCCGTAGAAATCGATCAAGGTGTCGCGACAGGTGTGGATCGCTTCGAAAGTGGACTCAACGACCCGACCGTACTTGAGCAGGTCGATGAGATAGTCGGGTAGGCCGAGATCTGGTGCGAGTCGTCGAAAGAGAGGTTCCGGAAGAGGCCGGAGGCCTCGGCCCCCCAGCCGAGCAATCCGACTGAGGTAGAGCTGGCCTTGCGCGGCGACATCGAACGTGCCTGTCATCCGATCCTCCACCGCGTCCCTGAACGCTCTCGCGGCGTCGTCGATGTGGAGAAACTGCAACCGGGGGTCGAATCCCAGTATCGATGGGACCACAGGTCGCACGAGATAGCGGCTCATGGGGCCGCCATCTCCGAGGATCGGAGCGAGGCGGAGGATGGTGAAGGCGACGTCAGGCCGCTCCTCCGCGAACGCTCGCACATCCGCTTCCATGCGCCGCAGCGTTCGCTCCTTCTTGGTCGAAGGGAGTGGCGAAGCTGCGTCGGCCGAGACGATGGAGGGCATTCTCGCTCCCGTGCCGTGAACGGCGAGGTCGGATCTGACGACGAGTTGCTCGAGGTCAGGGACGTGGGAGAGTGCGCCGAGCAGCGTCTCCGACTCGTCGCCCAGGTGTATCACCACGCGGGGCCTCGCGTCGATCACACGCGCAGCGAACGCAAGCCCTTCGGCCTCGTCGAGCGATGCGAAACCGAGTCGAGCAGCGATCTCGGGAGCATGTGCGCGTGCAGTGACGAGAACGTCCACAGGTCGAGTGTAGAAAGGCGACCATGCCCGGGTACCATCACGTGCATGGAGGGCATCATCATCCAAGGGCCTCCTGCCGAGCTGACCGTCCTTGCGGATGAGATCTCCGAGGATGCCCGATGTTCGATGGTCCTGATCGGGGTGGACCAGCAGGGCGGGATGCTTATTACCATTTGGGATCCGGACGTCGTCGACGAGGTCGAGGCGGGTCTCGGCACGGTGCAGGAACGAGTGCGAAGGGTCAAGTTGTTGGATCCTCGGGTGAGCGAATGATCATCGTCATGAAGAGTGACGCCGCGACCGAACAGATCGCGGCTGTCGCCGAACACCTCGAAGGGCTTGGAGCGACGGCCAGGGTCTCAACAGGTTCGGTGCGTACGGTCATCGGCGTCGTCGGTGACCTGGACGGCGTTCGGAGTGTCGCGTGGGACGTGCTGCCAGGTGTTGAGAGGGTGATGTCGGTGACGGGACCGCTTCGCTTCGTGTCCCGTGAAGCGCAGCACGATGGCACCGTGATCGAGGTGGGCGGTCTGCGGATCGGCGGAGGTACCCTGACGGTGATTGCAGGGCCGTGCGCCGTCGAGGACAGGGATCAGCTTCTGGAGGCGGGCAAGGCCGTCAAGGCGGCCGGTGCACACATTCTGAGGGGGGACGCGTACAAGCCGCGCACGTCGCCGTACGCGTTCCAGGGCCTCGGCAAGGAGGGACTGGAATTGCTGGCCGAGGCCAGAGAGGTCCTCGGGATGCCCTTCGTGGCCGAGGTGATCGACCCCAGAGATGTTGGTCTCGTGTCGTCGTACGCAGACATCGTGCGGATTGGTTCCCGCAACATGGCGAACTTTCCGCTGCTCCAAGAGGTCGGCCGACAACAAAAGCCGGTACAGCTCAAGCGGGGGTTCACATCAACGATCGACGAATGGCTCAACGCTGCCGAGTACATCTACAACGAGGGCAACCACCAGATCATCCTCGTGGAGCGTGGTATCAGGACCTTCGAGACTGCAGCACGCAATACGCTCGACATCACGGCGGTCCCCATAGCGCAGTCGCTCAGCCACCTGCCGGTGTTCGTCGATCCGTCGCACGCGTCCGGGAAACGGTCCCTGGTACCACCGCTGACGCGAGCTGCGGTTGCGGTGGGTGCCGACGGCATCATGGTGGATGTACACCCGCACCCGGAGTCCGCGCTGGTCGACGGTAGCCAGGCACTGGAGCCGGCAGAGTTTTCGGAGCTGATGGAAGATGTACGGCGACTCGCCGAGGCGGTAGGACGGGAGCTCGCGTAGAAGCTCGCTGCGCGAGCGGTTCTGGGTTTCGTCGGTAGGACACTCGGCCCGCGATTTTCGCGCGTGTCGGGCCGCGATCTTCCTGAAGACCGAAGACTCAATCGTCCCAGTCGTGTCCGAGCATCGTCAGCAGCGTCGCAACACCTGCGAGGATGCCGGTCTCGAGCGCACGCTCGTCGATATCGAATCTCGACGAATGGAGATCTGCATGGTCGAGACCGTTCCCAACACCCAGCCGCAGCATCGCGCCAGGGATCTCCTGGAGGTACGCGGAGAAGTCCTCGGCGCCCATACTCGGAGGCGTTGCTGCTGTAGCCGCGGGTCCCAACAGCCGACCGATCGCGAATCTGGCCTCGGCGACGGTTTGCTCGTCGTTCACGACGGGGGCGATTCCTTTCTCGTAGTGAACCGTGACGGTGGCGCCCGTTGGAGCGGCGATCTCGTGGACGAGCTCCTCGACCAGCTTCGGGAGCCGGTCCCAGAGGTCCGCGCCGAGGGTGCGGGCGGTTCCGCGCAGCTCGACGTGCGGTGGGATCACATTGGCCGCCGCGCCGCCTTGGATCGATCCGAAGACGAGTGCGAGCGGCGCCCGAGGGTCGGTGAGTCGGTTCAACAACGCGGGGAGATGGGTAACGATCAACCCGGCTGCGTAGGTGGTGTCGACGGTGAGATGGGGCCGGGCCGTGTGCCCTCCGGGGCCCTCCACATCGATGGAGAACTGATCGGAGGACGCCGTGACCGGCCCAGCCCGCAGACCGACCTTGTCGCTGCGGAGTGAAGGGTCGACGTGAAACGCGATGATCCGTTCCACCCCTTCGAGGATGCCTTCGTCGACCAACTCCTGGGCCCCTCCCGGAAACTGCTCCTCCGCGTGCTGGAAGAGGAACCGGACGGATCCTTCGACGTCGAGTCTGGAGAGTGCAAGGGCGATCCCGATCGCGATCCCCGTGTGGGCATCGTGTCCGCACGCGTGCATGAGGCCGGCGTGTTCAGAGGCAAACGAGAGGCCGGTCTTCTCATGGACAGGGAGGGCGTCGATATCGGCGCGGAATGCGACGCGTCGGGAGCCTGAACCGACATCCACCGAGAGGCCGGTACCGGGTGTGCGCAGCTTCGGTTGGAGACCGGCCCGCCCCAGCGTTGACGCGAGGTACTCGGTCGTTGCGAATTCCTGGCGTCCAATCTCGGGGAGGCGATGGAGGTGGCGTCGGACCTCCGTCGCCAGGGGGACGACGTCATCGACAACGGACCTCAGGTCATTCGGGAGCATGACCCTGGGATGCTAGTGGCCGGGAAGGTGGTCGGGAGATCGGCACAGCTGACAGCCGACAGCTGACGGCAGGAGATTTCCGGTCGTGGTGCTCGCTCGGAATGAGAGAATGACAACACAGGAGGACCCAGATCCCCTATCGCCCCGGAGTGTGTCTGTCGATCGCGTGCCGGCTGTTGGCTGTGTGCTGTGAGCTACAGACTCACAGATCGTGATAGAACCCCGTCTCAACCAGTCTTCGTGCCCGTCTCGTGATCCTTCGATAGTCCTCACGCAGCGTCGAGCGAGGGGAGGCCTGGTAGCCGAGGGACCGAGCGAGTCGCGCTCCCTGGAGTGCATCGATCGGGATGTTGTCCGTCGGTCTGCCCAGTTGAAGAAAGAGACGGTTGCGAACATGCGCGCAGAAACGATAGGCATCGATCATGTCCCGTGCCTGTTTGCCGGTGAGGGTTCCGGCGTCGGTGAGCCTCGTGAGCGCGGCGATCGTCCCTTGGACTCGAAGTGAGGCATCGCTGCCGCCGTGTCGCATCTGGAGGAGCTGGGTGAAGAACTCCACATCCGAGAGGCCACCCGGCCCGTGTTTGAGGTGGAAGGTGGTGTCTCGGGGTTGGTGTTCGATGCGGGCTTTCATGGTGCGGATGTCTCTGATGGCGTCGGGTGGGAGGGTGTCGGGGTAGACGTAGGGGGTGATGAGGGTGGTGAAGGCGGTGCCGAGGGTGGGGTCTCCTGCAGCTGGTCGCGCTTTGATGAGCGACTGGTACTCCCAGGTGTGTGCCCAGCGTTCGTAGTAGGCGGCGTAGGAGTCGATGCTGCGTGCGAGTGGCCCGTTGCGTCCTTCTGGGCGCAGGTCGGCGTCGACTCGGTAGGCGATGCCTTCGGTGGTGACGTCGGCGAGGGCGGCGATGAATCCTGCGGCGAGGTGGTTGGCATGGCGGCGTGCAGTGTCGGGGTCGGTGCCGTCGGGGGTGTCGTAGACGAACAGGACGTCGATGTCGGATGCGTAGTTGAGTTCTTGGGCGCCCCACTTGCCCATGGCGATGACACTGAACGGAATGTCGGGGCCCGGGTTGGTGGCTGTGGCGATGGCGAGGGCGGCTGCCGCTGCGGCGTCGGCGGTGTCGGCGAGTTCCCTACCGACCGTCGGCATGTCCGCCATCCCCAACAGGTCCCGCACCGCGGTACGCACCAACCGACCCTCCACAAACCGCCGCAACGCGTTCGGGTCGAGGTCCTCCGGTTCGGCGACAGGAGGTTCCTCAAGTGAAGGGATCGGATGCTCCATCAGGAACGATGTGATCGCCCGGCTGGCGTGCGCTACGACGACGATGCCACGGGCGAGCAGCGGATCCTCGCGTGTCATGGCAGCCAAGTCGGGGTTCATTTCGAGGATGGTGCCGAGCCGCTCGAGGCCATCTGGCGCGAGGTGGGCTCCGTGAAGTGGCCAGTCGCTGGGGATTTCCACAGGTCGACGATAGCGACGCTCGGTCGAGTGGCGGCGGCTGATCATCACGACGTAGAATCCAGACGATTCGCGAGCGAAGGGGCTTCTTATGGGTGCAGTTACGCTGGCCCGATGGCAGTTCGGCATCACGACCGTCTACCACTTCTTCTTCGTGCCGGTGACCATCGGAATGGCCTTCCTGGTGGCTGTGCTCGAAACCGCGTACGTCCGCACAAAGAAGCCGGTCTATCTGCGCATGACGAAGTTCTGGGGGAAGCTGTTTCTCATCAACTTCGCCCTTGGTGTCGTGACGGGCATCGTGCAGGAGTTTCAGTTCGGAATGAACTGGTCGTCGTACTCGCGGTTCGTGGGTGACATCTTCGGTGCGCCGCTGGCAATCGAGGGCCTTCTCGCGTTCTTTCTGGAGTCGACGTTTCTCGGTTTGTGGATCTTCGGCTGGAACAAGCTGTCACCACGGCTGCACGCGGCGACGATGTGGTTGGTCTCCATAGGGACGATCCTGTCGGCTTTCTGGATTCTGTTGGCGAACTCGTGGATGCAGAACCCCGTGGGCTACACCTACAACGCGGATGCCGGGCGCGCAGAGCTGACGAGCTTCTTGGATCTGGTCAGCAACAAGGCTTTGTGGGTCGAGTTCCCGCATGTGCTCTTCTCGGCACTCGCCACCGCTGCCGCGTTGATCCTCGGAATCGCCGCCTGGCATCTCCTCCGTTCGCATGAGAGGGAGTTCTTCGCGACGTCGGCGAAGTTCGGTGCGGTGGCGCTGCTGGTCGGATCTCTTGGTGTCGCGTTCACCGGCCATCTTCAGGGTCAGGTGATGGTCGAGGTGCAACCGATGAAGATGGCGGCTGCCGAAGCTCTGTGGCAGAACGAGCAGCCGGCAGGGTTTTCACTGTTCGCGATCGGTGATATCGAGAACAGCCGCAACAGCTTCAACGTCACGATCCCGCGAGCATTGAGCCTCCTCGCCTACAACGACCTGACCTCGGAGGTCAAGGGAATGGCCGACGTTCAGGCGGAGGAGGAGGCGGCCTACGGGGCCGGCAACTACATCCCGAACGTGTTCATCGCCTACTGGTCGTTCCGGTTGATGATCGGTTTTGGGTTCCTGATGATCGCGATCGCGCTGTGGGCGCTGCTGCGCAGACGGAGCATGGAGTCCAAGTGGTTTCCGAAGGTTGCCTTGTGGGGTATCGCCCTTCCGTTCCTCGCGAACAGCCTCGGCTGGATCTTCACGGAGATCGGGAGGCAACCCTGGGCGGTGAACGGCGTGTTGAAGACGGCGGACGGTGTGTCGCCGACCGTCGGCGGCGGCCTTGTGTGGACGAGCATGATCGGGTTCACCGTCGTTTACGGCGTTCTCGCAGCCATCGAGGTGTACCTGATGATGAAGTACGCCAAGGCTGGACCGGACGAGACGGCCGGTCCCGGACCGTCCCTGGCGTACTAGGAGGCGATCATGGAACAAGGTATTTGGAATCTCAACACCCTGTGGTTCACGTTGATCGCCGTGCTCTGGGTCGGCTACTTCTTTCTCGAGGGATTCGACTTCGGCGTGGGCATCCTGCTGCCGTTCGTCGGCAAGGACGACGTGGACCGTCGGGTCGTCATCAACTCGATCGGGCCCGTGTGGGACGGCAACGAGGTGTGGCTCCTCGTCGCCGGCGGAGCGACCTTCGCAGCGTTTCCCGAGTGGTACGCAACGTTGTTCAGCGGTTTCTACCTTCCGCTGTTCCTGATCCTCGTCGCGCTCATCATTCGCGGTGTGGCATTCGAGTATCGGAGCAAGGATGCGCGACCCGAGTGGCGAAGCCGCTGGGATTGGGTGATCTTCGTCGGTAGCGTCCTGCCCGCCCTGCTGTGGGGCGTCGGGTTCGCCAACATCGTTCGCGGGGTCCCGATCGACGCCGCTCACGAGTACGCCGGTGGGTTCTGGAACCTCCTGAATCCGTACGCGCTGATCGGTGGTCTCGCGTCGCTGTCGCTGTTCACGCTGCACGGCGCGCTCTTTCTGTCGCTCAAGACCCGCGGTGACGTGGAAGACCGGGCACGGGGTGTTGCACGAAACCTCGCCTGGATCTCGCTCGTGTTCATGATCGCGTTTCTGGTCTGGACCTACGTCGGGCACGCCTCCGGCGAGGTCGTGCCGGGCATCGTACCGATCGCCGTGCTGGCGTTGATGGCCACCGTTCCATGGCTCGTCGGCAGGAAACTCGTCGGGTGGGCGTTCGTGTTCACAGGCGTCACCATTGCGCTGACCGTCGTGAACATGTTCACCGCGCTCTACCCGAACGTCATGCCGTCGAGCCTCGACGAGGCGTACAGTCTCACGGTGTTCAACGCGTCTGCCTCTCACATGACACTGAAAGTGATGACCATCGTCGCGATCATCTTCACGCCTATCGTGCTTCTCTACCAGGGTTGGACCTACTGGGTGTTCAGGAAGCGGATCGGGCGTGATGACCTCGCGGCGCAGAGCCACTGAATCGCCGGTAGCTCGACTGCTGAGGTACGGCCGGGTCTCCCGGCCGTACCTCGTATCGACGGTCGTGTTTGGTGCGCTCGCGGCAGGGGCGATCGTCGTGCAGGCATTGGCGCTGGCGAATGTCGTGGCTTCCGTGTTTCTCGACGGTGCCGACCTCGCTCAGGTTGTCGGCCCACTCTCGTTGTTTGCTGTGGCGGTGCTGGCTCGGGCGGTCCTCACCTGGCTACGAACGGCAACCGCACAGCACGGCGCTACGGCGGTCATCTCCGGAGTGCGCCGCGAGCTGGCCGAGAAGCTGCTTCGCATCGGACCTCTGCGACTAGGCAAAGAGCGAGCAGGGTCGCTCGTCGTCGCCGTCGGAGACGGCGTGGATGCGCTGGAGCCGTTCTTCGCCCGGTACATACCTCAGCTCGCGCTCGGTGCGCTGGTCCCAATCGTGATCGTGATCCGGGTCGCGCGGCTGGATTGGGTGTCGGCCGCGGTGTTTGTCGTCACGGTGCCTCTCATTCCACTGTTCATGGTGCTGATCGGCGCACTGGCCGACCGGCGCACGTCGAGACGCTGGAACGCCCTACAGCGGCTCGGCGGCTACTTCCTCGACGTCCTCGAGGGAGTCGCGACGCTGAAGGCGTTCGGACGCGCCACCGATCGAATCGCGACGATCAGGAACGTCTCCGAGGAGTACAGGGCAGAGACGATGGGCACGCTGCGTATCGCGTTTCTTTCTGCGCTGGTGCTGGAGTTGCTCGCGGCGGTGAGCACCGCGTTGGTTGCTGTCACGATTGGGCTCCGACTGCTGGCAGGGACGCTCCAGTTCGAATTCGGGCTCGGCATCCTCATCCTTGCCCCTGAGGTGTATCTACCACTGCGCCGTACCGCGACCGAGTTCCACGCAGCGAAGGAAGGACTCCAGGCCGCGAGTTCGATCTTCGGTGTACTGGACGAGCCCGAATCACGCGACGGAGGACGGCCCATTGCAGCAGTCGCCCCGATTCGGTTCGACAATGTCACGTTTCGATACCCCGGGAGGAAGGATCCCGCCCTCGATGACGTGTCGTTCGGCTTCGAACCCGGCCGGCGGGTCGCGATCGTGGGGAGCAGTGGATCCGGGAAGAGCACCGTCGTGTCGATGCTGCTGCGGTTCATCGAGCCCTCGTCGGGGAGGATCCTCGTCGGGAATGTCGACCTCGCCGCAGTCGACGCCGACGCGTGGCGCAGCCTGATTGCCTGGGTGCCTCAGGACCCCACCATCTTCGCCGGGACGATCTGCGACAACGTACGTTTCGGCAATGCGAGCGCATCGCGGACCGAGGTGGTGGAGGCGCTCCACCGCGCAGGCTTGGAGGATTTCGCCTCGGTGCTCGATGCAGAGGTGGGAGAGCGGGGCGTGCTGTTGAGTGCCGGTCAACGGCGCCGGCTTGGGCTTGCCAGGGCGTTCGTGCGTGATGCGCCGCTGCTGATTGCCGACGAGCCCACCGCACATTTGGATCTCGACACGCAGGAGAGCATCAGGATGTCACTCGACCGACTCGCCGAGCATCGTACGGTCATCACCGTCGTGCATCGTCCCGTGCTGGCCGCCGACGCAGACCTGGTCGTCCACCTCGAACAAGGCCGAGTGGTCAACGTGGGGAGGCCGCGACGATGAGGTGGCGTCGCGTCCTCGGGCTCACGGCGAACCATAGGACTCGTCTTGCCGTGGCAGGTGGCGCAGGGTTCGCGACAATCGCCTCGAGCATCGGGCTTCTCACAGCGTCCGCCTATCTGATCTCGAAGGCTGCCCTCCAGCCCCCCATCCTCGATCTCACGATTGCGATCGTCGGCGTTCGATTCTTCGCGCTGGCCCGCGCAGGATTCCGCTATGGGGAACGGTTGGTCACCCACGATCTGAGCTTCCGGCTCTTGTCAGACCTGCGAGTGCGAATCGCGGGTGCCATTGTCCGACTGGCTCCTGCGGGTCTCGAGGGGTTCCGCTCAGGCGACTTGCTGACGAGGGTCACGAGAGATGTCGACGCGCTCCAGCAGGTCTTCATCAGGGTGGTCATGCCGCCGATCGTCTCGCTCCCCGTCACAATCCTCGCTGGTGCCATCGGCTGGGCCCTCCTGCCGGCAGTCGGGCTCGTCGTGGTTGCCACCGTCGCGTTCACGGGCGTGGCCGTGCCGGTGCTGGTGAGCCGGCTCGGTGCGGTGTCCAGTCGACGTCTGGCAGACGACCAGGCGATCATGGCAACCACCGTGGTCGACCTCGCCAACGGTGCCGCCGAGGTGATCGCGAACGGACGACACGTCGATTTCCTCGAACGGTTGGATGAGGTGCAGGCACGGGTGAGCCGCAGGAAACGAGTCGCATCGTGGCTCGAGGGTGTGGGCAACGCAGCCGTTCAATTGATGACAGGTGTCGCGATCGTCCTGTCACTCGCCGTTGCCATCCCTGCCGTTACGTCGGGCGCGCTCGCCGGTGTGAATCTGGCCGTCGTCGTCCTGTTGATGATCGCGAGTTTCGAGGCGGTTGCGGGGCTGCCTGAGGCGTTCCAGCACCTCGGCGCCAACTTGGAGGCGGCGCAGCGGATCTTCACGGTGATCGACGCGCCGTCCCCCGTGGTCGAGCCGGTTCAGCCCGTTCCGGTTCCGTCATCGGGCGGTCTGGAGCTGGACGATGCGTGGATTCGCTACGTCGACGATGTGTTGCGGGGCGTGAGCCTCCGACTGGACGAGGGTCGGCGGATCGCGCTCGTGGGTGAGACCGGTGCCGGAAAGACCACGATCGCCGACGTGCTGGTCCGGTTCAGGGATCTCGACCGGGGTGTCTACACCATTGGTGGTCTCGATGTACGAAATTGCCGCTCCGAGGACGTTCGCAGGATCGTGGGGGTCGTGGGTGACGACGCCCACCTGTTCAAGGCGACCCTCGGGGAGAACCTTCGCGTTGGAGATCCAGAGGCCACCGACGACAGGCTGCTCGGCTCGCTCCAGGCGGTAGCTCTGGGGGAATGGTTCGAGGCCCTTCCAACTGGCCTCGAGACGATGATCGGACCGGGTGCGGTGTCGGGAGGCGAGCAGCGCAGGATCGCGCTCGCGCGGGCACTCCTTGCCGAGTTCCCGGTTCTGATCCTCGACGAGCCGACCGCGGGACTCGACGAGTCGACGGCATCGAAGGTCATGGAGGTGTTCCTGGAGGCGACTCGGGGCAGGACGACGTTGCTGATCACCCACCGGCTGGAGGGACTCGAGGACGTGGACGAGATCCTGGTGCTGGAGGATGGCCGGATCGTCATTCGCGGGTCCCACGAGGAGCTGCTGACACTCAGTGACAGATACCGCAGAATGTGGGATCTGGAGGAGGGGGAACTCCGGCTGATCCCCTAGTCTTTTCGCCATGACCGACGTCCTGCGGGTTGCGGGTGCCCAACTCGACCTCGTGGTCGGTGATCTCGAGGGGAACCGACGGCGAATCGCCGATGCGATGGTCTGGGCGGAATCGCGTCAGGCCGACGTGCTACTGCTGCCGGAGCTCGCCGTTGCCGGCTACCCGCCGGAAGACCTCGTGCTTCGCGACGAATTCGTTCAGGGCAACGTGGATGCGGTGCGATCCCTCGCACGGCAATCCGGATCAACTGTGACGATTGTGGGGTTCGTCGATCCAACCACGGAAGACACGATCGACGACGCGGTCCCACGCGAAGTCGCCAACGCTGCCGCAGTCCTGTGTGGAGGAGAGATCAAGGGCGTCTACCACAAGGTGCTCCTTCCCAACTATGCAGTGTTCGACGAGGATCGCTACTTCGCACGGGGCGCTGATCCTTCCGGCATCTGGATCGTGTCAGGGATTCCAGTCGGTATCTCCATCTGTGAGGACATCTGGGTGCCGGAAGGGCCACCGACGCGACAGGCCGAATCGGGTGCCCGGATCCTTCTCAACATCAACGCGTCCCCGTACCACATGGACAAGGCCGAGGAGAGGTTTGCGCTGCTATCGGCCCGTGCCCGTCGTTCCGGTGTGCCGGTCGTCTATGTGAACCTGGTTGGTGGGCAGGACGAGCTCGTGTTCGAAGGTGACAGCATGGTCCTCGACGACCGGGGTGATCTGCTGTACCGGGCAGCCGAATTCCGCGAGGAGCGGTTCGTCGTCGACGTTCCGCTGCCGCCTGCCCGGCGGGTGACCGCCGCTGCTCGAACCGTGAGAGAAGAACCCGTGCCGGATCGTGCGCCGCTGCCCCCCTTGGTGTACCCGACTCGGTTGGAGCCGGAAGAGGCCGAGGTGTACACGGCGCTCGTGACCGGACTCCGCGACTACGTGCACAAGAACGGGTTCGGGAAGGTCGTCCTGGCGCTGTCCGGCGGCATCGACTCTGCGGTCGCCACCGCCATTGCGGTCGACGCGCTGGGTTCCGAGAACGTGCGAGGTGTCGGCATGCCTACACGCTTCAGTTCCGACGGATCGGTCTCCGACGCGAGGCTGCTTGCCGAGAGGCTCGGCATTCGGTTCGACCTGATTCCGATCGATGACATCTTCGCCGGGTTCCTTGATGCCCTTGATGATGTGTTCGGCGACACACCGTTCGGGGTGGCGGAGGAGAACCTCCAGGCGAGGATCCGTGGAGCGGTCGTGATGGGGATCTCGAACAAGTATGGGGAGATGGTCGTCACCACCGGCAACAAATCGGAGATGGCGGTCGGGTACGCCACGCTGTATGGGGACATGGCCGGAGGGTTCGCTGTGCTCAAAGACGTGTTCAAGCTCCTCGTGTATCGGCTTGCCGAGTGGCGAAACCGGGACGGCGAGGTCATTCCACGGTCGATCATCGACAAGCCACCGTCGGCCGAACTGCGCCTTGACCAGCGGGACACGGACTCGCTGCCGCCGTACTCGATCCTCGACCCGATCCTCGAACGGTACGTGGAGCGAGACTGGTCTGTCGATGAGATCGTCGCCGACGGGTTCGATCGTGAGACGGTCGCCAGGATCGCGCAATTGGTCGACCGCAACGAGTACAAACGTCGCCAGGCGGCGCCGGGCGTCAGGATAAGCCGCAAGGCCTTCGGGAAGGACCGGCGACTCCCGATCACGAACTGCTTCAGGTGCTAGTTGGCTCGAGCCAACGACGGGTATCCTCTTCTTCCATGCGTGTGCTGATCGACGGGATTCCATTCCACCCCAACGAAGCGTCGATCTCCGTGTTCGATCACGGGCTCCTTCGAGGCGACGGCTGCTTCGAAGCACTCCGCGCGTACGCAGGAATACCCTTCGCACTCAGCGAGCATCTCGATCGCCTGCACAACAGCGCACGGTTGCTGGGTATCGAGCTGCCTCCCCGCTCGTGGCTGGAGTCCTGGATATCCGAGGTTGCCGCAGAAGGTGGGGACTGCGCCGTGCGGGTCGTTGCGACTCGAGGCGGACTGGAGGAGCCTGTGCCGTCAAGGGTCATCGTGTTGTCGGAAGCGATCCCGGCGCTGCCCGAGGCGCTCGTTGTGACGCCGCTGTCCGCCCCATGGCACTCCGACGGGGGCACCTCCGAACTCACGGGTGCCAAGACGATCTCCTACGCGCAGAACATGGCCGCACGCCGTGCCGCGCGCGAGACAGGGTTCGACGACGCGCTGCTCGTCGGCATATCCGGCCGAATCCTCGAGGGTCCGACGTTCTGCGTTGCATGGGTCGTCGACTCGGTCCTGGAGACTCCCTCACTCGATCTCGGGATTCTGGCCTCGATCACTCGTCAGGTGACATTGCAGGAGGCGACGAAGGCAGGCATCCAGGTGCGCGAGGGGCATTTCGAGCTCTCACGCATCGAGGAAGCGGACGAGGTGATGGCCATGTCAACGGTGAGGGAGATCAGACCTATCGTGCGTGTGGGCGGGTCTGAGTTCGAGCCGGGCCCGATCACCCGGCAACTCGCCGGGCGCTATCGGAGCCTCGTCGCGTCACTATCCGTGACCGACTGATACCGTTGGGGCATCCGACGGAAGGAGAGGCGTGTGCGACAACTCATCCCGGTGCTCGCACTAGGGCTGTTACTGGCCGCCTGCAACAAGGGAACTGAACCGACCCTGACGACCGTCACGACCCCTGAAAGCACCACCACGTCTTCATCGTCGACCACCTCGTCGACCACCATGGGAACCGAGGCAACCACCACGACTGCCGGGTCACTGCCCGGCTACAGCGTCGTTGCCGGAGGATCGAACGGCCCGCTGGTGCTGTTGGTGGAGCCAGGCACCTACAGCGACATCGATCTCAGGAACATCGTGGACGACGCTATCGCGCGATTCGGACCTTCCGACCTCTACATCGTCGATTCGCAAGACGCCGCCGATCTGGTTCTCGTCGAGAACCCGACCGCAGAACAGCAACGAATCCTCGACGAGCACGAGTTCGTCAAGGTCGTCGGTGACCGGCTCGAATTCCTCGGCCCCTATGAATCGTCCGGATCGGTGAGCATCGGCTCTTGACTCCTCAACTCCACCACGTTGAGTGACGATAGATCAGCGAGGTGAACGAACCGAGAGTCCTACTCGTTGACGGCGACCTGCTGAGTGGCGCGGCCTCCTCCCGGATCCTTTCCGAGGCAGGCATTGAGGTCGTAGGCCAGGCAGCAGACGCCGATGAGGCGCTCGAGCTCGCTCGCGCCGTCAAGCCGACGGTCGTGGTGGTGGACGCGGACGTTCGAAAGGGATACGAGCTCGGCGCGTTGCTGCGAGCGTCGATCGACACGAGAGTGGACATGGTCGTCACCGTCGGCTTCGGGAACGTAGACCACGTCGGGAAAATGGTGCTCTCGGGCGCCTCGGCGTTCGTGGTCAAGGGGAGGCCGGCCGATCTGGTCGGCGCTGTTCGGTCGGTTTCGAAGGGGTCGGGCCTCCTCTCCGGTGAGGCAAGTGCGCCCGTGCTGCGCGAGGTTCGACTGCTGTACGAGCGGGAGCGAACGAGAAACGAACGTCTCGAGCGCGCGGTCCACAAGCTCCAGGCGCTCTCGGTGACCGACTCACTGACAGGTCTCAAGAACCACGGATACTTCTTTGAGCGTTTGGGCGAGGAGCTGGAACGCGCTCGCCGATACCAGCGCCCACTGTCGGTGATCATCGGCGACATCGACGGGTTCAAGGCGGTCAACGACACGTACGGGCATCTCACCGGCGACCGAGTGCTGCGATCCCTCGGTGAGGTCTTCGCCCGTGACCTGCGAGAAGTCGATGTCGCCTGTCGGATAGGAGGCGAGGAATTCGGGTTTGCGTTCCCGGAGACCGATCTCGAGGGTGCGATGACCGTCGCTGAACGTCTCCGCGCATCGGTTGAGGAGCTTCACATCCCCGACGCGGGGCTCGTGACGCTTTCCGTTGGAGTGGCCGTGTTCCCGACCCACGCGGACAACCAGGAGGAACTGATCGAGTCCGCCGACATGGCGTTGTATCAAGCGAAACATGAGGGAAAGAACTGCGTCCGTTCCGCCGGTCGAGGTCTGTTCACGACTGAGATCACGAAGACGAGACCGGTGCTCGCTCCGGTCGTCGACGCGCTGATCGGTGTCCTACGGATGCGGTCGCCTGCGATCTTCGAGCGGTCGATGAGCGTCGCGGAGGTCGCTACTGCGATCTGTTCCAATCTCGGTCTGAGCGTGGCGCGGGCAGGACGAGCTCACCTTGCCGCGATGATTCATGATGTCGGGATGGTCGGCGTGCCCGATTCGATCTTGCTGAAGCCCGGGCTGCTGGAAGAGTCGGAATGGGAGATCGTTCGCCGCCACCCGAAGGACACAGTAGGGCTGTTGGCGGGAGCCGTGCATCCAGAGGTCATTCAGGCAGTGCTCACGCATCACGAGCACATGGACGGAACCGGGTATCCGAACGGGAGCAAAGACGACGAGATCCCTCTCCTCGGGAGAGTGCTCCACACCGCCGACGCGTTCGTCGCCATGACGTCTCCTCGCCCACACCAGCAGGGCATGGGTAGCGAGGAAGCTCTCGCGGCCATGCGGAGGCTCGCGGGGATCGATTTCGATCCCGACACAGTGGATGCTCTGGCACGTGTCGTGGGGGGCGCGCAGCCACTTCGGCTGATCGCCGGCTAGAGCCCCGTCCAGCAACCTTCGCCGCGGTCAGGACGGCCAGGTGACACCGCT
>CAYLHS010000017.1:0-34306 GCA_964383535.1 uncultured Acidimicrobiia bacterium
CGCGCCGCCAGCGTTCGTCCTGAGCCAGGATCAAACTCTCCAACGTACAGATACGGGCTCGCCTCGAGAGGCGCTCCCTTGACCTGTCAGAGAGATTGCTCCACGTGTCTCGAGCTTGACAACCCGAGACATGCTGGAGTACGTCCATCCTGACGGCGAGCCGTCGGGATGGATTACTGACTTACTATGACACGCTGTTTAGTTGTCAAGGAGCCCGGAACGTCCAGGCATGGACACCCGGACCGCTCATTGTACCAGAGTACGTCGCGTCCACAGGACGCGACCCCGCGCCGAAGCCCGGGGCCGGAACTGTAACCGATTCACCCCCCAAGTCAAAACACATAAGATCGACCTCGTGAACTGGCTCGACAGACTCGCTGTGATATTCATGACGAGGGCTCACACGCGCATCTTCCCCGAGGGCTGGGGCGACCTTCCGACAGCTTCTTCAGTGGTGCTTCCCATCGATGTCGACTGGGGCCACACGAGAGGGGGCACATCGTTGGAGGTACTCGACGGCACGTTTCCGTCCCCGGCCCCTCTTCCACCCACCGCCGCCACCGGACATGTTCGGTGGTATCGACCCAGGCAGGCGCGAGGTGTATGTCTTCTGCTCGCCGCCTCCAACGAAGAAGGGTACGGCCGTCGGACCTCCCTGGCTCGTCAGCTCGCAGAAGAACGTATCGGGTCACTTCTTCTCGAGAATCCGTACTATGGGGCGCGCCGGGTCCACGAGTCCTCTCCACCGGTGCGCACCGTCGGTGAGCTGCTGACGATGGGTTCCGCAGCGGTGCAGGAGGCGCACGGGCTTCTGCTCGGCATCGAGGGGCCGATGCCCGGTGTGTCGGGCTACTCCATGGGAGGGAACGTCGCAGCGCTCGTCGCCGCCACCTACCCGGCTCCCATCGTGGCAATCCCGCTGGCGCCTTCCCCGTCTCCCGCCGCCGTCTTCACCGAGGGTGTCCTCTCGACCTTCGTCGATTGGAGGTCGCTCGCCTGCTCTCGATCCGAGTTGGCCGACGTTCTCGATCGTGTCTCCGTTCTCTCCCTCCCTCCTCCCATCCGACCCGATCTCACGATCATCGTCGGTGCCCGCGCCGACGGCTACATCCCTGCGGCCGCGGTCGAGTCCATCCACCGACATTGGGCAGGCTCCGAACTTCGGTGGGAGCCCGGTGGCCATGTGTCGTTGGCCACGATCGGGCGGGCGCGCCTCGCTCGAGCGATCGTCGACGGATTCAACCGAGCAGTCGGATGAACCGACGCTTGCCCACCTGGATCGTCACTCCATCCAGCGTGTCACGGCTCACCTCGAGAACATGGACGGCTTCACCACCGAGTTTCACAGCACCCTGATCGATCAGCCGCCTGGCTTCCGACGAGGAACCGACGAGACCTGCGTCCTTCAGCGCCGTGGGAAGGTAGACGGGATCGCCCTCAGGGAGTGCAAACTCCGGGACGTCTTCGGGTGCCTTGTGCTCCCTGAACACGTGGTCGAAGGCCCGCTCAGCGGCTTGGCCGCTCCCCTGCCCGTGGTAGATGTCCACGATTGCCCTCGCCAGACGCCGCTTCGTGTCGGCCGGATGCAGCGCTCCGCTGGAGAGACCGGCGGCAATCCCGGCAATCTCGCCGGCGGACACATCGGTGCAGAGCTCGTAGTAGGACACCATCTGCTCGTCCGGAATGCTCATCACCTTCCCGAACATGTCATCGGGTTCGTCATCGATCGCGATGTAGTTACCGAGGGATTGCGACATCTTGTGGACACCATCCGTCCCGATGAGCAGCGGCATGGTGAAGGGAATCTGTGATTCCTGTCCGGCGCGCTCCTGAAGCATCCGTCCCATCATCAGATTCCAGAGCTGATCGGAGCCGCCCAACTCGACATCCGCTTCTACGGCCACAGAGTCCATGCCTTGTAGCAAGGGGTACAAGAACTCCATCAACGAGATCGGTGACTGCTGCTGGTACCGCTTCGCGAAGTCGCCCCGCTCGAGCATCTGCGCCACTGTCACGTGCGAGGTCATCTCGAGAACCTCCACCATGTCCAGGCCGGCCAGCCATTCGGAGTTGTGCCTGACCTCCAATGGCTCAGGGAGCAGGATCGTGGCGAAACTGTCGAGGATCCGCTCGGCGTACCCGTTCACTTCCTCTACCGAAAGGCGCCGCCGAGTTTCACTCTTGCCCGACGGGTCGCCGACCTGCGCGGTGAAATCACCGATGATCAACACCGCCGTATGGCCGAGTTCCTGGAACTGCCGCAGCTTGCGAAGAACCACCGCCCACCCAAGAGTGATGGCGGGTGCGGTGGGATCTACACCAAGCTTGACGCGAAGTGGCCGACCCCTGTCGAGGCGCTCCTTCAAGGCCTCCTCGGTCACGACCCGTTCGGTTCCTCGAAGGAGTTGTTCGAGCATGTGTCGAGGTTAGTGGACCACCCCCAAATGCCAGAGTTGCGGGGGGTAGTCGGTAGCCTGGTGGCAACGGCTCGCCGCGCTGACGGGCCCCTAACTCATGAGACGCTGGCTGCCACCCCTCATAGGTCTTTCCCTCGCTGTCGCGTCGTGCGCGATCGCACCGCTCGAGGATCCCGGGCTCGGAACCCGCGGTCTCACGACGATCGTGTACGCGTCCGACGGGAGCGTCCTGGCTCAGTGGCACGCGGAGGAGGACCGGGCTCTCATCACGTACGACGAGCTTCCTTCCTCGCTGATCAATGCCGTCGTCGGGATCGAAGATGAGCGCTTCTGGTCGCATGCCGGCGTCGATCTGCGCGCGCTCGCAAGAGCGATCGTGGACAACCTCGACTCCGGAGGCGTCGTCGCGGGCGCGTCGACGATCACGCAGCAGTACGTCAAGAACGTCATTCTCACGCCCGAGGTCACCGTCGAACGCAAGCTCACCGAAGCGGCGCTGGCGCTTCGCCTTGAGAAGACGCTCACCAAGAAACAGATCCTCGAGCGATATCTCAACACCGTCTACTTCGGCGACGGCGCATACGGTGTCGGTACCGCCACGGCCCACTTCTTCGGAAAGGAGCCCTCCCAGCTCACCGTCGGGGAGTCGGCACTCCTCGCAGGACTCATCCAATCCCCGTCGGACACCGATCCGTACCGCCATCCGGAAGCGGCGCTCGCCAGACGCCGCGTAGTCCTCAACAAGATGGTCGAGTTGGGCTGGCTCTCCGAGGACCAAGCCAGAGCCGCCGACCAGGAGCCACTCACCCTCCGGCCACGCGATACCGAGAACCACGACCGATACCCGTACTTCACCGAAGAGGTCAAGCAGCTCCTCCTCAACGACCCGGCACTCGGCGCCACCGCCCAGGACCGCTACAACGCGCTCTTCAGAGGCGGTCTGCGCATCTACACCACGCTCGATCCCATCGCCCAGGAGGCCGCCCACGGGGCCATCAACGACGTCCTGGGCGATGCCGCCCCTGACGCAGCGCTGGCGGCCGTCGACCCCCGTACGGGCCACGTGGTCGCGCTCGTCGGCGGAAGAGACTTCTATGACCCGCAGGACACCCACGCCCAGTTCAACCTGGCCGTCCAGGGTCGCAGACAGGCCGGCTCCTCCTTCAAACCGTTCGCGCTCGCGGCTGCCTTGGAAGATGGCTTCACGCTCGACACGGTGTTCAAGGGAGGACAGTCCATCACGGTCCAGACGGATTCGGGCCCTTGGTCGGTCGAGAACTACAACGGGGCCACATTCCCCGACCTCACCCTCCTCGAGGGGACCGTCTTCAGTGTCAACGTGGTCTATGCGCAGGTCGCCCGCGCCGTGGGCGCCCAGCATGTCGTCGACGTTGCAGAGGCGGCCGGAATCACCAGCGACCTCAAACCGTATCCATCGATCGTTCTCGGCGCACAGGAAGTCTCCCCTCTCGATATGGCATCGGCGTACGGAACCTTCGCCTACGACGGAGTTCACGTGGATCCGATCTTCGTGACATCTATCGACACCAGTGAAGGGGTCAACATCTGGGAGCCTGTGCCGATCGTCACCCAGGCGATGTCGCGTGACACCGCTCAGCAGGTGACGGCGGCGCTCACCGAGACCGTTCGGCGCGGAACAGGCCAGCAGGCCAAGATCGGACGCCCCATCGCCGGCAAGACCGGCACCTCGCAGGAGCATCGAGACGCCTGGTTCGTCGGCTACACCCCCGAACTCTCCGCTGCCGTATGGGTGGGCTATGCGGAGGGACAGATACCCATGGAACCCCCGAACACCCCGTTCACGATCACGGGTGGGACCTGGCCGGCCCAGATCTGGTCACGCTTCGCCTCCGTCGCTTTGGGCGGAACACCCTATGGGCAGCTCGCCGAAGCCGACACGGATGGGATGGTCACCGTCGAAATCGACCTCTCAACGGGCTTCCTCGCCGGTCCCTACTGCCCACGATCGCACGTTGCCAGAATCCGAGTTCCTGCCGACCAGGTCCCGACGGTCGTCTGTCCCGTCCACAACCCCGCAGGCGTGGTAGAGGCCGGCGCCTCCACCATCCCTGATGTCATCGGCATGGACCTGGGCACCGCCGTGGAGACTCTCACCACCGCAGGATTCGGCAACCGCATCGAGTGGAAGGACGGCGGGTCGCTCGCCCAAGGAACAGTGTTCAACCAAGCACCTTCGGGAGGTTTCCCCGCCGAATCCGGCAGCTCCGTCACACTGACCGTCGCAGGGCCGGAACCAGGTTCGGTGATTCCTTCCCTCATCGGCTTCCCTCTGGCGCAGGCCGTCAAGGATCTGGAGGACATCGGTGTCGCCGTCGACGTGATCACCGAAGCCGAGGCGGACCCGAACGATGCGGCCCGCCGGACCGGGGTCGTCTGGAAGCAGGACCCCTCGGCGGGAGCGGCCGCAGATGGGACCACCGTCACACTCTGGGCGAATCCCTGAGCCGAAGCCTGAGGGGCTTCGGCTGTCATCAGTCTTCGGTCTTCAGTTCTCGGCAAGACCGAGACACAGTGCACTCACAGACCGTGAGCGAGGCCCTCCGCGAGCGTCGTACCGATGACCGGAAACCCGAGACCGACAACGGCGAGCGAAGCTCGCTACTGCACCAGGACGAACCTCCACAGACGATCGGTCGCCTTGGTGATCCCCACCCGCGGGGTCGTGATCACTCGACCTGATGCCTGCCCGGGAATCAGACGCACCGGCCCTGTGGCCAGGCTCGTCCCGTCGTGGACGCCGCTGATCCCGAGCGCCTGGCACAGCTTGCCCGGTCCGTCGCACAGGTGATCGACCCGGCCCCGACGGATTCGCATGAACGCCTCGCCGACGACAGGCACCCCTGCGCGCAGGAGCACTGCCTCTCCCCTGCCTTCCGGTCCCGTCACGACGTTCGCGCACCAGTGCACGCCGTAGGAGCGGTACACGTACAACGTACCCGCCGCCATGAACATCGAACGATTGGCACGCTTCACGCCCCGAAACGAGTGACTGGCCTCATCGTCGCTCCCGTAGGCTTCCACCTCGGTCAGCATCACCTCTGTCGGGTTCCCATCCACCTCGGTCCGCACGCGGGCGCCGAGCAGCATCCGCGCCACCTCCTCGACCGGTAGCGAGGGGATCATCCCACGAGGTGCAACAGAAGCGCCTTGAACGTGTGCAGCCGGTTCTCCGCCTGGTCCAGAATCCGAGATCGGGGGTGGTCAACGACCTCATCCGTGACCTCGCTCCCCCGGTGCGCCGGGAGGCAGTGCAGGAAGATCGCGTCCGGGTTCGCCTGTTCGAAGAGGCGACCGTCCACTTGGAACGCTGCGAACGCACGGTTGCGTTCGGCTGTTTCCGCCTCTTGACCCATGGAGGCCCATACGTCCGTGTAGACCACGTCAGCGCCCGTCACCGCCTCAACGGGGTCGTGCGTGACGGCTACCGTCCCGTGGGAGCGAGCCTTGGCGACGTAGCCTGGATCGGGTTCGTAGCCTCGGGGCGTGGCGAGACGCATCTCCATGCCCATCATCGCTGCGCCCACCATCAGCGAGTGTGCGACGTTGTTGCCGTCACCGACGTACGCGAGAACCGTGCCTTTCGGCTCGCGATGTTGGGTGATCGTGTGCAGGTCCGCAAGCGCCTGGCAGGGGTGTTCCAGATCCGACAGAAGATTCACGACCGGCGCCTTGGCGTGCGTGGCCACCTGTACGAGATCTTGATGATCGAAGACCCTCATCGCGATCAGATCGAGGTACCTGTCCAGTACGCCAGCGACGTCCTTGACCGCTTCCCGGGTGCCGAGCCCGACCTCCTGTTGACCGAGGACCACGGGGATCGCCCCTACCTGCGCCGATGCCAGCTCCGTCGATACTCGCGTTCTCGTCGACGGTTTCTGAAAGAACAACCCGACGCTGCGTCCTCGGAGAGCATCTTCCACCGACGCCGGGTCGGCTCGCACAGCTTCGGCGCGTTCGATCACCGAGCGGAGGTCTTCAGGGCTCAGGTCGTCGATGTGAAGAAAGTCCATTGTCACGTCCCTCCCCGGAGACGGCCGCCGACTTCCTCAGCGACCGCTGTGATGATGCGTTCCCTGTCAGGGCGAACGTCCTCGTTGGTGAGCGTGGACGTTGCCGAGCGGAAGGTGAGCTGCATCGCCAGGCTCTTGCGCCCAGGACCGAGTACCGGCCCCTTGAACATGTCGAACAGTTCGATTCTCTCGAGATCGGGTCCGGCGGTTCGTCGGACGATGTCGAGCAGCGTCGACGCATTCACCTCGTCGCCGACGTCGAACGCAAGGTCGAAGACGATCGGCGGGTAGCTGCTCGGCTCACGAAACTCCCAGAACTCGTGCGGTTCCACGATCGTGTCCAAACGAAACTCCCCCACAGCAATTCGACCGATCAGGTCGAATGCGCGTACAACGGCTGGGTGGAGCTCACCGAACACACCAAGCTCCTTCCCGCGTGCCCGCACGACGGCGCACCGCGTCGGGTGGAACCCCCGAGACTCCCCCGACTCGATCTCCGCATCCAGATCCATCGTCTGCGCGATCAGCGACCAGATGGCGCGGGCGGTCGAGAAGTCGACCTCGCTGCGGCGGGCCCCGAGTGTCACGGGTCCGAACTCACCTGCGAGGACGAACGCGAGCGTCTGGGGCTGGTTCGGGATGTGCGGATCAGTGGGATCCGGCTCGTTCAGGAATACCCTCCCGGTTTCGAACAAGGCCACGGAGTGCATCCCCCGACTCGTGTTGAAGCGAACCGCGTTCAGCAAGCCGGGAAGCAGCGTTGTTCGCAGGACCGACTGCTCCTCGCTCACCGGATTGCGGAGTCGGACGGCTTCCTTGACATCCCAACGCAAGGCAGACAGGTCCTGGGGAGCAATAAACGCCCATGTCGAGGCCTCAGAAAGCCCAGCACCCACCAGCGCCGATCGCAGTGCGCGCAACCTACGATCACGTTCATCCAGTCCCGTTCCCGGGCCGTGCGGCAGGCGATCGGGAATGCTGTTGAGACCATAGAGTCGTCCCACTTCCTCAACGAGGTCGGCGGCACGCGTGACGTCCGGTCGGTAGGTCGGAACCGTCACGACGAGGGGATCCCTTCCCGAGACTTCGAATCCGAGCCGTTTCAACAAGCTCGAGGTCTCCTCGACGTCGATCGAGACCCCGAGGAGACGGCTGGGCTCCCCGGCCGGCAGACGCACCTTCCACGGACGAATCGGTGCCGGGTACACGTCTTTCGTCCCTGGTGCGGGCGTCCCACCAGCGAGTGCGGCCATGAGCCTGGCGGCCCGCTCAGCAGCCAGGCCCGGGATATTCGGATCGACGCCACGCTCGAAACGGACCGACGCCTCGGTGCGAAGGCCGTGCCTGCGGGCCGTGTGCATGACGGTCGGTGCGTCGAAGTGGGCGGCTTCGATCAGGACACGCGTGGTTCCGGGCCCAACCTCGGTCTCCTCACCGCCCATGACACCGGCGAACCCGATGACCCGATCGGGATCCGTGATCAGGAGATCCTCAGGGGTGATGTCGTGGTCTTGTCCGTCCAAGGTTCGAAGGTGCTCCCCCTCGCGGCCCCTGCGAACGATGATCGTCTCCGACGGAATCGCATCGAGGTCGAATGCATGCAGCGGCTGGCCCAACTCGAGGAGCACGTAGTTGGTGATGTCGACGATCGCGCTGATAGCTCTGACTCCGGCATCCCGCAGACGGAGGCGCATCCACAGTGGCGACCGGACCGATGCGACCCCTCGCACCTCCCGGGCGACGTAGTGGGGGCAGCCCTCCGGGTCCTCCAGCACGATGTGCGCGTCGCTCGCCTTCCCTTCGACCTTCACCTCGACGGGCGGCATCCTCAGTGGAACGTCGTAGTAGGCGGCGAGGTCGCGGGCGAGGCCGAGAATCGACATGGCGTCGCCACGGTTCGGTGTGATCGACAGATCGAAGATGACGTCCGGATAGGGCAGGAGCTCTGAGAAGTCGGTGCCGATCACCTCGTCCGTTCCAAGCACGAGGATCCCTTCGTGATCGTCGCCGAGCCCGAGTTCAGACTCCGAGCAGATCATGCCGTGCGACTCGATACCCCTGATCGTGCGAACGCCGACTTCCAGGCCCCCTGCCAGCACCGCCCCCGGAAGCGACACGGCGACCACGGCGCCCTCTTCGAAGTTGTGTGCGCCGCACACGATCTCCTCGACTCGACCACCGACGTTCACCTTGCAGAACCTGAGCCGGTCTGCCCGGGGATGTGCATCGATCTCCTCGACGCGGCCAACGACGACTCCGGAGAACGGCGACTGGATGACCTCGTATCCCTCCACTTCGTGTCCAAGCGACGCGAACACCTCCGCGATACGCTCAGGGTCCTGATCGGGAATATCGACGAACTCCCTCAGCCAGCGCAGCGACGCGTTCACCGGAATTGCTCCAGCACACGGAGGTCGTTCTCGAAGAAGTGTCGAATGTGGTGGATGCCGTGCCGCACAAGAGCCAGTCGCTCGACACCGACGCCGAACGCGAACCCTGAAATCGCGGCAGGATCATACCCAACCGCCTCGAACACGTTCGGATCGACGACACCGCAACCGAGTAGCTCGATCCAGCCGGTGTGGCCGCATACCCGGCACCCGGCTCCATCACAGTTGAAGCACGACACAGCCATCTCCGCGGATGGCTCGGTGAACGGGAAGAAGTGTGGATACATGCGAATTCGACGTCCCTCGCCGAAGAAGCGCTCCATGAAGTACTGGAGTGTCCCTTTCAGGTCGGCCATCGAGAGATCCTCGTCTACCGCAAGGCCCTCGATCTGTGTGAATACCGGAGAGTGCGTTGCGTCGAGCGTGTCCGACCTATACACACGGCCGGGGACGATGACATAGACAGGCGGTTCCTGCGATTCCATGTACCGGACCTGCATCGGCGATGTCTGGGTACGCAGCAGCACCTCGTCGGCGGGGTCGCCCCATTCGACGTAGATCGTGTCCGACTCCAGACGAGAGGGGTGCGTCACCGGCGTGTTGAGTGCGTCGAAGTTGTACGCGGCGGTCTCGACTTCGGGGCCGGATGCAACGGCATACCCGAGCGCGGTGAAGATATCCACCACCTCTTCGGCGGTCTCCGTCAGGAGGTGGTGGTAGCCCCTTGGAAGCCGCAGAACCGTGAGGGTTGGGTCGACGCGCTCCTCCTCGAGGAGTCGATCTTCCGCGGCTGTCTCCAGCTCTCGTCGCCTGACGTCGAGCCGTGACTTGAAGTCCCGGAATGCCTCGTTGAGCATTGCGCCCGCTGCGGGGCGCTCGTCTGGAGGAAGTTTCCCCAATTCACGTCGTCGCAGCGCGATGATCGACGTCTTACCTATGAGCTCGCGCTCTAATTCGTCGAGTTGTCCCAGGTCGTTGACGGCGGCGATGCGCGCTGCCGCTTCTTCTCCAGTGATCCGATCCATCGTTCCGGCAGGTTAGCGCAGCTCCGCTCCGGGGCCTGATCCCTCGCGACGGCGAACGTGACCGTACTCGTAGGCAAGGATGCCTGCAGCCACCGCGGCATTGAGGCTCTCCACATCGACGGGAATCGTCACCCCGAGGTCTACATCGAGATCCTCTGGCACTCCGTGCGCCTCACTTCCGATCAGGATCGCGGGAAGCTCGAGACCCCGCAGAACGTCAGGATCGGCCCCTCCCCTGGGTACGGCCGCCACGATCGAGAAGCCGCGGCTGCGTAGATCATCGATTTCCACCTCTCGTTCGATCGAGGTCGCGAAGTGCCCCCCTGCACCCGAGCGAAGCGTCTTGGGTGCCCACACATCGACCGACGCGGCCGTGACTCCGACGTCCATACCAAACGCCGCAGCCGTCCTGATGAGCGTTCCGAGGTTCCCTGGGTCGGAAAGGTCGTAGGCAACGAGGCACGCTCGGGTCGCCGTGCGCGACGAAGGGACCTCCATCACCGCCACCGGCCCACGCGGATGTCGGGTGGGCGCGAGGTACCGCATCACTTCCTCGGTGACCTGTACCACCCCCTCTTCCTCTTCCAGCGCAAAGACGACCTCGAGCGGGTAGCCCGCTGCGCGGGCACATGCGATGAGGTTGGGACCCTCGATCAGCGTTCTGTTGGCGCGACGGCGTTCCTTCGTCCGGTGGAGCTTCGCAGCTGCGACGATCCGCGGGTTATGCGTCGAGCGAACGAGCAGCGGAGGCCGCCTCGACGAGCTGGGTGAACGCCGACGGATCATTGACTGCGAGTTCCGCGAGCATCTTTCGATCGATATCGATCTCGGCCGCCTTCAACCCTGCCATCAGCCTCGAGTACGTTGTGCCGTTCAACCGCGCAGCAGCGTTGATGCGCTGAATCCACAGGCTTCGGAATTCGCCCTTTCTGGCGCGCCGATCCCTGTAAGCGTCGGACATCGCATGCATGACCTGCTCATTGGCGGTACGGAATCGGCGGCTCTTGGCTCCTTTGTAGCCTTTGGCCCTGTCGAGTACCTTGCGGTGCTTCTTCTTGCCGTGCACGGCGCGTTTCACTCGTGCCATGTCAACCTCCTAGACGGGATGCGTTTCGCCGATCACCGCCAGTGAGTTCCTTGGTGCCCTTGAGCTGACGGAACCGCTTCCGGCTCTTGGCGAGCTTCAGGTGCCCCCGTCCTGCGCGAGCTCGAACCAGCTTCCCGGACCCGGTGCGCCTGATTCTCTTGGCGGCGCCCCGGTGACTCTTGGTCTTCATCAGCTGCTCCTCTCTTCATCGCTCTCGCCCGATTCCGCCATCGTCTCGACGGCGAGGACCGCCTGATCGCCCTCACTCTCGCCCGATTCCGGCACCGTCTCGACGGCGAGGACCGCCTCATCGCCCTCACTCTCGCCCGATTCCGGCACCGTCTCGACGGCGAGGACCGCCTCATCGCCCTCACTCTCGGGCTTCCGCTCGGCCTGATGGACGGTGCGACGGACCGGAGCGAGCACCATGTGCATGTTCCGGCCTTCCTGTCTCGGCGTCTGTTCTATCTTTGCCGCGTCACCGATCTCGCCGACCAACTTGTCGATGATCGTGAGGCCCAGCTCCGGTCGAGACATCTCCCTACCTCGGAACCAGATCGTGATCTTGACCTTGTCACCATGCTCCAGAAACTTCAGGACTCGATCACGCTTGATCTCGTAGTCGTGCTGGCCGATCTTCGGCTTGAACTTGACTTCCTTGATGACCGTTCTGGACTGGTTCTTGCGGGCCTCACGTGACTTCACCGACTGTTCGTACTTGTACTTGCCGTAGTCCATGAGCCGGCACACAGGGGGGTTGGAGTTGGGGGCCACCTCTACGAGATCGAGTCCGAGCTGGTCGGCGAGCCACAGTGCTTCCTGTAGCTTCTTGATCCCTATCTGTGCTCCATCCGGAGCAACAACCCGCACTTCACGTGCCCTGATGTACCCGTTGACGCGTAGTTCGGCGATTGCGATCCTCCTCGATGAAAAAACGACAGCAAGCGAAGCCCACTGTCGTTTCGTACCGTGGCGCACCTCCGGTGGCCAGGTGGGATGGTCTCCACTTGCATCTGTTGTCGCCGGCAGTATACGGGGAGCGGTTCCACTGTCAATCCTGGCGGGTGATCTGCGCGAGGACATCCAGTGACTCCAAGACGGCCGTCGCGGCCTCGTATCCCTTGTTGCCCCTGCCCGGAAACGAACGCTCCCGCGCGTGTTCGTAGTCGCGCACGGTGAGGACTGCGTTGCCGATTGGCACACCCGTCGTGAGCGCCACCCGCGACAACCCCGCCATGGACTGTGTCGCCACATGCTCGTAGTGGTCCGTCTCACCTCGGATCACCGCACCGAGTGCAACCACCGCGTCGTGACCCGTCTCGACCAGGCGCTTCGCCGCAATCGCGAGCTCCAGTGCTCCCGGCACCCTGACCACCGTGACTTCGTCGGTGCCCGCTTCTTCGAGCGCTTCCAGCGCTCCTTTCAGCAGCGCGTCGGTGATCACTCCGTTGAACCTGGACACAACCACGCCGATCTTCTTCCCGCCAACTGGCTTGCCCTCGATCTCACGAACGCGCATCGGCTTCCTCCACGTGGATCAGATGCCCGAGTTTCTCCGCCTTGGTCCGAAGGTAGGCGATGTTCTCAGGCGTGGGTGGAACCTCGAGCGGGACCGTCTCGATGATCTCGAGCCCATATCCTTCGATTCCGGCCCGTTTCGTCGGGTTGTTGGTCAGAAGCCGCATAGTCGTGACGCCAAGGTCGGCGAGTATCAACGCGCCGACCCCGTAGTCTCGTGCGTCCGTCGGCAGGCCCAGCTCGAGGTTTGCCTCGACCGTATCTCTCCCATGATCCTGGAGCGCGTAGGCCTCGAGTTTGTGCATGAGCCCAATGCCTCGCCCCTCATGACCCCGAAGGTAGAGCACGACCCCGCACCCTTCCTCCTGCACCTGCCGCATCGCGTCGCGAAGCTGGAACCCACAGTCACACCGCAGACTCGACAGGGTGTCACCCGTCAGACACTCCGAGTGCACCCTCACGAGCACTCCATCCCTGCCGGAGACATCTCCCTTCACCAGCGCGATGTGCTCTCGATGATCCAGCACCGACTCGTACGCGATGGCTCTGAACTCCCCATACGCGGTCGGGAACCGCGCTTCCGCCCCCCGTCGGATCAGCTGCTGGCGTTCCCTTCGAAACGAGATCAGGTCTGCGATCTGGATGATCGGAAGGTGATGCCGGTCCGCGAACTCCATCAACGCATCGAGTCGTGCGATCGCACCGTCGTCGGTGACGATCTCCGCGAGGACACCTGCCGGCCGCAGACCTGCGAGCACCGCGAGATCGACGGCCGCCTCCGTGTGGCCGGCCCGGCGAAGCACGCCTCCCGCCTGATAGCGCAACGGAAAGATGTGGCCGGGTCGTGTGAGATCGTTGCCGTCGGTGCCCCGGTCCACGAGTGCTCTGATCGTTGCCGCTCGATCCGCGGCCGATATCCCTGTCGTCGTGCCGGGTGCGTAGTCGACAGAGACCGTAAAGGCCGTGTTACGCCTGTCGGTGCTCTGGGTCACCATCATCGGGATGCGGAGTTCGTCCAGACGTTCCCCCACCAGCGGGACGCAGATGAGGCCGCTGGTGTGGCGGACCATGAACCCGATCTTCTCCGGTGTGGCCATCTCGGCTGCGAGAATCAGGTCCCCCTCGTTCTCCCTGTCCGCGTCATCCACGACCACCACGAACTCACCACGCGCGATCGCCGCAGCGGCCTCCTCGATCGATCCGAAGGTCATGGTTGCCGGCCCATCAGTCGCTCAACGTACTTGGCGATGACGTCGACCTCGAGATTGACCCTCTCCCCCACGGCTCGCTGACCGAGGACCGTCACATCGAGCGTATGAGGGATGAGTGCCACCTCGAACCAGTCCGGACCGGCCAAAGTGACGGTGAGACTCACTCCATCGACGGCGACCGATCCCTTCTCCGCGATGTAGCGAGAGACACCGCCTGCGACGTCGATACGCATCCGCACACTGTCCCCTTCGGCCTGGAGCTCGGAGACGACTCCGATGCCATCAACGTGGCCTTGCACGATGTGCCCATCGAATCGACCGTCGGCCTTCATGGGACGCTCGAGGTCGACGCGATCGCCGGGAGTCAGATTCCCGAGATCCGTCCTCACGAGCGTCTCGTGCACCACGTCCGCCTGGATTCCCGTGTCCGTACGCTCGACGATCGTGAGGCACACTCCGTTCACGCTCAGCGAGTCGCCGACCTCGAGCCCTCCGAGATTCGTGCTGATCGCAAGGCGCTTCCCTTGATCGGTGCCCTCGATCTGCTGAACGGTTCCCATCGCTTCCACGATTCCCGTGAACATCAGTGCTCCTCCACAATCGCTTCGATCCGTATCGTTCCTCCGACCAGATCGACGTTCTCGATCCGGACGGCGTGCCGCTCGGTCAAGGTGCGAAACAGGCCGTTGAACATCCCGAGACCGACCCCACCGCCAAGTGAAGGCGCCAGGTAGAGAACGAGCCGGTTCACGAGCCCGCCTCGCAGGAGTGAGGCCGCCAGCGTCGGCCCTCCCTCGACGAGAATCTCCAGTAGTCCCATCTCTGCAAGCGACCGGAGCCCCTCGCCGAGATCTACGGACGTCGTGCCCGAGGGCGGTCGGAGCACGATCGGCTCGCGAGCGAACACTCGAGACTCGGCGGGAAGCGGTTTCTCGCCCCCGACGACAACGGGGACAGGCTGCGGCCCTTCGTAGCCAGGGAGTCGCACGTCGAGGAGCGGGTCGTCCGAGCGCAGAGTCCCCGCGCCCACCATGACTGCATCGGCCTCGGCGCGCAGGCGGTGCGCGTCGTGCCGGGCAAGCTCGGGAGTGATCCACTTGGATGTCCCGTCTGCGGCGGCGACTTGGCCGTCGAGCGTTGCGGCAGCCTTCAACGTGACCCAGGGCAGGCCCACCTGGCGGTGCCTGAAGTACCCGCGGTCGAGCCGTAGGGCCGCTTCCTCCTCGATTCCAACGATGACATCGATGCCGGCCTCATGAAGGCCCTTGATCCCCTCGCCCGATACCCTCGCGTCGGGATCCTCGGTCGCGACGACGACCGTGTTGATCCCGGCGGCAATGATCGCCTCCACACACGGCGGAGTGCGACCGTAGTGAGAGCAGGGCTCCAGGTTCACATAGAGCGTTGCGCCTTCTGCCCGAGAGCCCGCCTGCATGAGTGCGAGCGCTTCCGCGTGCGGCGAGCCGGGTCCGACGTGGCTGCCCGTCCCCACAACTCGACCGTCCGTTCCCACGATCACTGCACCGACGCGCGGGTTGGGGTGGGGACGCGCCAGCGCTGCCAGCTCGAGACTGAGGGTCATCCAGCGCTCGTCCACGATCACCTTTCGTCGGGGCGACCGCGCGCGCAGGCGTACCGCCCTCCTTCTCTCATCCGGACTGTCACCGTCGGTCCCGGAGTTTCACCGGGTCCACCCGTGCGGGGTCGCGGACTTTCACCGCCGGTCGGGAATTACACCCTGCCCTGAAGGGGGCTGAGAACAAGTGTAGTGGCCCGCCATTCGCTTGGAGCCGGCTCGGAATCGAAGGCGCCGCCGATGGAACGCCTTCGGAGTCCTCAGTTCGTCCGGCGATCGATCTCGTAGGCCGAACCTGCAGTCGACTTGGCGAACTCCTTCATCTCCACGGCGACCGCGGAGGCCTCCCATTGGGAGCCGATGGTGCGATTGCGATTCGTGGCAACACCGATCGAGATCGAGATGATCGGAAATGCGTGCTGCTCGCCCCTTCGATCACTCACCTCGACGTATCCCCGCAGCGCATCGGCCGTGTCGTAGAAGTCGAGAATCCCGGCGTCGAAGATTCGTATCGTCGCTTCGCAGAACGCCACGACCGAGTCGGGGTGGACGATCCCCACGAAGTCGTCTCCGCCGATGTGCCCCACGAACACCCTGCGATCCTCGTTCTCGGCGGCCGCCTCGAGCAGCGCGTGCGCGGTGAACTTGATGACCTGGTCGCCCCGCATGAACCCGTAGTGGTCATTGAACGACTTGAAGTTGTCGAGGTCCGCGTGGACGATCGCCAGCGGCCCCCGCTCTGCAACCCTGCGTTCCATCTCCTCCGAGATTCTGAAGTTGCCTGGCAGCCCTGTGAGGGGCGACACGTCACGCATGGTCTGCGAACGCCGAATCACGGCTTTGACTCGTGCGACCAGCTCATCGACGTCGAACGGCTTGTTCACGTAGTCGTCGGCACCCAGATCGAGGCCCCGGATTCGGTCCTCCGGCATCGTCCTCGCCGTCAAGAGAATGACCGACGTGTTTGCGGCGGAGGGGTGCACGCGAAGGCGGCGGAGTACGTCGAACCCGTCGAGCTCCGGCATCATCACGTCCAGCAGCACGAGATCGGGCGGGTCGTTCATCACCGCCTCGAGCGCTTGCCTGCCGTTGCTCGCCTCGGCCACCTCGAAACCCTCCAGCTCGAGGTTCACTCGTACGAACTGGAGAATGTCGGGGTCGTCGTCCGCGACCAGGATCCGTTGCACCATCCGTTCCTCTACTCCACTGAAGCTCTCAGGTCTCTCACCGCGGCCACCGGATCCGGGCTCCGGAACACGGAGGTGCCGGAAACGAACACGTCCACTCCCGCATCCCGCGCCGCCCGGGCGGTGTCGGTGGTGATACCGCCGTCGATCTCTATATCGGTCGAAAGCCCCCGAGAATCAATCAACTTTCTTGCCGCCTCCACCTTCTCGAGCGTCGGATAGGCGAAGGATTGGCCTCCGAAGCCCGGTTCCACCGACATCACGAGCAGCAGATCGGCCAGTTCGACGAAAGGCTCCACGGCCTCGAACGGGGTCACGGGATTCAGTGAGAGCCCGAACGCCAAGCCCGCATCTCGAGCCCGCTTCGCCGTTTCGGTGGGATCGGGATACACCTCGATGTGGACCGTGACGAGATCGGCACCGGCTCCTCGAAGGGACTCGAAGTAGACGTGCGGGTTGGTGGTCATCATGTGGCAGTCGAAGAAGAGCGATGTCGCCTTCCTCAACGACGCGATCACCGGGATGCCCAGACTGAGATTCGGAGCGAAGTGGCCGTCCATGACGTCGATGTGGAGAAGCTCGACATACGGCTCGACCTTCGCAACGTCATCGGCGAGGTGCGCAAAGTCCGCGGCAAGGATGGAGGGGGCGATCCGGGCGGGTTGCATCATCCGAGTGTATCGGCTCTAGGTCAACGTTCCGGTCTTGTGCCCCAGGGCCCACGAGTCGGCACTCATTCTCCGACCGCCCTCCGGCTGGACCTCCAACAACTCCAAGACCCCCCGGCCGGTCCCCAGCAGCACCCGGGCACCTTCGCTGGAAATGCGGCCCGGCGGAATCGACCCGCCGACCGGCCGAGCACGCCACACTTTCAGACGGGCGCCGTCCACGAACCCGTACGCGCCACCCCGAGTGGTCGAGGCGCGAATCACGCGGTCCAGGAGGTCTGCGTCGTCGGTGACAACCAACCGGCTGTCGGTCTTGTCGAGTCGATCAGCGTAGGTGGCCGCCTGTTCAGGTTGCGGCACTGCCTGCAACCGTCCCTCCAGGTACGGGTGCAGTGTCTCGACCAGCAAGTGCGCCCCGACCTGCGCCAACCTCGCGGTGAGGGTGGCCGCGTCTGTCTGATCGTCGATGGGGACACGCGTCGATGACAGCGTCGGACCTGTGTCGAGTCCAGGATCGAGCCGCATGACCGTGACGCCGGTCTCCGTGTCGCCTGCAAGGATGGCCCGTTCGACCGGAGCGGCCCCTCTCCAGCGTGGCAGCAGGGAGAAGTGCACATTCAGAAAGCCGGAGGGAACCGCGTCGAGCGCCGGCTCGGGAATGATGCGCCCGTAGGCGACGACCACGGCGATGTCGACAGCGGCATCGCGCACGATCGATTCGATGTCGGCGGATCGGTGGGGCTGCACCACCTCTATGCCGAGTCCGGACGCGGCCATCTTGACGGGGGAGCTCTCCAGGCGCTTGGATCGCCCGCGTGGCTTGTCGACCCTGGTGACGACGACGACGACATCTTCCGCGATCGCCTCCAGCGTCGGAACGGCGGCCGCAGGCGTGCCGAGGAACGCGATCCTCGTCACGAGCCGAGTCCCAGTGCCTCCTCGCGCAGTTCTCGCAGCACTTGCTTGCGAGTGCGACGATCGAGGCGCTCGATCAACAGCGTCCCTTCGAGGTGATCGATCTCATGCTGCAACACGCGTCCGAGAAGCTCCTCCCCGGCGTACTCGACTTCACTCCCGTGCTCGTCGAGCCCTCGTGCCCTCGCAAACGCCGGCCGCTCGATCTCCCAGAACCGGCCGGGTACCGACAGGCAGCCTTCATCGAACACCCACACGCCGGACGTCTCGAGGAGTTCAGGGTTGATCAGCACCTTCGGCCCATCTCCTGCGTCGAAGACGACGACCCGCCTAGAGATACCGATCTGCGGAGCGGCGAGGCCCACGCCCGGAGCGTCGTACATCGTCTCGATCATGTCATCGACGAGGCGCCGAATGCCGTCGTCGATACGCTCGATCTCCTTCGCCCTGGCCCGCAGAACGGGGTCGCCAAGGGTGCGGATGGGGAAGATGGCCATGGAGCAAGAGAATAGCTCACAGGTCGAGAGGGTCGACATCGACCCTCACGGTGCTCCCTGCCTCCCGGAGTGCCGTCACCGCGGCGCGCAGCGATCGTTTGGCGGCCGTCAGATCTCTGCCCTGGATGAGCCACCGCAGCGTCCCATGCCGGTCCGCAGGGCCGTAGACGGTCGCCTCCTCGCCCAGGTCCGAAAGCAGTCGTCGTGTGCTCTGAGTCTCGCCCGACACCTCCACCACGATCACCTCACCGGTGGGAGGAAGGCCGAACTCCCGCCGTCGCAGCAGCTCTCCCTTCAGATACGGGATCGGATCCCCGTTGCGAATCGCTTCGAGTACGGGATGCCCTGGGATGCTCGTCTGGACGATGAGGTGTCGGCCGCGGCCGAATGGGATGGCGCGTGCCAGGCGTCCGACGATTCGCAGCGCCTCCTCCCCCGCGTTGTAGGCGCTTCCGAGGACGAGCCCGTCCATGTCCACGACGAGGCCGAGCGCGACCGCGTCGAGGAGCGGGATGTCTCGCTCAGTCCCCACCCAGATGCCGGCGTTGCTGCCGACGGCCCCCACACGGTCTCCGAACAACCTGCGGAGTACCTCCGTCACCCGTCCCACGCCGGCGCCGAGCGGTTCGAACCCTCGGCCACCACACCTCGAGCATCCGCCGAGGGCCGCCCCGCATCGAGTGCACTCGTCTCCCGGTTCCGGTCGCGCTCCGCAGGATGGACACACCCGCAGGGTCTTGCACGACACACACCGGAAGGCGGGGGCATACCCATGGCGATGACTGAAGACGAACACACGACCGTCGCGGGCCAGTGTGCCTGCAACCGTTCGCTTGGTGTGCTCTGCGATCAGCCCTGTGCCAGGCGGGTCGTCACGGCGATCGACGATCTCGACGGGCGGCCAGGCCCGGGTGGCACGCCGCCGGATATCCACACCCGATGCAACGATCCGTGTGCTCGGCACGGCGCCCGCGTAGACGAGGTCGAACCGTTCGATCAGGGCGCGACGGTGCACGACCTCACGGGCATGAACGGTTGGCGTCTGGCGGTCCTTCATCGCCCGCCGCCCCTCCTCGACCAGCATCGCGACACTCAGGTCCGCAATCGGCCAGAAGGCGATCCGGTGTGTTCCCACCGCCACCTTGCCCGGCGACAGACACACGCCCTGCCATGCCGCGGTGACGTCCCTGGCCTCTGATGTCGGCAGGATCTCCACAACACGGACGCCGATACGAGAGCGAAGCGCGGAGGCGAAGGTGGAGGCCTCTATCGCCGTGGGAAGGATCACCATTCCCGAGCGGTCACCGTCCACGGCCTCCGCCACCAGATCCACGGCATCAGACGTCTGGTTCGTGATGACATACGTCGATCGAGCGTGACCTGCATGACCCGCCGTGGCCCGGAGCACTCCTCCCCGCGGGAGGTTGGGTGGTCCAGAACGGGGCAGCATCGCGGCGACCGGTGCAACGTAGTACGCGGCCGCCCACTTGAGCGTCCTGAGGAGAGCGTCGGTGAAGATGGCAACGGGTGAAGAAGCGGCCTTGATCGCCTTCAGGTTGGATGGATCCCCGTCGCCGACCCCGACCACCCATCCTCTGACGACTCGCCGGCCCAATGGGACCCTGACGATCTGCCCCACCGAGATGGTCTCGTCGGCGGCATAGCGGAATCCTTCGTCGACAGCGAAGGTCGGGACGTCTGGGACGACCCTGGCTACCCTCAGGTCGCCTCCCTCACGAGCACCTCGGTCATGTCGGTCTGCTCCCATGGGAACTCCGCCCTGCCGAAGTGACCGTACGCAGAGGTCGGCGTGTAGATCGGACGACGAAGGTCCAGTCTGCGAATGATCGCCTCAGGTCGAAAGTCGAACACCTCGTTGGCGATCTCATTGAGCCGTACCGGATCGATCTGCTCCGTCTCGAACGTCTCGACGCGTACGGAGAACGGTGTCGCCCGACCGATCGCATAGGAGAGCTGCACCTCACACTCGTCTGCGAGCCCGGCTGCAACGATGTTCTTGGCGGCATGGCGAGCGGCGTAGGCGGCCGAACGATCGACCTTCGTGGGGTCTTTACCCGAGAAGGATCCTCCGCCATGACGAGCGGTCCCGCCGTAGGTGTCCACGATGATCTTGCGGCCGGTGAGCCCGGTGTCCGCTTCAGGTCCTCCCACCTCGAACCGTCCACTCGGATTCACGAGAATCTCCACACCGTCATGCTCGAGTCCCTCGATGACCGGAGTGATCACGGTCTCCGCCAGGTCCTCCCGCATGCGATTCTGGTCGATGCCCGGCTTGTGCATGCTGGAGATCAGGATCCGGCGTGCGGCGACCGGCGTGCGACCTTCGTACTCCAGCGTCACCTGGGTCTTCCCGTCGGGCCCGAGGTAATCGAGGATGCCTTCCTTGCGCACGAATGCGAGTCTGCGAGCCAGCCTGTGGGCGTAGTCGATCGGTGCAGGCATGAGTTCAGGCGTCTCACGCACGGCATACCCGAACATGATGCCCTGATCCCCTGCACCGAGATGATCCAGCGGATCCGTCGCGCCCCGCCTCGCCTCCAGAGAGTCGACGACACCTCCGGCTATGTCGGGGCTCTGCTTGCCGATCAGGTCCTCCACGGAACACGTCGCTGCTGAGAAGCCCTCGCCGTGGTCGTAGCCGACGGCCGCGATCGCGGACCGGGCGATCCCGTCGACGTCGACCCTGGCATCGGAACCGATCTCGCCGGCGACCAGCACCCGCCCGCGGGTCACGAGCGTCTCGCACGCGACTCGCCCGTAGGGATCCTGGGTCAGCACCGCGTCGAGGATTCTGTCGGAGATGCGATCCGCGACCTTGTCAGGGTGACCTTCGGTGACCGACTCGGATGTGAAGAACCATTTGACCATGGCGGGCAGTATACGGGGGAGGGCACGGTAGACCCCATCCCATCTCAGCGACGGGGAGTCGCCTTTCGCCGAATGAGGTCCAGGAGCCGTCCGGCCACCTCGTCCTTGGACAGGATCGGCCATTCCTCGGCGTTCCCATCGGTGTCGAAGACGGTCACCTGGTTCGTGTCCGTTCCGAAGCCCGAACCGGCAGCCGTGATGTCGTTGGCCACGGTCAGGTCGGCTCTCGCCGCTTTGACGCGGGCGCCCTCGACCGGCCCGGCCTCCGCCGCGAAACCGACTATGAACGGCCGATCGGCGTCGCCCACGCCGAGTCCGCCGAGGATGTCGACAGTTGGCGCGAGTTCGAGCCGAGGCGGCCCATCGGCTCTCCTGATCTTCGTCGGCTGCGGGTCTGCCGGTCGGAAGTCGGCCACCGCCGCTGCCATGACGACGACATCGCAACCGTCCACGCTTCGCCCGACAGCATCGGCCATCTGTTGGGCAGTTTCCACCGGCACGATGGTCACTCCCGGCGGCACCGGGAATGCCGAGGCGCTCACCAGCACCACGTCCGCACCCCTTCTCGCTGCCGCCCGGGCGATGGCGTACCCCATCTTGCCGGTAGATCGGTTCCCGATGAAGCGCACAGGGTCGATTGGCTCTCGCGTCCCCCCCGCCGTCACGAGAAAGCGCCACCCTTCCAGACTCGGGTCGAGCATCGCGGCCACCGCAACGAGTATCTCGTCAGGTTCCACCATCCGTCCCTCACCGACATCGCCTCCTGCGAGCGCGCCCGACGTCGGCCCGACGAAGCGGCAGCCGTCCTCACGCAACGTCGTGACGTTTCGTTGTGTAGCCGGATGCTCCCACATCTCGGTATGCATGGCGGGGGCGAACAGGACCGGTGCCTTCGTAGCCAGCAACGTTGCCGACAGGAGGTCGTCACCGAGACCACCGGCCGCCTTCGCGATCGTCGTCGCCGTCGCCGGGGCGACCACGATCGCTTCGGCCCACTGCCCTAATTCCGTATGGGGGCTGATCGCGCCGAAGAGATCGGTGTGAACTCGATTGCCGGTCACGGCGGAGAACGTCTGCGACCCCACGAAATGCTGAGCCGCGTCGGTCATCACCACCCTGACGTCGGCACCCTCTTCAACGAGCCGCCTCGCGAGAAACACCGCCTTGTAGGCGGCGATACCTCCGGTGACACCGAGGAGGATCCGGCGCTGCATGTTCAGTCTTCGGTGTGTTCGACGACGAGCTTGCCGTCTGCGATCTCCTCGAAGGCGATGGTGAGTGCCTTGTGGCTCAGTGTGTGAACCTGTGGCGGCACGTAGTGACCGATGCCTTCTCCGAGCTGATTGAAGTATGCGTTGATCTGACGCGCCCGGCGCGAACCGAGGACAACCAGTTCGAATCGTCCGCCGGTCACGCCGAGGAGGTCCTCAACGGGTGGTTGCATCATCATGACAGTGCTCTCGTGGGGGGAGCCTCCAGTATACGCAGAATCTCGGCAACCGTCGTGTCGACGCTCGTGTTCACCACCATGTGGTCGAAACGCTTCGCCGCCTCGCGAACCTGCCAGTCCGCGATGCGCAAACGCAGCGCGATCTGGTTCTCTTCGGTATCGCCCCGCCCCCGAAGGCGCTCTTCGAGCGTTGTCCTGGAAGGAGGAGCTACGAAGATGGTGACAGCGGCCGGGAACACTGCCTTCACCTGCATCGCCCCGTTGACCTCGATGTCGAGAAGAACGTCATTGCCTCCGTCAAGCATCGTCAGCACCGGCGCTTTCGGCGTTCCGTATCTGAATCCGCTGTACTCGGCCCACTCCAGTAGCTCACCCGCTCCGACGAGCGCATCGAATTCCGCATCGCTCACGAACCGGTAGTCGATGCCATCGCGCTCGGATGCCCTGCGCGCCCGTGTGGTCACCGAGACCGAGAAGTAGAACGGGTGCTCCCTGTGCAGTGCAGCAACCACCGTCGACTTGCCCACCCCGGACGGGCCGGAGACGACGATGAGACGTCCGCTCAACTCACTCGGTTGCGCCGAGCAGCGCTGCCTTCTGGCGCTCGCCGAGTCCTCGCAGGCGTCTGCTCTCCGCTATTCCGTGGGTCTCCATCATCCGCTTCGCCTTCACCTTTCCGGTTCCCGGCAGCGAACTCAGAACCGCGTACACCTTCATTCCTGCGACCGCCGGGTCGCCGGCGGCCCTCTCGAGAAGCTCGGCAAACGTGACCGAGCCCGTCTTCAGGAGCTGTTTCAGCTCCGCTCGGACTCTTCGTACCTCGGCAGCCCGCGCCAGCGCTGCAGCCCTTTGTTCATCGGTGAGTACAGGAGGTGCCATGCCCGCACTCTACCAACCTGACGCGCTCAGGAGACGCCGTATCGCGGCAACAGGATCCGGAGACGTGGTGATCGGCCTTCCCACCACCAGGTAGTCGGCACCTCCCGCAAGGGCGTCGCGCGGCGATGCGATCCTCCGCTGATCGTGTGCCACCGCTCCGGGCGGACGTATCCCTGGAGTCACTTTCAGCAACTGCGGAGCCACCGTCGATACGACACCGAGTTCGATCGGAGAGCAGATGACGCCTTCGCACCCGGTGTCGGCAGCGAGGGCCGCCATCCTCGAAGTCAGACGTCCGGGCGACTCCCGTATCCCGGTCTCCTTGAGGCCGTCCTGGTCGAGGCTCGTCAGCACCGTCACCGCGAGCACCCCGCTCTCCCTGCCTCCTGAGCCCTCGGCGAGCCCTTCGACCGCCGCCTCGAGCATCTCCCTGCCACCGGACGCGTGCACGCTGAGCCAGCGAGCACCAAGGCTGCCAAGGCGACGTGCAGCCCGACGAACCGTCACAGGGATGTCGTGCAGTTTCGCGTCGACGAACACCGGCGCGTTCCCAGCATCCAGGACGGCACCAATGGTCGCGGGTCCCGGCCCGCTCAGCAGCTCCAGCCCGATCTTGAAGCCTCCTGCCTCTCCCGCCAGTACACCGGCAAGGTGCACGGCCTGCGTCGCTTCGGCGACGTCGAGCGCTACGAGTATCGGATTCACCACGGCTGCATGCCTCCTGTCAGTTCGCTCGGATCATGTGCGCCAAGACGGGTCACCAGGTCCAACGTCTCGTGCAGTACCCGTTCTCCTGCTCGAGGCTCGGCGAAGTGCACCGTACCGATCGCAACTGCGGTCGCCCCCGCGAGCAGGTACTCCACCACGTCCCGTCCTGTGCGAATCCCCCCACACCCGACGATGGGCGTCTCGGGCAACGCCTCGTGGACCTCGAGGACGCACGCAAGCGAGATGGGTTTGATCGCCGGTCCGGAGTAGCCGCCGATGACGCCTGAGAGCGCCGGTCGTCGCGATTCGATGTCGATGGCGGCTCCCTTGACGGTATTCGTGAGTGTCAGGAAGTCCGCTCCGGCCTCCCTGACCGAATCCGCGATCCGGACGATGTTCGATGCGTTCGGCGACAGTTTGGCGCCCACCGGAATCCGCACGGCGGATCTGACCTCGCGGACCACGTCCGACGACAGCCCGGCGTCGAGCGCGATGATCGAATGACCCTCGAGATTCGGACACGAGAGGTTGACTTCCACCGCCCGAACGCCTCCACCTTCCATCTTGCTCGCCACAGTCGCGAACTCCCCCGGGGTCCGCCCCACCGCGGAGCCCCACACAGGCACCCCGAGCGACTCGAACCGGGGCGCAATGTGCTCCAGCCACGAGTCGATGCCCGGGTTCTGTATGCCGATACCGTTCAACATCCCGGCATCCGTGCCTGCGATCCTGGGAGCGATCCGGCCCGGCCACGGGTCGGCACTGACGGACTTGGCGACCAGCGCCCCGTACGCGTCGAGACGTGCGACCTTCGCGAACTCGATGATGGACCCGAACGTGCCTGATGCGGCGATCAGCGGCGTCTCCAGGCGGAGCGGACCCAGCGCGATCATGAAGCCTCGTAGCTGACCACTCCGTCGTGAATGGTCGCGAGCACCCGGCCCTTCATGCGACGGCCCTTGAACGGCGAGTTCTCGGAGCGAGAGGCGAACCGCTCCGGAGTCCACGAGGCGTCCGGATCGAACACGACGAGGTTCGCCGCGATGCCTGGCTCCGGCCAACGGCCGTGCCGGTCGAGTTCCAGCATCCGGGCTGCCGTCACGGACAGACGCTCGAAGAACTCCACGGGTTCGAGTGGCACCAGCTCATTCACGACGGCGGCCGCCGTCTCGAGCCCGATCACACCGCGTGGCGCATCGTCGAAGGGAACGTCCTTCTCGGCCGAGGCGTGAGGAGCGTGGTCGGTGCCGACGACATCGATCACCGCCGACCGGAGCCCTTCTCTCACGGCCATGACGTCGGATTCCGTTCGGAGTGGCGGGTACATCTTGTAGGCCGGATCCATTCGTTCGATCTCAGTGTGATCGAACGCAAGGTGGTGTGGTGTCACCTCTGCCGTCACAGGAAGCCCTCGGCGCTTGGCCTCCTCGACGAGATGAACGCTCCCTGCCGTCGACACGTGCTGCACGTGGTACCGGACGCCTGTCAGTTCGACGAGCGCCAGGTCCCGCATGATGATCGCTTCTTCCGCGAGAGCAGGCATGCCTCGCATGCCCAGCCGGGCCGACACGGCACCCTCGTGCATGTGGGCGCCGCGTGTCAGGGTCCTGTCCTCCGCGTGCTGGGCGACAATGCCACCCAGATCGGAGAGGTATTCCATCGCGAGTCGGAGGAGACCCGTGTCCTGCACGGTGTCTCCGTCGTCGCTGAACAGCCTGACTCCTGCATTCCACAGCTCGTCCAGGTGCGCGAGATGTGCTCCTGCACGCCCGAGCGTGATCGCCCCTGCGGGGACGACGTCGACGAGACCCACATCGCTGCCTCGCTCCGACACATACCGGGCCAGATGGCCGGAGTCGATCGCCGGATCGGTGTTCGCCATCGCGACCACCGCGGTGAAGCCGCCGGCTGCTGCCGCCAGCGACCCCGTCTCGATGTCCTCTTTCCACTCCTGGCCGGGTTCTCTGAAATGAACGTGTGTGTCCACGAGACCAGGGCCTACCAGCGCACCGGCGCAGTCGATGACGCGATCCGCATGCAGACCGACACCGATCTCGACGACGTTCCCGTCGCGTATCAGGACATCGGCGTTGGCCACCCCGTCAGGTCCCACGACCCGACCACCTTTGAGCACGATCTCAGACATCTGCGTACTCCCCTCCGAGCAAGCGAAAGAGCACCGCCATTCGGACCGCGACACCGTTCGCAACCTGCGGCTCGACGAGCGATCGCGGATGGTCGGCCACTTCAGGAGCGATCTCGACGCCACGATTCATCGGACCGGGGTGCATCACCACGCTGTCGGAAGACATCCGAGTGAACCGGTCCCACGTCAGCCCGAACCGGCCGACGTACTCAGGGAGAGACGGAAGCACGGAAGCGCCCCCTCGCTCCTTCTGGATGCGAAGGAGATAGATGACATCTGAGTCGAGTACCTCGTCGATCGCCCCGCTCGTCTGAACCGGCCATCCCCCCAGATCGACCGGAAGGAGCGTCCTCGGTGCGACCAGAGTCACGGCCGCTCCCAGCGTGGCGAAGGCGGTGATATTGGAACGGGCAACGCGCGAGTGGCGTATGTCACCGACGATCGCGATCTTGAGCCCATCGAGACTGCCGAAGTGCCGTCGGACGGTGAGGGCGTCGAGGAGCGCCTGTGTGGGGTGCTGGTGCGCCCCGTCACCGCCGTTCAACACGGGCAATGCAGTCCACTCCGCGATCCTCCACGGGGCTCCCGTGGAGGTGTGGCGGACCACGAGTGCGTCTGCACCCATCGCCTTGATCGTGAGGGCCGTGTCTTTGAGACTCTCCCCCTTCGAGAGTGACGACGTGCCGGGCGAGAAACTCATCGTGTCGGCAGAGAGTGCCTTGGCGGCCCGCTCGAACGACATTCGGGTCCTCGTCGACGGTTCGAAGAACAGCATCGCGACGGTACGGCCGCGCAGCGCAGGAACCTTGGGGATCGGCCGGGCCAGCACCTCCACGAACTCGTCGGAGAGATCGAGCAGCGACGTCATCTCGTCCTTGGAGAGGCCATCCACGGTCAGGAAGTCGTTCATGGGCGCTCCTCTATCGCCACGCCATCCTCTCCGTCGATCTCGGTGAGATGCACCGACACCCGCTCCGACGAGGACGTTGGCAGGTTCTTGCCGACGAAGTCGGCGCGGATGGGAAGCTGTCGGTGCCCTCGGTCCACGAGCGTTGCCAGTTGCACGCCACGCGGTCTCCCCAGATCGGCCAGCGCATCGAGCGCTGCCCTGATCGTGCGCCCCGTGAACAGCACGTCGTCCACCAGGACGATTGCTCGCCCTGAGATGTCGACGGGGAGCTGGGTGTGTGCCAGCGTCGTCGTCGGACGCTGTGAGAGATCATCACGGTAGAGCCCGATGTCGAGCGTTCCGACGGGGACCGTCGTCGATTCGATCTCGGAAATCACCTCTGCGAGGCGACGTGCGAGTGGCACCCCTCTGGTGTGGATGCCCACAAGGACCAGATCGTCGGCTCCTTCGTTGCGCTCGACGATCTCGTGGGCCATGCGTCGTACAGCCCGCAAGATGTCGTCGGCTCCCATCACCGAAGGCACGAGACACCCCATGAACAAACCGCCCTGCGGGCGGCTTCACGAACAGTCATCGATTCTCCTTCCCGGCCTCACCGGACCGTGATTAAAGGACGTTGTGGGCATCGTAGCACCGTCAGCGTTCCGACTGCGATATGCGCCCGAGGATGCCATTGACGAATGCTCCACTCCGCTCGGTCGAGTACTTCTTGGCCAGCCGTACCGCCTCAGCCACGACGACCGACGTCGGCGTGTCCGGCTCGTATCGCAGCTCGAACAGGGCGAGTCTGAGAACCGCTCTATCGATCGGCGCCATCCGGGCCACCCGCCACCGCTTCGACACACCGTCGAGCGTGCCGTCGAGTTCCTCGATGTGCTCGATGACGCCGGAGGCGAGCCGCTCGGCACGCCCCGAAAGGCCTCTGATCTCACCGTCTCGAAGATCGAACTCGTAGAGGGCCTGGAGCGCTCGTTCTCGGGCGTCGCTCGTCACAGCCGGGTGATGTATTCGCCGCTTCGTGTGTCGACCTTGATGTGGTCGCCTGCCTCCACGAACAACGGGACCTGTACGACGAGACCGGTCGACACGGTGACCGGCTTCGTGGCGCCGGAGACGCGATCGCCCTTCACGCCGGGCTCGGCCTCCACCACTTCCATCTCCACCGATGCCGGCAGTTCGACCGCGATCGGCACGTCCTGATACATGGGGAGGATCGTCACCAATCCGTCGACGAGAAACGGCGCCGCATCGCCCACCTGATCGTCGCTGAGAGCGAACTGCGCATACGTTTCGAGGTCCATGAAGTGAAAACCGAGGTCGTCGCGGTAGAGGAACTGGTGCTCTCTGCGGTCGATGACGGCCTGTTGAACGTTCTCGCCCGCCCTGAACGTGCGGTCGATGACGGCGCCCGTGTCCAGGTTCTTGAGCTTCATACGCACGAATGCCTTCCCCTTGCCCGGCTTCACGTGCTGGTACTCGATCACGCTGAACAGTCCTTCAGGGAGATCCAGAGCCATGCCGGGGCGTGCGTCATTGGTCGAAATCATGGAACCTCCTTCACGAGAGTGTATCCGACAGCACCGAACGCACCTCCGCCTCTTCAACGGTGACCACACTCGGTACACCTATGCGCTCGAGAAGGACCATGTTGAGTGCTCCACGTCGGCGCTTCTTGTCGCTTCTCAGCAGGTGCATGACCGGCTCGAGCTCGAACGAGCAGGTCGTCGGCAGTCCCAGACCGGCCAGTAGCGCCCGCTGTCGCGCAGCGTCCGGGAATCCCAGGAGACGCGTCGCGAGCTCTGCCGCGGCCGTCATGCCGATCGACACGGCGTCTCCGTGCGGGATCGCCGCCACACGCTCGATCGCATGCCCGACGGTGTGCCCGTAGTTGAGAATGGCGCGCACTCCGTGCTCATGTGGATCCGCGGACACGACATCGACCTTGACGGCGATCGCGTCACGAACGATACGGTCCAGCGCCGCAGTGCCGCCGCCGCTCTCCAGGGCCTCGACCAGGTGCGGGTCGCCGATCAGCCCCGCCTTGGCGATCTCCGCCATGCCTTCCCTCCGGAGTGACGGCGGTAGCTGCTCGAGGATCTCCATATCGACGAACACTGTGTCAGGCTCCCAGAACGTGCCGACGAGGTTCTTCGCATCGAGATTGACCGCCGTCTTTCCACCGATCGCCGCGTCCACTGCACAGAGGAGCGTCGTTGGCACGCTGAGCATCCGGATGCCTCGCAGGTAGGTGGAGGCGACGAATCCTGCGAGGTCGGTGACCGTCCCTCCGCCGATGGCGACGACCGTGCCCGAACGATCGATGTCATGGGAGTCCAGCCAGCGGTACACCCGTTCCGCCACCTCCAGCGTCTTGGCGGCCTCCCCATCGGGCAGTACGAGCAGTGGCACCCCGCTGCCCTCCGCGACGCCGCGTGCGATCGCTTCCGCCCCCGGCTGCGTCAAGATCGCCGATGGACCGTCACCTGCCGACACCCCCGAGCGCACACCTCGTCCGAGCTCGATTCGGGTCGCACCGCAGATCATCACCTCCACGCTGCGACCACCTTGTCGACGACGGTCTCGACGGCCAGATCGTCGGTATCGACGACGAGGTCGGCTGATGCCTGGTAGAGATCGTTTCGAGCTTCGTCGAGGTCCTCGACACTCTGCGAGGCGAGTGGTGGTCGATTCGGCCCGCCGGAAAGCCGCTGTCGGACGGTTGCCGGGGTGGCTCTGAGCCACACGATCGTGCCTGAAGCCCGCATCGTCTCGACGGATGCCGGTGACAGCACGACGCCGCCACCAGTGGACACGATCCGGCGCGAGTCGCCCTCGGCGAGTTCCTGCACGAGGTCGGCTTCTCGCCTGCGGAAGGTCGCCTCTCCATCACGCGCCCATTGTTGGGGGATCGCCCCCCAGCGGGTTTCGAGTATGCGGTCCATGTCCACGAACGAACACCCGATGCGAAGGGCGGCAGCCTCACCGACGGTGGACTTGCCGGACGCCATCATCCCGACGAGCCACAGCATCAGAAGTGCTCGAGACGACCGCGGTACGACGTGGCGGCTTGCTGGTAGTCGGCGACGGTCGAGCCGCCGAACTGCTCGACGGTCTGCTGCGCGAGTACGAACGCCACCATCTGCTCTCCGACCACTGCGGCAGGAGGCACGGCGCACACGTCGGAGCGTTCCCTGAGGGCATTGGCAGGCTCCCCTGTCGCCACATCGACAGATCGAAGAGGCCTCATCAACGTCGACAGAGGCTTCATCGCCGCCCGGACACGAATCGGCTCACCGTTGCTCACTCCCCCCTCGACTCCGCCCGCCCGATTCGAGGTCCGCCCATAGCCTGGCTCGATCTCGTCGTGTGCCGCCGATCCCCTCCCATGCGCCTGGACGAAGGCATCACCGATCTCGACCGCCTTCACGCCGGGGATCGACATCACGGCGTGCGCCAGCAGTCCGTCCAATCGGCGGTCCCACTGTGCGTAGCTTCCGATTCCCGGTGGAACCCCATGGACCACGACTTCAAACACCCCTCCCAGCGTGTCCCTGTCGCCGTGAGCGGCATCGATGAGTTCGATCATGCGCTGCTCCGCTGCCTGATCGAGCACCCGAACGGGTGACGCATCGAGCCGAGCAACGTCGTCGACCCCGGGGACCACCTCCGGAGCGGCCGCGTCGCCTATGGCCACGACATGACTGAGCACCTGGACGTCGATCGCGCCAAGCAGGCTCCTGGCTGCATACCCTGCGATGGTCCTGGCAGCAGTCTCCCGTGCAGAGGCACGCTCGAGGACGTCACGCACATCGTGGGTGTCGTACTTCATCATTCCTGCCAGATCGGCATGTCCCGGTCTCGGTGTCGTGGTCGGCTCGGCACGTTCGCGGGGCTCAGGTGACAGCACGGGTTCCCATCGCTCCCATTCGGTGTTGCCAACGACCACTGCGACCGGTGCGCCGGTGGTCAGCCCATAGCGCACGCCGGCGAGGATCGTGATCTCATCCCGTTCGATACGCATTCGGGCGCCCCGTCCGTGACCGCGCCTTCGTCGGGCCAGTTCCGCCTCCAACCCCTCGAGCGCGACTGGTACCCCGGCAGGGAGCCCGTCGACGATGACGACCAGACCCCTTCCGTGTGACTCTCCTGCAGTGAGAAAGCGCAGCATCTAGCAGCAGTCTCCAGTCAATCCGACGACACCGCAAGTCCTACTTCAGGATCTCCTGACCCACGGACAGTTCGAATGCGTTGTCCCCGTAGAGGAACACTCCGCTGTCGGTATCCAGTGACACAACCATGAAGCTGTCTGCGAAGGAGTCGCCAACCCCGACGTCGTAGGTCGTGGAGTCGACGATGACGGTGGCTCGCAACACGCCGCCAACGTCCGTGATCGCCACCAATTGGACGCGCGTGCCGGACGGCTCGTACGTGGAGCCGCCCCCGTCCCCTCCCGTCGGGGATGACTCGGTGATGAGCGGCCTGAAGGGATCTCGCGGCTGCGCAGTCTGGAAGGAGCCCGTGGCGGGCGCGGGGCCGGACACCGCCGCCGCGGCCGGAGAGACGGCAACCGGCGCGAGCGGCCCATCGAGCGCGGACCCGGCTGCTCCGAGCAGCGAAGGGGCCACCAGCCACCACGCGGCAGCAACCGCCACTCCAATCAACAGGATCGCTATCACTGCGGCGCGGCCCGAGCGGTTCATCATCAGCCTCCTCCGCTCGTGGTGGTCGTCGTGTCGGGCGCCACCGTCGTCGTGGTCGTCTCCGGCGCCGTTGTGGTGGTGGTCGTCTCAGGTGGTGTTGTCGTCGTGGTGGTCGTGGTCATCTCCGCGGCGATCGCCAGGTCGCTCGTGGTGAACGCCTCGGCGGTGATCGTCACCTCCAACGTCGTCACATTGGTTTCCTCGTCCGTCTCGGGCGAGACGTCCACCCCGTCGATGCGAACGATCCGCGGCATCTCGGCAATCCCGTACAGATAGTTGAGGACCTGGAAGAACTGCCCCCTGATTCGCAGTGAGATGGGAATCTGGTAGTAATCCGTGTCCTCGACGGACGCAGGCACTCCTGGCGTGATGCCCTGCCACTCGACGCTCGAGTTCGCAGCGAGATCTGTGAGGTCGTCGATGAGCGTTGCCAACTGGGGAGTTGCCGGTATCTGGGCGTCCAGAGCACCGATCGCCGAAATGTAGGTGAGCTCGGCATCCTGGATCTTCTGAAGACGGGCGAGACTCGTGCGGAGCGTGAGTTCCTCGTCTTGCGCAGCCTGGAGTTCGGACTGCGCGTCGGTGATACGCCCATTGATCGGCTGCATCACCAGCATGTACCACACGGCGGTCACCAGCACGACACCCAGCACTCCGATGATGAACCCCGTACGTCTCATTCCGGCACCGTGGGGATTCGATCTTCGGCGCGCGTCGAGACGCTGGCCGTGGTCAGCGACGCGCTCGACTGGAAATCGACGACAGGGTTGTCCCCGATCGTGGACGCCTGCGCAGATGTCACCCATCCTCGCGCCACTGCGGGCCACACGTCGCTGTCGATGACCCGTAGCCAGGCCGACGCGTCCGGGTAGTCGAACGCCGTCGCTCCGACCTGCACCTGCCCGACGACGTCGGGATCACTCTCGGTCTGCACGGCCTGCCCTGTGAAGGAGGTCAGCCACACCCTGTCGGGAATCACTCTCGCCAGATCGTTGAACAGCTTCCCCCACGGCACGTCGGTGGCAAGGACCGATTCCACGCGGGCGACGCCGTCTTCGTACTCGGTTCGCAGCTCCTGTGCGCCGGAGAGTGCCGCGATCTTCTGCTGGGTTTCCTGGTTCGTCTGTTCCTGCATGGCGAGATCATCCTTGGCGACCTGCACCTTCCCGTTCTGCCAGTAGGTGATGACGGCGAGCAGGACAAGGAACGCGATGCCGAGCCCGATCAATCCGATGACTCGTCTGCGGGCCTCCTTCTTCAGTTCGAGTTCCGGAGGGAGGAGGTTGATCGGCCGCATCAGGTCTCCCCCCATAGTGCGAGGCCGACCGCAATGGGAAGGACGGGCTGGATCTGGGCGAGCTCCGCCTCCGACATGCCGAGCTTGCCGATCGTGACGGTGCCTCCCTGATCCACACGCACCGGTTCCACAGGCATGCCGAGTGACACCCCCAGGCGGTTGGCCAAGTGCGGAAGCCGCGCGCCGTTGCCGGAGATCAGGATGCCCGTCACGTGGTCTCCCCCGGATTCCGAGCGGTAGTACTCGATGGACCCGCGCACCTCTTCGATGAGCGTGTCTGCTTCGAGGGTGAGAGCTCTCCGTCCTTCGTCGGATTCCTCCAGCGGGTCCCCGTCGGGAAGCACGCCGATCCGCCGCTTCTGGTGCTCGGCCTTCTGGAAGTCGCTCGACAGCGCCTCGGCCAGCGTTCTCGTGAATGTCTCGCCACCGATCGGAACGGTCCTCAGGAAGCGGACGGACGCAGCCTTGACGATCGTGAGCTGCGTCAAGCCGGCTCCGATGGTCACGACTGCACGAGCGCCTTCGGTGAGATCGATGCCGATCCCGGCGACCGCTCGGACCAGCGCAAGGGCCTGAAGGTCCATCGCCATCGGTTTGACCCCAACACCGGACAGAACCTCGAGAACCGTGTTGGCCATGTCGCGTTGGGCGGCGACCACCAAGACCGAGAGCATGGCCTCGCCGTCCGGAGTCGTGAACTCCTCGAGCGGCACGAAGTCGAGAATCGCGTCCTCGATCGGAATCGGGATGTACTCGGCGGCCCGGTAGGCGAGCGACTCTCGGA
>CAYLHS010000018.1:0-31662 GCA_964383535.1 uncultured Acidimicrobiia bacterium
CACGTCGTCGACGAGGATCAACCTCGACAGCGCCGAGCACTTCTGTCCCTGGAACCCGTAGGCGCCCACCACCGCTGCCGCCGCCGCGGCGTCTAGATCGGCCGTTTCGTCGACGACCATCGCGTCCTTCCCGCCCATCTCCATGTACGCCCGCTTCAGCCATAGCTGACCGTCGTGCACAACGGCCGCCCGCTGACCTATCCGAAGCCCCACCTCCATCGAGCCGGTGAAGTTCACGAACCGGGTTCTCGGGTGATCAACGAGGTAGTCGCCGATCTCGGACCCCGCACCGGGGAGGTAGTTGATGACACCCGGTGGGAATCCTGCCTCCTCGACGGCCTCCATGAACTTGGCAGCGATCACCGGGGTCGCCGAGGCAGGCTTCACGACAACGGTGTTGCCGGCGGCGACAGGGCCAGCCGTCATTCCGGCCAGGATCGCAAGGGGGAAGTTCCACGGGGGAATCACGACGCCCGCGCCGATCGGGACGAGATGTGACTCGTTGTCCTCCCCAGGGTATGAGTACACGGGCAGCGGCTTCGACATCTCGACTGCCTGGCGCGCGTAGTACTCACAGAAGTCGATCGCTTCGGCCACGTCGGCTTCGGCCTCCAGCCAGTTCTTCGACGCTTCGAACGTCTCCAAGGCCGACAGCTCGTACTTGTGGGAACGCAGAATCGCCGCGAGTTTGATGAGGTGTCGAGCTCGAACTGCTCCGTCCAGGCGCGACCACGATGCGAAGGCTGCCCAGGCCGCATCCAGCGCGCGCCCGGCAGCGTCCTGGTCGGCGAGCGCAACGGTTCCAACGATCTCCGCGGGTTTCGCAGGGTTCACACTCTCGAGTTCACGACCCGTCGTTACGTGTTCGCCACCGATGACCAGGGGATGGTGACTGAATCGCTCCCTGACCGTCGACAGCGCTGCGCGATATGCGTCGGCGTTTTCCGGGACAGAGAAGTCGGAGTACGGCTCGTTCACGTACGGCTCGAACAATGTTCCTCCTTGTGCGCACACTCAGCCTATCGCGAGCAAAGGCGGGCCCCGCCTGCCGTACCTGGTATCGGGTACGCGGCCGGAACCTGCCAAGACACCGCGGAGCGGGCGGTACCAGCATCCAGCCTCGACTGGTTCCCTGAGCCCCACTCGAGACCAGGTATGAGGTGCGAAGTACGGGCTGAGCGAAGCTCAGCCCAGCTAGGTTTGTCGACAATGCAGGACCCGATGGACGTTCTGGCGGACGCCTTCCGCAGCGAGTGGGCCGACCCGCTCGCCTCGGCGGCCGCCGTGGTGTCAGCGCTTCGGTCGCTCGCCGGCGCGGATTGGGCGAGCGCACTCGCCCGGATCCAGCGCTTCCGCAGCGAGCGTGCCGACAGTGCGCTTCTCCTCGCGGTCACAGACCCGGCCGTCGACACGGATGTCGGCCGGGTCCTGTCCGGTCTCGAAGCCGTCGACCGTGCCCTCAACGACACAAGGTGGATACAGGTCATCGCCTCACGGTTGTCCGACCGCCAGTCGATCGGGGTACCGTCGCTCGGAGACTCGACGCTCGCGGTGCTGGAGCTCGCCGTGACGGAACGAGAACACGATCTCGTAACCGACAAGGTCGCTGTCGGGAGAGGGCTGGGCTATCTCGATTCGAACGTACTTCTCGGCCCACCAGAGGCGTCCGATGCCGTGCTGATTCCTGCCGCCGCGAGGTTCGGCGACAGGATCTGGACCACCGCGCGCATCGCAGCCATCGCTGAGCGTGCGATCGCCCGGTCGACCCCCGTGCTTCCGGTCCTGCACCCCCTCAACATGCTCTCTCCGATGGCCCGTCGTGTGTACCGCCCGGCGCACATCCTCATCGATCTCGATCTGAGTCAGAGACGTTCGACGACATAGTCGACACACGCGACGAGACGTTGGACGTCCTCATGGTCGGTCGCCGGCCACACACCGATGCGCAGCTGGTTCCTGCCAAGCTTTCGATACGACTCCGTATCGACGATCCCGTTGTCTCTGAGGACCGCCGACACGCTCGCCGCGTCGACCGTCAGGTCGATGGTCACCGTGACCGGAGAACGCATCGCAGGATCTTCCACGAACGGCGAGGCGTAGTCGCGCTGCTCGGCCCACTCGTAGAGCATCGAGGACATGACACGACAGTGCCGCTCCGCCCACTCCATGCCACCGTTCGAGAGGATCCATTCGACTTGCCGTTCGAGAAGGAACAGGGTGGCAAGCGACGGTGTGTTGAGCGTCTGATCTCGACGCGAGTTCTCGAGTGCAGCACTGAGGCTCAGGAACGAAGGAATGTGCCTGCCCGATGCCGCGATCCGCTCGATCCGTGCGACGGCGGCCGGAGAGAGCAACGCGACCCATAGCCCTCCGTCGGACCCGAATGCTTTCTGCGTCGAGAAGTAGTAGGCATCGACGGCGGCGGCATCGAAGCACAGGGCGCCTGCAGCCGACGTTCCGTCGACAGCCACGATCCCAGGCGCCGGTCGAGAGAGCTCCATCGCGACGCCTGTCGACGTTTCGTTGTGCGTGATGGCGTACGTGTCGATGTCTCCCGAGGCTCGCGGCACCGGGTGCGTTCCTGGGGCCGACTCGATCACATCGGGGGCGTCCAGGTGCGGGGTAGAAGCGACTACTGACGCGAACCGCGAACTGAACGCTCCGAAGGAGAGATGCTGGCTCCGCCGCTCGATCAGCCCGAACGCCGCCATGTCCCAGAACGCGGTCGCGCCGCCGTTTCCCAAGACGACTTCGTAGCCGTCCGGAGCGACGAGCAGGTCGACGAGACCGGTTCGGATCCGATGGACGACCTCCTTGACCGGCCGCTGACGATGCGACGTCCCAAGGGCCGCCCACGACGCCAGGGCGCCGAGCCACTCTGTCCGTACCTTCGTCGGCCCCGATCCGAAACGACCGTCCTTTGGTAGCAACTCGGATGGGATGGTGATCTTCGGTTCCATGGTTACTAATGTCTCTCGGAATCGACCAACCTAGTGGATCATGGCCAGGATCTCGCAACGAATCGCTTCAATCTCCGAATCACCCACGCTCGCCGTGACGGCGAAAGCACGAGCGCTGCGAAGCGCCGGTCACGACGTGATCGGCTTCGGTGCCGGTGAACCCGATTTCGCGACCCCGTCGTACATCGTCGCCGCGGCGGCGGAGGCGTGCGCCAATCCCACCTACCACAAGTACTCGGCCGCATCGGGGCTACCGGAACTCAAAGAAGAAGTCGCGACAAAGACCACTCGGGACACCGGATTGGCGGTCGAAGCCGGCCAGGTCCTGATCACCAACGGAGGCAAGCACGCCATCTTTGCAGCGATGGCGACACTCGTCGACATCGCCGACGAGGTGCTGCTCCCCGCGCCCTACTGGGTGACCTACCCTGAGGCCATCCGATTGGCCGGAGGTGTCCCGGTCGTCGTGCATGCCGGTGTCGACGAGGGCTTCAAGGTGTCCGTCGATGCACTCGATGCGGCATGGACGCCACGCACCAAGCTCCTCGTGTTCGTGTCCCCGTCAAACCCGAGCGGCGCCGTCTACTCCAGAGACGAGGTGGAGGCGATCGGCCGATGGGCCGTCGAACACAACGTCTGGGTCCTCACCGACGACATCTACGAGCATCTCGTGTACGGCGGCGCCGAGTACGTTTCGATGCCGGGGATCGTTCCAGAGTTGCGAGACACTGCAGTGATCGTCAACGGGGTCGCCAAGTCGCACGCGATGACCGGGTGGAGGGTCGGCTGGATGGTCGGTCCGTCAGACGTCATCAAGGCCGCGTCGAACCTCCAATCGCACTCGACGTCGAACGTCAACAACGTCGCACAGATTGCCGCGCTCGCAGCTCTGAGAGGCGGAATGGACACGGTGGAGTCGATGAGAGCGGCGTTCGACCGGCGGCGGCAGACCATGTACCGAATGCTCGGAGAGATCGACGGGGTTCGAGTCTCCGAGCCTCACGGAGCGTTCTACGCGTTCCCTTCGCTGGAGGCGTTCTTGAACAGGCCCCTTCACGGGTCGGTCGCGACGTCGACATCCGAGCTTGCCGAGCTGGTTCTCGAAAAGGCTCTGGTGGCGTTCGTCCCGGGCGAAGCATTCGGCGCACCGGGGTACGCGAGGTTCTCGTATGCCCTGGCAGATGACCAGCTCGAGGAGGGCATGCGCCGCCTGGCGAAGTACCTCAACGACTGAGGCGCCGACCGACCCGTATACACTCGCCGGCAGGAGGGTGGTGTGTCGACAGCCAAAGCCATGCTGTTGGTTCAGCCGCAACGTTTCACGGCAACGACATTCGCGTTGCCGCCCGTCGAAACCGGCGGTTGGCTTGCGATCGAGGCAACCGGTATCAGCGGCTCGGATGTCCAGGTGTGGCAGGGAACGAATCGGTACATCCGATACCCTTTGATCCCCGGCCACGAAGTGGTTGGAAGGGTCGCATCCGTGGTCGACGACTCGTTCAACATCCCGATCGGCACGCGTGTGATCGTCGAATCGTCCATCCGCTGCGGTGCGTGCCGGCGGTGCCTGGGGCGCCTTCACTCGTGCTCGTTTCGCAGACCGATCAACGCGTATGGTCGTCTGCCGTCGACGGAACCACCCGGTCTCTGGGGAGGGTTTGCTGAGTACCTGTACCTGGATCCCGGCGCGCGACTTCACCCGATCAGCGATGACGTGGAGGCGCCGGTTGCCACGTTCGGCCACGCGCTCGCCGACGCGTTCACGTGGACGGTCGAGATCCCGGCGTTGCGCGCAGAGGACTCGGTGTTGATCCTGGGGCCGGGACCGAGAGGTCTGGCGGCAGTCATCGCCGCCAAGGAGGCAGGAGCGGGCTGGGTCGGGGTGAGCGGTCTCACGGAGAACCGAGACCGGCTCGAACTCGCAGGCCGACTCGGCGCCGACATGGTCGTTGACGCCCGGACGACCGATATCGCTAGTGCCGTCGCGGACAGCCTCGGTGCTCGACCAGAGGTCGTGCTGGACGTGACCAAAGACGACCCCGAGGCCATACACACGGCGCTCGATCTCGTTCGGGCGGGAGGAACGGTCGTCGTCGCGTCGTTGAAGGGGGTACGGGCTGTCAACCAGCTGTTCTCCGATCTGGTGGTCTTGAAGGAGATCACGATTCGAGGAGGATTCGGAGCGAGCAGCGCCGGCTACCACTGGGCCGCACGCCATCTGGAGGCCGATCCGCGACTGGACGACCTGGTAAGCCACGAGTTCCCGCTGGACGAAGCAGAACGAGCCGTTGAAGCGGCGGCGGGGCTCCTTGGACACGAGGAGCTGATTTCGGTCGCGGTGACCTTCTGAGCCACCCTCCCCCGGCTACAGTCGCCATTCATGGACCAGTGGATCCCCTCACGGCGAAGTACCGGCTCATGGGTCTTGTATGACTTGGCCAACACGGTGTTCGCCTTGGCGGTCGGCGGTCGTTACTTCTCTGTCTGGGTAGTGCAGCAGCAAGGGGGCGGCGACGCACTCTTCGGGTACGCGACTGCACTCGCTATGGCAATCGTGATCGTGCTGGCGCCGTGGGTCGGTACCCGATCCGACCGGGCGGGCACGCGGCGTCCCGCGCTCATCGTGGCGACGCTGGCGACGGTCGCCGCGACGGCGCTCCTCACCATCTGGGGCTTGTACCCGTCGCTTGTGCTCTACATCGTGGGACAGATCGGGTTCACACTGGGCAGTGTCGTCTATGACGCGATGCTCCCCGACGTCAGTACCGAGATGAACCGAGGACTCGTGTCCGGGCTCGGCGTGGGTGTTGGCTACCTCGGATCGTTCCTCGCCATCGGTACCGGCCTCATCATGCTGGAGCGCTACGGGTACGGTCCGCTGTTTCGGGTACTCGCCCTCATGTTCCTCGTCTTCGCACTGCCCGCGTTCGTCTTCATCGAGGAGCGCCCCCGACCAAGACGGACGGGGCGTCCACCGCGGCTCATCGAAGCGCTCGCACATCTCGCGAACTCGTGGCGTCGGGCGCGTACCTACCCGGGCGTGACCCGGTTCCTCATCGGACGCTTCCTGTACGCGGATGGTGCGAACACGGCGTTTCTGTTCGTCGCGATCTTCGCGATCACCGAGATGGGGTTCAGCAACCGTCAGACCGACCTGCTCGCCCTCTCGGCGATCGTCTCGGCAGTCATTGGCTCGTTCATCGTCGGCAAGATCGTCGACAGAATCGGACCACGTAAGGCGCTCCATGCCGCGCTGTACCTCTGGAGCGCCGCGGTGGTAGTCGCGGTTGTCGCCGCCCTGTCCGATCATGGAGGCCTCGGATGGTTCGTCGGGGTTCTCGGTGGCGCGGCCGCGGGCGCCACGTGGACGTCGGATCGGGTCTACATGGCACGGATCTCCCCTCCCGAACACTACGGTGAGTTCTATGGCCTGTACGCGACCGTCGGCAGGTTCGCAACGCTGCTCGGACCGCTCGTCTGGGCGCTGATCACCGACACCCTCAAGTGGGGCCGTGTCGCGGCGATCGCATCGTTGCTGCTCTTCTTCGGAGCCGCACGAATCGTTCTGGCAGGTGTGACAGACACTCCTGTTCGTTCCGAATCGGAGTGAGTGTTCAGTCTTCAGTCATCGGTCTTCAGTCCTCGGCAGGGCCACGACCTGGGACGCGAGACGACAGGGCGACCTCCCACCAAGAACCGACAACTGACAACTGAAGACCGGCCGCCCCCGGCGGCTACCTCTCGATGAGGGTGTCCGTGGCCAGCTCGTAGTTGAGCACTTCCTCGACCGCGTACGGATCGGGAAGGTCCTCGACCAAGGCGTTCTGCCGGGCGAGACGTCGACCCAACTCTGCGAACCACAGATCGTTCGGAAGCGGCCACGGCCACCTGTGTAGGCCGCTCCGGGCGCCAACCACGGCTCCCACCAGTGGCGCCACCGTTTCTGCGTGTGCGACGACACCAGCAGCGTTTCGTACCACGACGGATGCCTCTTCGAACGCCCGGGACGCGATCGCCACAACCATCGCGAGAACCTCTACCTCGGTGTCGTTCGCGTCCCACGACAGCACTTCGACGGACACATCCTTGGCATTGCCCGCAATGAGTTCGGTGGCGCGTGAGATCACGTCTGGGATGAACGTCCTCACCCCGAGTGTCTGCTCGGCTTGGCGGGAGACTTCGACGGCACCGTTCACCAAGTCGCGTCCCGACTGCCCGTATCCTGCTGCCGCGACCATTCCCGCGACGACGCTTCCGATGATCGACGATTCGGGCCGGGTGTGCGTGGCGCGGATCGCTGCTATCGCCCCGTCGATCAAGAGCCGAGGCTCCTTTCTGAACCAGACCCCGATCGGTACGGCCCTGATCGCCGCGCCGGCGTTCGAGAACGGCATCGCCGTCGGTGGTGAGAGCTTCGCCTCCTCGATGAACGCTGCGAGCCACGGCGAAGGTGAGCGATACACGCTCGGACGTCCGTCGGACGGGTACGCGAATTCGAGCAGCTGCGTTGCGATTGCCTCGGCCTCGATGGGCCGGGATTGGAGGAGATGGTATGCGCTGAACACCATCTGTTGCACCATCGCGCCGTACGCCCGGCGGGTGCCCGACACCAGCATGTCCCCTGCGGCTGCTCCGAGCAGCGCCCCTTCGCCGCCCGCTTCATAGGTGGCGGCATGCCGTGAGCCGTTCATAGCTGGAGGTATCGGAGGGAAGGATCCGATCCTTGAGCACCGGGTAGCCTTGCCGGGTGCGCTCGCTGTTGCTGATCGCGAATCCCGCCGCTTCTCGCTTCACCGGTGGCCTCCACCGCACGGTGGTGGCACGTTTGTCTCGCGCCTATGAAGTCGAGACGGCATGGCCAACGAGTGCCGGAGGGGTCGAGGCTCGAGCGCTACAGGCTGCCCACGAGGGAACCAACATCGTGGTCGCCATGGGCGGGGACGGGGTTGTCCACCATGTCGTCAACGGGATCGCCGGTACGGAGGCGACGCTCGGAATCATCCCTGCCGGTACCACGAACGTGCTCGCACGCATCCTGGGTGTTCCGGCGAGACCGACGAGGGCGGTGTCCTATCTGGCATCTCAACCTCCCGCCGTACGGACGGCACTCGCCCGAATCTCTATCGAGACCTCCGGCACCACGACGGTTCGATACGCGACTTTCGCGACGGGTCTCGGATTCGACGCCGAGGTCGTGCGCTTGTCCAATCTGGAGCCATATCGAAAGTACTGGTTCGGCGGTATTCACTACGCCCGTTCGGCAGCTTCGGTGGTGTTGTCACGCAACGGCAGGCCTCCGCCCATGATGCGAGTGCAGGCGGGAGGACGATCGGCGGACGCCGCGGCGATCTTGGTACAGGTCCACGACCCCTACACCTACTTCGGACGCCTCCCGTTGAGGATTTCGACCGCGCCGCACGAAGGCCTCGCCGTCCTTCTGATCGAGCGTCTTTCGGTCAGGAACGTGCCGAGGATTCTCGCGGCGGCGATAGCAGGTCGTGACCTCTCGTCGATCGGCGGTGTGCACGTATTGCCAGACGTCCCGGAGGTGGAGGTGTGGTCGGATCCCCCATCGCCACTCCAAGCCGATGGCGAGTCACTCGGCAGTCCGGGGGTAGTGCGCTTCTCGGCGCTGCCACACGGACTGCGGGTGGTCGCACCGATCGGCGATTGAGTCAGGCGAGTTCCGGTGCGACGGCCCGTTCGATAGTGAGGTCCGGTATGTCGTCGATGGCCAGCATCCCAACATCCGAGACGATGGCGGTGAACTGATCCAGCTCGACGACCTCTGACAGAGATCGCCTCCAGCTCAGCCGGGACGTGATACGAAACAGGTCGACAGGGAGGATCTTGTCACGACCTGCAGTCAGGTACCGGTCTACGCCGGCGACCATCGCTGCAGATGCGAGGCGGCGGATGCCGGCCTTCGTGACGGCTCTGTGGGGGCCGAGGGCGTCCGCGCCGGACAACACCAGATCGACCCCGGGGAGGTATTCGACAGCGGAATCGTCGTCGAGTACCTCGACGTCGAAACCGGCGCGTGTGAGCTCGGCCGCCATCTCCAGGCCCTCGCCACCGGGCATCGCTTCGGTGCAGCACACCTGAAAGGAGGTGCGCTCCTTCGCGGCATCGAGGACCGCCCTCACCGACCGGGAACCACCATGGACCAGAACGGTCATCCCGTCCCCGATCAGGCTCGCGCCTTCTGCGCCGATCCTCTCTGTCGAAGCGTTCAGACGTTCTGAGAACTCACGGGCCACATCGACGACATGCTCGGGACCCTCTCCCAGTGCGAGATAGAGCTGATTGCAGAGAGCGAGCACCGGTGCTCGTACGGCTTGACGGTCGACGAGCAGCTCGATGGCGTCCTCGATCGCTTCGGGGTACGACTCCGGCGCGTAGGCGGCGACGCTCGAAGCGAGTCCTTCCAGGGCGGCGGCAGCCTCGGCACCGACGGCCGCCGCGCTGGAGACGGCGTTCAGCGATACCGCCGTCACGCGGCGCCATGCCTGCCATTCCCGCCATTCGGTCATGATCCCTCCGGATCGGACGAACTGTAGCCGCTAGTCCGGAGGCGTAGCCGTGGGAGGCGACGGCATGTGAACGGTCATCTGAGGGAACGGGATCTCGATGCCTTCGCTGTCGAACCGCTTCTTGATTCGCCGCAGCGCTTCCCTGCGCAACGTCCATCGATCCTGCGGTCCGACCACCAAAAGCGCCCGCAGCGAGACGGCCGAATTGCCCAGCTCCTCGACGCCCAGCATCTGAGGCGGCTCCAGCACCTCGGTGGGATGGTCTTTCGCCAACTCGGCGAGTTCGTCCCCCATCACGTCGATGGCCCTGTCGACGTCACTGGAGTAGGAAATGCCGACGGTGACCACGACCCGCCCAAACGAGTGCGTGTAGTTCGAGGCAACGCCGATCGTGCCGTTGGGCACGAAGTGCACGTAGCCGTCCAGGTCGCGCAGGACTGTGACTCTGAGCCGCATCTCCTCCACGGCGCCGGCGATACCCGCGACCTTCACGACGTCACCAATCGCGAACTGGTTCTCGACCAGGATGAGGAACCCCGCGATGACGTCCTTGACGACGCTCTGAGCACCCAGGCCGACGGCGACGCCGGCGGCCGACCCGATAGCGATGAAAGAGCCGATCGGGATGTCCCAGATGTTCATGACCGTCAGGACGACAACGAGACCGATGATGACCAGCATCACTCGGCGGATCCCTCCCCACAGCGTCTTCGCTCGCTGGCGTCGTTCGGCATCCGAGATGCTGTCGCCTGTCCCGATCCTCTCCACCCAGTGCGCGACCGAGCGGCTCACGATCAGCCAGACTGCGGCCGTTCCGAGAAGAACGACTCCAGTGGTGATCAGTTGGTGGATGATCTCGGAACTCATCGTGGCCAGGCTAACGTGCTGTGTCCGGTGGCGTTAGCGATCACAGTGCTAGTCGCCGGGTATCGCCGCCTCCAGCTTGGCAGCTTCGATCGACAGCTCCGTGAGTAAACCGACGAGTTCGGCCCGGTCCCTGATCACGGTGCGCAGATCGGCTCCGAGGCGACGATCCAACTGTGAGCTGACCGACGTCACGACGGTGTCCCGATATGCCCTGGCGGCCGTCCTTCCGGCCCTGGTCCCGCTGGATCTGGTCAGATGAACCAATCCGACGCCGATCAGCACCGCGGTGAACCCCACGATGACGGGCCACGGCCACGAGCCCCGTTCGAGCGTCGCGGGCCTCGCCCATGCCCACACGATCGACCCTATGACGGCGACGAGCATGAGCCATTCCGTCATCGAGGCGGCCCTCCACCATGCCTTGGAAGCCGGGAACGGCGAGTCCGCGAGTTTCGTGCCTTCGAGGGACCTCCGCACGTGGCGTGAGACCTCCGCCGGCCCGAAACGCGAGCGAAGCTGGGCCCCGAAGAAGCCCCCCGACTCGAACGCCAGATCGGTGACGAACGTATCGATGTCAGTTGAGGCAGCTTGGATGGCAGCGTCCTGCCGTCCGTAGGGCTCCGGTCGATTCGGTTCCTCGGCACGCACGAAGAGGGCCGCCGGGCTCGATCGAACTGCCAGTCTGCGGCCTACCCGTTCGATAGCAGCGACCTCGGGCGGACCGGCGGCGACGTTTGCCAGCGTCACGGCCGAAGCGTCGCGTGTCTGCATCCATCGACTGTCGAAGTCCAACCCTTCACGCATCCCGACCACGGACGCAACGCCTTCGGAGGCAGCAGCCAAGTCATGCGCGAGCTTCCCGAGGACGAGCTGCTTCGCGAGGAGCCGATCGTCGATGAACCGCACGAGCTTGTCGATGCCCGCTGTGCGACCTTCTACGGCCACGGTCGTGAGCAGCTCGGCGTCGGGAATGCCGTCCTCGGCGAGGCGAGTCAGCAGATCGGCTCTCACCAGATCGAGATCGCCAGGACCGAACAGGTCGATCTGGTTGAGGACGAACAGAAAGCGGTCCCGGTGGTTCGAGAGGGGTCGCAGGTAGCCCTCATGCACCGCCCGGTCGGCGTACTTCTGCGGATCGAACACCCACACGATCGCGTCGACCAGTGGAACGAGCCGTTCGACCACTTCGCGATGACCCAGGTCGATCGAGTCGAAATCAGGGAGGTCGATGATCGCGACGTCGATCCTTCCTGAATGCCCAATCCGCTCGTCGATGTCGAACGAGTCGAGGAGCCGGGTCAGGCCGGGTTCCGGTGTTGCCGGCATCCATACCCGTGGACGGTCGGTCGTCGGTCGGAGCGTGCCGGTGGGCACGACGTGGGTGCCTGCGATCGCATTGAGGATGCTGGATTTCCCGACGCCGGTCCCGCCGGCGAGCGCGATGACGACCGTCTCGCCAAGGAATCCAAGCCGTGACCTCGTCTGCGTGGAGAGCCGGGCGTAGGTTTCGAGCCGGCCGTCGCCTGTGAGGTCCCGTGCCTTCGCCACCACGATGTCGAGCGTGTCGAGTGCTTTGCCCGGGTCAGCTGCCATAGAACCTCTCAGCGGCGTCACGCACGGCCACCGCGGCCGTCTCAAGTTCGGCGAACGAGTGGGAACCGAGTTCGGCCACCTTCTCGGTGAATCGGCCCGCCTCGTGATCGAACACCACCCGGAGGCGGGAGAGCAACGCGTCGCGGGCGCCCGAGACCATCGACCTGACCTCCGCCTTCCCAAACACCTGCTCGAGGAGTTTCTGTTGCAGCGCGGCCGCGCCCGCGGCAACACCCAACTCACCGCCGGTGAGTCCACCCGTCTGTGAGAAGATCGCGACGATCGCAACGACGGCCGCAGCGTTCACCCCGAGAGAGCCTATCTGCGCGCGACGCTTCCTGTCGCTGCCCTGTTCTGAGACGAGCGCCCCGACGTCCACAACCCACTCGTCCATCGTCTCCTCGAGTCGATGTTCGAGGCCGGGGGTCGAGCGCCACAACCTCCCCTCGTCGAGAAGCATCTTGCCTGCATGATCGAGTTCCCATGAGCTTGCAGCGCGAGCGGCTGCCGCATCGAGATGTCGTTCGACTTCCGTGGCGAGCGCCCTGCGTGCGTCGGGGTCTACCGAGGAGGGTCTGTCCGTGAGCATCCTGCCCAGACTGCCGAATCGGTCTCCGACCGCCTTGAGGAATCTCCCGGTACCGAGAAACTTCTGCCATCGCGCAGCCACCTCGGCTCTGACGAGCGTTCCCTCTTTCAGCGAACGAACGACTTCTGCGTACTGATCGGCGTACGCCGCCCCTGCTACCGCGGCCAGGGCGCGGGCCTCGTCTGCGTCGCGCCGAACCTCCGTGACGAGCTGCCGGCTGCGTGTAAGGACATCGTCGACCGTTCCACGAGTCGCGTCGATCAGAACCCGGTGGCGGTTGACGGGATCGGCCAGTCGCTCCAGCGCGTCCTTGATGGAGGAGACCGTCGGCTCCGGAAGCCGACCATCGTCGACCTGCTGTTCTTCGATCTCGATGAGCGTCATATCACCGAGCGGGACGCTGCGCTCCGTGAGGTGGCGCAGGTAGTCGCTCACGATTCCGTCTGCGCCTTCGGCCGGCAATCGGTTGATCACGAACATCGTCGGCACTCCACGCCGCGTCGCGCGCTCGAGGAACTCCCATGGAACCGCATCTGCATAGCGCTGGGCGCTGGTCACAAAGACGCACAGATCGGCCACCGCCAGGAGGTCCTCGGCGACTTCCCGGTGTTCGGTCACCACGGAGTCGAAATCCGGCGCGTCGACCACGGTCACGCCTCGCAGGATGCGGTCGTCGTCTCCCACGATGGTGGGCTCGACGGCGCCGAGAACCCCGGTCTTGTACGCGTCTTCCCGATCGGAGTGGCACCACACGACCGGTGCTGTCGTCGTCGGCCGAACCGCACCGGTCGGTGTGATCTTCCTTCCGGCGAGCGTGTTCACGAGGGTCGACTTCCCACTGCCCGTCGAACCGACGACAACAGCGACGACGTCTCCGTCGAGATCGCCCAGTCGTGGGATCAGATACCCGCGAATGCTCCGCGCGAGTTCATCTCGGAGCTCTCTGCGACGCAAGCGGCTCTCAGACGGGAGGTCGAATCGGAACCCCTCGATCTGGTCCGCGAGCGCGTCGAGCGACGCGCGCAACCGTGCCACTGGCGAGATCAGGCGTTCCATCGAGAGATTGTCCCACATGAGCCCGTCACGTCCTCCCGAAGACCACCTCCACGCGTCCTCCCCCGTCCGGGCCCTCACCGATCGTCAAGGTCCCGCCCGTGGACTCGGCCGTCCGACGAACGATATCGAGACCGAGTCCCGTCGATCCGGTGCCGGAGTGACCACGGCGAACCAACCCCATGTCGGTGAAGCCCACACCTGAGTCATCGACTACCAGGCTCACGTTCCCGTCGTTTGCCCGGACCCGCACTCGGAACCCCGCCTTCTCAGGCGTGTGTGCGATGACGTTGCCGAGCAGCGCATCAACCACGGCCGCTGCGTCTTCCCGAGTCACGCGAACCATGTAGGGACCGCCCTGCACGTCGGCGGACCAGTCCCTTCCCTGATCGTCGGCAAGTGCGCCCCAGAATGCGACCCTCTCCTCGACGACGTCGCCGAGGTCGGTGAGCGCCCCGATGCCTTCTCGCACCGGCCGACGGGCTTGTCGGATCACGTAGTCCACCGTTCGTTCCAGCTCATCGAGTCCGTCGGCGAGACGTTCCGTGCGGTCGGGCATCGACTCGATCTCCAGCCTGAGCGCGGTGAGGGGAGTACGAAGCCGATGGGACAGATCGGCGGCGTTGCGTCGCTCCTCCTCGAGCAGGTCGCCGACTCGTCCGGCGAGTCGGTTGAATGCCTCTCCGACCTCGACGATTTCCGGTGGACCGTCAGGGTCGACCCGCACCGACAGGTCACCCTCGCCGAGCTGGTGCGCCGCGTTCGAGAGCTCTTGCACCGGATGCACGACCGATCGTGCGAGCCGGTCGGCAACGAGGGCGGAGAGCCCTACGAGAGCGATCCCCAGCGACCCCAGGATCAGCCACGAGGACCCCACGTTGCGGGTGAGGAGATCCTTGGCAACGAACACTCGGATGACGGCGGTCCCCTGCTTCTCGCTCAGTGCTATCGGCACCCAGATGGCCTCACCGCCGTCGAGCGGCTGTCGAAACGCTTCCCCCTCGATCGCTCGTCGATACCCGTCGTCGAGGGGCGCAGGTGCACCGACGACAGTTCCATCGGGGAGGATGATCGAGAGCATCCCGCCTCCCGACAGCTCGCCGGTGCCCACAACCGACGCCACGTCGTCGGCATCCCCATCGACCATGTACGGGCTGAGCGTCTGCGCGAAAATCTGCGCATCCCGCTCGGCGGCAACCAGAACCCGATCACGAGCGAGGGTCTTGACCATCCCGGCAAGCGGGATGAGAAACGCGAGCACCACCATCGCCGTGACAGCCGCGGACACCACCGCGAGACTTCTTCTCACGGTGCCACCAGCTTGACTCCTACACCCCGCACGGTGTGCAGATACTTCGGTTCCGCCGCCGTTTCGCCGAGTTTCTTCCTCAGCCACGACAGGTGCACGTCGACGGTCTTGTCTGCTCCCCCGTACGGCTGGCGCCACACCTCTGCAAGCAGCTCTCGCTTGCTGATCACCCTGCCGGGTCGTGTGGCCAGATAGGCGAGCAGATCGAACTCCTTCTTGCTCAGTGACACTGCCTTCCCGGCAAGCGACACCTCCCTCGACGTGGTGTCGATCACCAACTCTCCCAGCTCGATGACCTTGTCGTCGTCCGTCGCGACGCTACGCCGCAGCACCGCCCGGATTCTCGCGTCGAGCTGCCGCGCGGAGAACGGCTTGACCACATAGTCGTCGGCGCCTGCATCGAGAAGCCGCACGATCTCCTGCTCGTCGTCACGGGCGGTCGCGATGATCACGGGCATGGACGTCACCGCTCGGATCATCTTCAGGAGCTCGGCGCCGTCGATGTCAGGCAGGCCCAGATCGAGTATCGCCACGTCCCGGTGTCGCGACAAGGTCGCCTGGAGCCCCGCCATGCCCGCCCCAACCGATTCGACATCGTGTCCCCTGTCGGCAAGGAGCGCCGACAGGGTTTCGCGAATTCGAAGATCGTCCTCGATGATCAGCACGGATGCCACGAACGCAAACCCTATCTCCGATTGATCGAATCCACAGCCCGCTTTGCGAATCCTTAACCTCCGCTTACTGCCGAATGCTCCGTGTGCGGGCACACTGTCCTCATGAACACTCGACGGCTCGGTCTGTTCGCCGCCTGGCTCGCTGGTACGGTTCTGGCGGTGGCGCTGGCCAGTCAAGCAGTCGCGCTCGTCAGAGATCAAGTCACCGACAGGCCATCTCGCGCGGCGGTTCCGACGCAGACAGACGCCTCTCAGGAGCCGGCCACCAGTCTCCCCACCTTCACGTCGACCGAAGGGCAGGCCGGCACCTCCACCTCAACCACATCGGCGACAACCACCACGACCGCACAGCAGGCCCAGATCACCACGACCACCACGACGGGCGACGAACGATACGACCTCGAGGGAGGGTGGGTGGAGGTCGCGTGTGACGGGGACAGAATCGTGTTCAAGTCCGCAGCACCGCGAGCCGGCTACCAAGTGGTACAACACGAGGTGAGTGACTCGGCGGTGGAGATCGCCTTCGAGAGCGAAGAACACACGTCGACGTTCAATGCCGGGTGCGAACACGGGACGATCGCTGCATCGACCGACGAGCACGGCGACCACGACGGAGACGATTGACGGTCACAGCGAGGTCGCCGACCGGCCCTCGTCGCACGTCTGGAGGAGGCCGCAGTACCGGCACCACGGACCACCAACTCGTTCGATCCCCCGGTGCTCCCGCCATGCGGTTCGCAGGCAGTCGACCATGTCCGCCACCTGCCGGGCCGTGCTCGTCACGGTCGCCGGCTCTGGATGGGACAAGTGGCGCTCGCCCGTGAGTATCGACACCGCCTCGACCGCGCGAGGCAGACTCCCCCGGTCGAGTGACCAGAGCAACGCATAGAAACCGAGTTGGTCGTCGACGTCGCCCACGTCACCGGTCTTCCAGTCGACCAGTCGGACGCCCTCGCCATGGGCGAACACGGCGTCCACTTTGCCGTGCAGAGTGACTCCCTCGATGGGCATCGCCTCCAACGGCACCTCGGCTCCCTCGAATCCGTCGGTGGGAAACTGCCGGAATCGGTCATACAGCGCACCGACCTCGCTAATCACCCTATCGAGGTCGGATGGCTTGATTCCGAGAGGACCCATCTTGTGATTCAGGTTCGAAGCGCCGATCTCTTCCCTGCAAACGCGCGCCATCTCCTCGGTGCGAATGGGACCCGAAGTCAGATGTCGCGCGAACAGCTGGTGAGCCAAACCCCCTTTGAATCCCGCGATCGTGTCGGGACCCCACACCTGTTCGAGTCGTGACTTGGCGTAGTCAGGGCATTCCCGGTACGCGACGAACGTCGAAGCGGACAAACGGATGTCATCGCCGGGCTGCACATCGGGAAAGACGATCACAGTCGAATGGTAGGGCGGTGCTGACGCGGAGATCGGCTATCCTGCGGGCGTCCAGGTTCGATCATGTCACGCACGTCTCGTATCACCATCGTCTCTTTGGGTGCGCTCGCCACCCTGCTGCTGGTCGTCTTGGCTGCGTTTGGGATCGATAGGGCCCTCCACTATGGCAAGGTTCTCCACAACGTCTATGCGGCATCGGTCGACTTGTCGGGTGCCGACAAGACGGCGGCGCAGCTGAGGCTGCTCAGCTTCGAGGACTCCCTCGCATCCGTGCGTGCGACTCTCGAGGTGGGCGAGACGACGCAGCAGCTCGATCCGGATTCTGTCGGTTTCTCGCTCGAACGTTCGGACATGACCAGCCAGGCGCTCGCGGCCGGAAGGAGCGGCTCGATCGTCGACCAGTTCCGTTGGTGGCTCGGGCACCTGGTCGCCAAGGAACAGATCCCGCTCGAGGGAACGATCGACGCACAAGCACTCAGCGATGTGTTCGACTATTGGGACGAGTCGGCCTTCGCCGATCACGCATTCAACGGCGCCGTCGAAGTCGAAGACGGCAAGGCCGTTGCCCGCTACCCGCACGACGGCGTCGGGATCGACCGGGCGGCCGCCTCAGAACTCATCCTCGACACCATGCTCGACCCGACCCATCCAACCGTATCCCTCCCAGAAACGGACATCGTCCCGGAACTCACGGCTGCCGGCGTCGATGCTGCGGTCGCCGAAGCACAAGACATGATCGGATCCCCCATCACCCTGTCGCGCACGGACCCGGATCTGTCGGTGGTGTTCAACTCCGAACAGCTTGCGTCTGCTCTCACGAGCAAAGTCGTCCACGACTCCCCGGCACACATCCAGCTTTCGTTCGATCCCGACGTGGTGGCCGAGATCCTCGCACCCGAGAGCGCCGGCCTCGGTGTCGCTCCGCAGGATGCCGGGTTCGAGATCGCCGAGGACGGAACGGTGCGGATCACCCCTGGCCATCCCGGTGAGATCGTCGACCCTGCCGCCGCCACCGGCGCCTTGCTGGTCGCTTCGCAGGCCCCAAGTCGCTCCAGCATCCTTCCGTATGAGAACGATGCCCAGCCAGAGTTCACGACCGAGGACGCGGAGGCTCTGGACATCAAGCACCTCGTGTCACAGTTCACGACCTACCACTCCTGCTGTCAGAACAGGGTGACGAACATCCACCTGATGGCTGACATCATCGATGGGGCAATCGTCCTACCAGGGGAGGAGTTCTCGATCAACGCGTACGTTGGTGAACGAGACACCGCCCGTGGATTCCTGCCAGACCACACGATCATCGAAGGCGAGATGGTCGACACGATCGGCGGCGGTGTGAGCCAGTTCGCGACGACGTTCTACAACGCGGTGTTCTACGGCGGCTATGAGGACATCACGCACAAGCCCCACAGCTACTACTTCACTCGCTACCCGGAAGGCCATGAGGCGACGATCTCCTGGCCGGCACCGAATCTCATCTTCCGCAACGATTCCGATGCGGCGATCCTCATCAAGACCTCCTATACGGACACCTCTCTGACCGTGAGTTTCTACGGCGACAACGGCGGAAGGACCGTTGTCGGCGAGCAGAAGGGCGGCAAGACGTACGCAACCGTTACGTCGGAGGGGGACGGCAGCGCCCGAAAGGTCACCGCGAGCGTCTCCGGTCGCTTCGACCAGACTGACCCCCCGACCGAATACACCCCGAACCCCGATCTCACCCCCGGCGACGAGATCGTGGACCAGAAGGGAAGGATCGGCTGGAGCGTGATCGTCACCAGGGACATCGAGTACCCGGACGGTCACGTCGACTCACAGAAGTGGACGGTCCGCTACCGACCGGAACCTCACAAGGTACAGGTCAATCCGTGCATGATCCCGCCGGAGGAGGGCGCAGAGCCGATCCCCTGCCCCACGACGACGACCGAGACGACCACGACCCCAACCTCGACCTCGTCCACGTCGACGCCCTAGCCCGCTGCGCGTCCCGTACTTCGTACTTCGTACGCGACGTCGGACGGTCAGACACCGCGGGGTGGACTGTATGGATACGAGGTACGAGATACGAGGCACGAGGTGCGGAACACCTCTCAGTACACCAAGAAGAGGTCGCCGATCTGCTCAGACGCCCGCTCCAGGGCCCCGTCATCCCACCCGCCATTGCGTCGCACGGAAACGACATTGAACTGAACGAAGACGTGTTCGATCGCGGGATCGGTGGTGAGAAGGCGTTCAGCAACCGTTCCACCGAAACCTTCGAACCGACCTGTTCTCGAGAACGCATCGCCGTCCTGTCCGGTGATTGTCCGATCGGTCACGAACACGGCGATGTCGCCATGCGATTCGGCAGCTACTTCGATCTTCTGGCCCATCTGCGCTCCCTCGTCGTTGCAAGCCTACCGGTCGCCGCCGACCGTGTGGAGCTTCAGCAGGTTGGTGGATGCGCTCCGGTTTGGAGGAGTGCCGGCCACAACGACCACACCCGTGCCGCGAGAACACAGGCCGCCTGCGACGAGATAGCGGTCGGCCATCTCGATCATGTCGTCCGTCGACTCGAATCGCTCGCATTCCAGAGGCGTCACCCCCCTGTAGAGGGCCATGCGCCGTACGGTCTCCTCGACGGCACTGAACGCCATGATGCGGGCTTCCGGCCGGTACTTCGACAGGAGACGGGCTGTCGCCCCGGACTCAGTGAACGCGACGATCGTGCCTATCCCCAGATCGGCGGACGCCTCGACGGCAGCCCTCGTCGTCGCCGACGCAAACAGGTTCTGACCTGTCAGGAACCGGATGGAGTCGTGCGTCGGCTTCGGCCGATCGGCTTCCTCGAGGATCCTGTGCATCATCTCGACAGTCTCGATCGGGAAGTCACCCACCGCCGTCTCACCGGACAACATCACCGCGTCGGTACCCTCCATGACCGCCGTGGCGACGTCGGTCACCTCCGCTCGCGTCGGCCGGGCACTGTGCTTCATGGACTCGAGCATCTCCGTTGCAGTCACCGAGATCAGCCCGGCCGCGTTCGTCCGCCTCAAGATCTCGAGCTGGATGGCCGGGAGCCGCTCCAACGGAAGTTCGACGCCGAGGTCCCCACGAGCAACCATCACACCGTCGGCGGCGGAGAGGATCTCGTCCAAGTTGGCAAGAGCAGCTGCCCGCTCGATCTTGGCGATCACCGGGACACCCGACAGATCCTTGACCTTCTGCACGTCGGCGGCGGTGCGCACAAACGAGGCGGCAACGAAATCAACCCCGATCGTCCTGCCGAACGCAAGGTCCCTCTCGTCTTTCTCGGTCACCGCTTCCACACGGAGGTGGGTGTGCGGGAACGCTGCGCCCTGGTGATCGGCGAGCGGACCACCTTGCGTCACCGTCGCCACGAGCGACTCGCCGTCCTTGCCGGTGACATTCAGCCGGACGAGACCGTCCGCGAGCACAACCTCGGACCCCACACCGATGTCGTCGAGCAGCGGCGGGTATCCCACATGGATCGTACGATCGTCTCCTGGTCCGGTTCCCGGCAGGAGCCTCACGCCGGTTCCACGCGCCAGCCGGATCACTCCCTTCGGGAATGTGCCCACTCGGATCTTCGGACCCTGGATGTCCTGCAGCAGGGCAACCGTACGACCCTGGCGGTCGGCGGCCCCTCTCACGTACCCGGCGATTCGTTCGTGGGTCGCGTGGTCGCCGTGCGAGAAGTTGAGGCGCGCGACGTCCATCCCCGCTTCGACCAGACCCTCGATTGCTTCGAGCGTGTCCACGGCCGGGCCGAGCGTGACGACGATCTTCGTGTATCTCATAGCCGCAAGGCTACAGCGAGGTGGTAGGTTCTCCGGATGGCCCACATCGGCGTCTCCGGCTGGTCGTTCCCGGAGTGGAAAGACACGTTCTACGCGGGTGTCGCGAAGTCTCGATGGCTCGAGTACTACTCGACTGTTCTGTCGACCGTCGAGGTCAACTACACGTTCCGGCGGACCATGTCGGAGAGCACCGCGCACAAGTGGAGCGAGGCGGTGACCACCGGATTCAGATTCGCGGTCAAGGCCCATCAGCGGATCACCCACATGACCCGGCTGGCGGACCCTGAAGGAACCATCTCGCATTTCGTCGGTGCCTGCGCCAACCTGGGCAATGCCCTCGGCCCGATCCTCTTCCAGCTCCCACCTAGCTTCCCGAGAGACGATGAGCGGCTGGAACGGTTTCTCGCCGGTCTGCCACCGGACATCTCCCCGGCGTTCGAGTTCCGCCACCCGTCGTGGAATGCAGAACCGGTACACCGTCTCCTCGAGGGTGCGGGTGCGGCATGGGTGATCGCGGAGACGGACGACAACGATCCCGCCCATGTGGTCACGGCGCCGTTCACGTATCTGCGCCTCCGCAGGACCGAGTACTCGCCCTCGGCGCTCCGGGGCTGGGCGGCAACCATCAGGGGCAACGGCGTCGATTCCTGGGTGTACTTCAAGCACGAGACGACTTCGACCGATTACGCACAGCAACTTGCCGAGTTGCTGGGCGACACGTAGCACCGAAGAGGCTGGCTCTGTGAACCGGTCGTCACTCGCTGCCGGCCGTTGGAGTCCGCCTGCTACAGCGCCGGAACGACCTCTCTCGCGAACAGTTCGAGTCCCGACGTGTCGAATGCCGCCTCCGAGAAGTACGCGATCAGGTACTCCAGCCCGGCCTCTCGCCACGGTGAGAGTCGCTCGACGAGTTGTTCCGGCGTACCGGCCATGAACTGTGATGCAGTCTGCTCCGCGCGCTCCTCGCCAACGAACGGCCGGTAGCGTTCCTCGATCCACCCGACACGTTCCTTCACCTCGCTGTCGGTCGGGGCGCACACGATGTTGAAGTTGCTTGACCGAACGATCGACTCGAAAGGTCTGTCGATCGCTTCGCAGTGACCGCGCAGCACATTCGATTTGTGAACGAACTGCTCGAGTGTCACTCCGAAGTTGGAGTACGCGGCGTGCTCGGCGACGATTCTGAGAGTGAGTTGCTCGCCCCCTCCCGCAATCCAGAACGGAATGTGCGGCCGCTGAAGCGGCTTGGGGCTGCAAATCGCGCCGTCCAGTGTGTAGTGCTTGCCTTCGAAACTGACCGAGTCCTCTGTCCACATCCTCTGCATGATGTGAACGCCTTCGTCGAGCATCCCGATCCGAGCAGACGGCTTGAGAAAGGGATATCCATAGCCAAGGTGCTCGTGCTCGTACCATCCGGCACCGATCCCCATCTCGAGTCTGCCACCGCTGATGACGTCGATCGAGGCCGCGACCTTGGCGAGGTACGACGGTGGACGGTACGTGTTGCACGTGCACATCTGCCCGAGTCGCACAGTCGACGTGACCGATGCGAGCGACGCCATGAGCGTCCACGCTTCGTACATGGCCTCCTGAGTCGGAACAGGCACCGTATGGAAGTGGTCGTAGACCCATAGCGACTCGTAGCCGGATCGTTCGATCACTCCCGCAACGTCCTTCATCACTTCCCAGTGCTGCTCCACCGGCAGTCCGACGAGGTCGAGTCGCCAGCCCTGTGGCACGAACGCTCCTGTACGCATGTCGTCGCTCCTCTCCAAGTTCGCTGCGAGCCTATACGATCATTCTTCATGCAACCCCTCGTGGCAATACCGGTGAAGCCGTTCGGCGTCGCGAAACGGCGCCTGTCTCCCGTACTGGATGCGAAGCGGCGTTCAGTCCTCGGCAGGGAAGTCGCAGCCCGCACGGTGGCGGCCGCTCGCGCCACGGGGGTACCCGTCGCCGTCGTCACCGCAGATGCCGGCGTCGAAGCGTGGGCGAGGAGCCAGGGAGCCGATGTCATCACCGATCCTGGGCTGGGCCTCAGCGCAGCTGCGCGTGCGGCAGTCGCAGCCGCCGGCAGCCGACCCTGGATCATTCTGCATGCCGACCTCCCGCTGATCGCTCCGAGCGACCTCGCGCCGGTGATCGCGGGGCTGGAGGACGCACGGTCGATCATCGCCCCCTCCTATGACGGCGGCACGTCGGTGCTCGCTGGGTTTGGAGCCTTCCAGTTCCGGTACGGACCGGCGAGCTTCCGCCGGCACCTCGCCCTGGCACGACCATCGCCGACAGTCGTCGTCAGGGCCGGACTCGCGATCGACCTCGACGGGCCTTCAGATCTGGCGACCGCGAGCAGACACCCCCGTGGAGTCTGGCTCGCTGACTTCCTCTAGTAGATCGCGCTGCCCGTCGCCCTGTCGAAGAAGTGCAGCTTCGTCGTGTCGACGGACAACCGGATCTGGTCATCCATCTTCGGAGCTCGGTCCGGATCGACCTTGGCGGTGAACTTGGTGAGATCACCGAGCACGGACGGGTCTTGGCCCTGGTCGGCGAGGAGCTCCTGAATGTCGGGGGTGACCACCGGTGGAACCTCCACGTCGAAGTGCACATAGGCTTCGGAACCGAGCTGCTCGATAATCACGACGGTGGCAGGCAGAGATTGGTCATCCGGCGTGGTCGGCTCGGCGTTGAAGAAGATCTCCGGCCGCAACCCGATCACGATGTCCTTGCCCGCATACTCGGTGAGGCCCGGCCTGTGGGCGAGCAGCTCGGGAGCGATGCGCAGCCTCTGGCCGCCGAAGGACGCGAACACGGCATCCCCCTCACCCTGCAACGTTCCGTAGACGAAGTTCATCGCCGGTGAGCCGATGAAGCCTCCCACGAAGATGTTGACGGGATGGTCGTAGAGGGCCCGCGGTGTGTCGACTTGCTGAAGGGTGCCCTTCCTGATCACGGCGACTCTGTCACCCATGGTCATGGCCTCGACCTGGTCGTGGGTGACGTAGAGCGTGGTGGTCTTCAAGCGTGCGTGCAACTCGCCGAGTTCAGAACGCATCTGGACTCGCAGTTTGGCGTCGAGGTTCGACAGCGGCTCGTCCATCAGGAACGCCGCCGGGTCACGAACAATCGCACGCCCCATCGCGACTCGCTGACGCTGACCACCTGAGAGCGCCTTCGGCTTTCTCTCCAGGAAGTCCGTGATCTCGAGCACACGGGCGGCTTCCTCGACCCGTGTCTTGATCTCGTCCTTCGAAAGCTTGCGGAGCTTCAGGCCAAACGCCATGTTGTCGAAGACCGACATGTGCGGGTATAGCGCGTAGTTCTGGAACACCATGGCGATGTCCCGATCCTTCGGGGGAACTTCGTTGACGACCTTGTCGCCAATGCGGATCTCTCCATCGGTGATCGCTTCGAGTCCGGCCACCATACGCAGGAGGGTCGACTTACCGCAGCCAGATGGGCCGACGAGCACAACAAACTCGCCATCACCTACCTCGAAGCTGACATCTGTGATGGCGCGATTCCCTCCCGGGTACACCTTTCCTACTTCGTCGAAATCGATCTTTGCCACGCCGTCCTCCACAGATCTGCTGCTGCAAGTGCCAAAATAGCAAAAAGCAAGGAGCGATGATGACCCAGAGCCGAGTTCTCGTCATAACAGGGGCAACTGGCGGCCTCGGAACCGCCCTCGCCCGCCGGCTTGGAGCCGCCGATTACCTGATTGCAGCTACCTATTTGGTCCCTGAGGAGGCACGCGCGTTCGAAGAAGCCGTGATGCTTGACGAAGACCGCCTTCTGCTCAAACGGGTCGATTCCGCCAACACGGAAGAGGTCGAGGCGTTCATGGCCGGAACGGCGGAGCGTTTCGGGAGAATCGACGCGCTCTGCTGTCTCGCAGGCAAATGGGCAGGCGGACGGGACGTGGCCGATACGGACGACGTCCGGTTCGATCGGATGATCGATGCGAACCTTCGCTCAGCATTCGTGGCGGCCCGGGCAGCGCTCCCTTATCTCAGGGAGGTCGAGTGGGGCAGGATCCTGTTCATGGGTAGCCGCTCAGCGAAGGACACACCGACGGGGCAGGCCGCTTTCAACATCGCCAAGGCCGGGGTGGTTGCACTCGCCAAATCACTCTCCCAAGAGCTGAGCGGCGAAGAGATCACTGCGAACGTGATCCTCCCGTCGGTCATCGACACGCCCGCCACTCGGAAGGCACTCCCCTACGCCGACTACATGGACTGGCCGACACCCGACGAGATCGTCAGGGTGATGGAGTTCATGCTGAGTGAAGCGAGCGGCACGATCTCCGGTGCGTCGATCCCCGTATACGGGAAGGTGTAGGAGCGAGAACGGCGGAGAGCGGACGGCCGACAGCGGACAGCCGTTCTTGCGTGAGCTGGGTGGACTATCCCTAGGCGGCTTCAGGTGATGTGCGCGACGGTTGTGACCCTGGAGGTGGGTTGTGGAAATGACCGAGGCCGCAGGCCGAGGCAAGGCGGTTACCGTTTCCTCCGCCAGGAGGGCACAGCCCGACATTGGGAGAGGTGGCGTCAAGCTGGAGCTTGACGCCGGAGGGGGCGGTTCCCACCAACCTATCCAGTCTGCAGCTCCTCCGGCACGGCGGTCGTCTCCGTCATCGTTCCGCTGCGACAGAGACGAAGCGTCATCGAGCGCCCAATCGCGTCGGCATCCATAAGACGTTGAAGGTCACCTGCCTCTTCGAGGGGCACCCCCTCGATCTCCACGATGAGATCCTCGGGACGGATTCCCGCCTTTGCAGCAGGGCTCCCTTTGACCACTTGGACGACTTCGACCCCGACCGTGCGGCCCACCTCGGTGGCGAGGCGGGGCGGAAGGGGTCTGGAGCCGCCAACGATGCCCAGGAACGCTCTGCGTACCCTGCCCTCGCTCATGAGGGTCGCGATGATCTTCCGGGTGGTCGCGTTGATCGGCACAGCCAATCCCAACCCGATGCCTGCGACAGCGGTGTTGACTCCGACCACCCTCCCGGTCCCGACGGCGAGCGCACCTCCGGAGTTCCCAGGATTGAGTGCTGCGTCGGTCTGGATGACGTTCTCGACCATGCGGGAGACAGAGCCTTCCCTGGTCGGCAACGCGCGCCCTATCGCGCTCACGACACCGGCCGTGACGGATCCTGCGAGACCAAGCGGATTGCCGACCGCAACAACGAGTTGCCCCACCCGCAGCCGATCGGCGTCTCCGAGCACTACCGCAGGGAGGTCGTTGGCGCGCGCCCTGATCACCGCCAGGTCGGACAGGTGATCCTTCCCAACGACTTCGAAGGTCGAAAGACGCCCGTCAGAGAACGCGGCTTCACCCCCACCGAACCGTGCGACGACGTGCGCGGATGTGAGCAGGAATCCGTCGCCGGTTATGACCACGCCAGATCCCGATCCTCCCGCCCTGCTACCAGGTTCTCCTACACGGAGACTCACTACCGAAGGGATCAGGCGTTCGGCGACCTGCGATACCACTCGTGAGTACGCGTCGAGCGGAGCTTCGTCGTCCGATCCGACGGGGATCGGCCCCTCGGCACCTCCCCTGGGCGGAGCAATGATGAGACGCACCATCGAGACATCGTACGGGCAGGCGGAGACAATGCGCAGAACTCAGGTTCCGCTCAACGGCCCTGAAGCAGGCCCGGCACCCCGTCGCCTCGGCGCATCGCGATGGTCACGGAACGGTTCAACAGGACACAGAACCCCTGCTGAGCAGGGGTTTCGCGTGGTAGCCCCGACCAGATTCGAACTGGCGTTACCGGCTTGAGAGGCCGGCGTCCTAGGCCGCTAGACGACGGGGCCGAAGGCGGCGGGAACGCCGCCGCTTCGCTCGGGGGGAAGGACTCGAACCCTCAATGACAGGACCAGAACCTGCAGTGTTGCCGATTACACCACCCCCGAAGGGACCATTACGCTACCCAAGCCGCGACGCCACGGCAAAACTCATCTGGCGCGCAGGCGAGGATCGAGAACCTCCTGCAGCCCCGACGACACCAGGTAGAACGCGCCTGCGAACAACGACAGTGCAGCGGATGCAGCGATGAGAGCAGTCCAGGGAACTGCCGCCCCGAACGACCGGTATGCCGTGACACCGAAGAACACGATCGCGCCCCAGCTGATGAGCGATTCGGTCTGTCCGAAGAACGCTGCGAACCCGTGAGCGACGATCGCTCCAACCACCGACAGCATCATGTAGAGCACGGTGAGCGGAAGGAGTTGCGGAATGAGGTGCTTGGTGAGGACGTGGAACCCGCCTCCGCCGGAGACCCTCGCGGCTTCGATGAACGGTTCGGCCATGACCTTCAGACCTTGGGCCCGCAGCACGATGGCACCAGCCCCGAGGCCGTTGATCAGGCCGAAGATCAGGCCGAATTTCCAAGGCGAGAGTTCGACCGCTTCGGAGATGATCAGCACGAAGATCGGCGCCGGAAGCAGGAGGAAGGCGTCGGAGACGTGCGAGAGCACACCGTCGACCCACCCTCTGAAGAACGCCCCGATCGCGCCGATGAGCGTCGCGAGGATCCCGGTGGTTGTGGCCGCCACGAGTGCCACCACCCACGCCGGACGCGTGGCGGCGAGGATCATGCTGAGGACGTCCCGTCCGAGAGAGTCGGTTCCGAGCAGATGCGCCGACGAAGGCGGCGCCGGCGGCAGCGCCGAGAAGTCATAGCCGGTCAGCGGGTCATACACCTTGGAGGGCCACACCGTCTTCATGAGAATCGGGTGGGCGATCGCTGCCAGCCCGAAGAGGATGATCAGGGCAAAACCGACGACCGCGGTGGGGCTGCCCAGAATGGCACGCAGCGTTCGACCCATGCTTCGCCGTCGGGCACGGAGACGTTCGAGAAGGAGTCTCATGCGGGTTTCCACACTCTCGGGTCCAGGGCAGCTTGGGCAACTTCGAAGACCAACCGCACAACAAGGGTGAAGATGCCGATGAGCAGCAGCACATCCATGACAACCGGGAGATCCTGTGACGTAACGGCCGCGAACAGTGTCGTTCCGATACCGCCCCACCCGACAGACTGCTCGATGATCACGAGTCCGCTGAGCAGATATGGGATGCTCACGATGAGCCGTCCGAGAACCGGGAAGATGGCATTGCGCCCGGCGTGGCGATCTCGAACCACGCGATTCGGCACGCCTTTCGCGATGGCGGTTGCGACGTAGTCGTCGTTCATCACTCCCGAGATGGACGTGCGCATCACCAGCAGGAAGTCACCGTAGGAGAGGATGCCGAACGCGACGATCGGGATGGCGGCTTGAAGCCAGACATCGATCGTATACGGCAGGATCCCCTTGTACGCCCACCATCCGAAGCTCACTGCGGCGATGGCGATGACCTTGCCGAGTGGTGACAGCAGCCTCCGCTTGCCAAACGCCCGTGCGGCAAGGGCCAGGACAACGAGCACGCCAGCGGTCGCAAAGATGATGGTGAGATTCATCCTGGCCATCACGGACGTCTCACTCACCACCTGCCAGTCGACCGATGCTCCAACGAGTTGCTGGCGGAGATCCGCGGTCTTGCTGCCGAGGAAGTACAGCATCAGGAAACCGAGGAACGGCGGGAAGATGGTGTAGGTGATGATCGACACGAATGTGAGTGACCGGCCAACCCCGCCGCGTTTCCACCCGGCGATCCTTCCCAGCCAAGACCCGAAGAGGTACGCGAGCCCCAGCCCCACAACGAACACGAGCAGCGTCGCGGACAGTGCATCCATCAGAGGCGCCCGGCTATTGAACCCTGTCGTGGACTGTCCGAACCCGTGAAAGACGAAGTTCTTCAGCCAGAACACGTAGCGGATGTAGATCGGGCGGTCGAGACCGTACTGGACCCTCAGCGCGTCCACTTCCTCGGCTCTCATACCCAGCCGAAATGGGGTGAAGTAATCGCCCGGAATCAAGACGTCCACGAGGAAGAACATGACGGCGGTGAACACCACCAACGCGACAACCCCTGAGACTGTCCGACGGAGGAGGTACTTCCCCATTCGCAGAAGGCTAGCTGCGGAGGGGTCTCCATTTGTGGGTTCCACACCCCCCAGACGTGGCCTATCAACGATGGGCCGGGTTTCAGCGTCGCATCGCCTCGCATCCACTCTGCCGGCGTCGCCTCGATCCCTCCCTTCCCGCGCACCAGTTGGTACGCCTGGATTTGGCAAACCTCGCCCTTCGCCTGTAGGGCGGGGTGCCTGCCGACTGGCGGCGTCGTCGCCTCCATGGCTTGGATCACCCCGTCCGGATCGATGATGAACCGTGCCGAGCCCGACAGATCCCCCGACAGGCTGCAACTTCCCTCCGCGTTGCCCGAGAGCGTTCGCACTGTGCCCTGACCGCGACCCGACGCTGCTTCGCTCCGGCGATCACGAGGTCGCCCGCCTGCTGTACGACGACGGCCGGCCGGACCGGTGGATCCTGTGGCGGAACGGCATCCGCCGGTCTGAAGGTATCCGGACACACCAAGATCCGGCGCAAGGACCAAACGGTCCGGGCCGATGGCATCGGCTGCGGCATGGGAATCCCACTGGGCTCCGGTTCGCGGCACTCCGGATCATCTTCTGCGCGTCGACCGGCGCCGAAACGTCGCTCCGTGCCGGCCTGTTCGACGCTTCTCTCGGACCGGACTGTCGGTCGAACACGCTCAACCCCGTTCGGGTTGATGTCGATGTTCTGTCTGTGAAATCCCGTACTGGTGTCTCGGCCGGAGCCGCCACCAACACACAGCGCGGCGCCCGCTGGTGGCTCGCCGTGACAATGGTGTTGGTGGCTGCGTTCGCAATCACGTTTGTTGCTGTGGCAGTGGTATTTGCCGAACAGTCCAGCGCCAATCGGGTAGCCGAGAACGCGTCGCTACTGCACTGGACCAACGCCGCAGAAGGATCGGCCGCACTGGCGCGCAGCGCCACCGGCCAGGCCGTCAACTTCGGGCTCAGCTATGAACTCGGGGCCGTGGGCGACGGCGCCGTCGATGTTGCCCTCGATGAGGCAAAGAAGAGCCTCGATGGGTTCGGCGGTTGGGCGGATTCTGTGCCGCCGCAACTGTTGAACGAGGCGCCCATGCTCGAATCCCAGCTCGAGGCGTTTCGCTCGTCGGGCACCGAAGTGCTGCAACTTGTCGGATCGAACGAGCACGATGCGGCCGCCCAGGAGAGAGACTCGACTTTCGAACAGGCCTACGACGCACTGGCCGGGACTCTCGAGAGAGCTCAGTCGAACGTGGCGGAGCGGATAGCAAGCAATCAAGACAGCGCCGAGCTGGTTGCTCTGGTGACCAGGGTGCTCATCACGCTGCTGATCCCTGGAGCTGTAGTCGTTGCGTATTGGTCTATCGCGCGCCGCCAGCTCCGCGAGAAGCAGGTTGAAATGGACGCGAGACTGGGTGCTCAGCGCGAGATGGTCGCTGGAGTCTCCCATGAACTCCGCACGCCCCTCACGGCCATCTACGGATTCTCGGAGGCCTTGCTCCAGGGGAACGTCACCGACCCGGACGAAGCCAACGATCTGCTCAGGGTCATCAACACCGAGGCGGCCGACCTGAGTCGCATGGTCGAAGATCTCCTCACCGCTGCTCGCCTCGACGCCGACGAGCTGACGTTTGCGGCTCAGGATTTCGATCCCCGAATCGAGATCAGAGGCGTGATCGCCCCGTTTCATCGAGCCGGACACGAAATACGCTTGGATTGCGCTGCGATGATCGTGAACGCCGACCGGGTGCGGTTCAGGCAGATTCTGCGAAACCTCATCTCGAACGCCGTTCAACACGGTGGACCCGGTATCACGGTCAGCGGCTCCCGAGCCGCCGGCCGAGCTGTGTTCGTGGTCACGGACGGTGGACCCGGCGTTGATGACGAGACGAGGAGCCGACTCTTCGAGCCTTTCGGAAACGCCGGTCAGAAGGCGCTCGTGAGCGGCAGCGTTGGCTTGGGCCTTGCAGTCTCAAAGGCGGTCGCCATCGGAATGGGCGGCGACCTCACTTACGATCGATCTTCGGGATTGACCTCGTTCGCACTCACCTTGCCGGACGACACGCACCGCACTGATGACACCGAGCACGCCGCCCAAGCTGATCCCTGGAATCTGCCGTCTTCTGCGGGCGCCGAGGTGCTTCACGAGCAAACAGCCGGTCGGCGAGCGTGATTGGCGCGATGGCCTCCGGACGGTTCATCCGGCTCGGTGTGATCGTCCTGCTCTCCTTCACGCTGTATGGAGCCATGTCGGGGTCGGCGTACGCGGACGTCGACGAGTCGGCCAGAGACGAGTTTGCCGCTATCTCATACAGCGGCAGCGACGGCACCATCAGCTGGACGGGAGCGTGGTCGGAGATCGGAGAATCGGACGGCCCTTCCAGCGGCATCATCGATGTTGTCAACAGCAGCCGTTGCGCGGTTGCCAATTGCCTCCGGTTCGGTGGCGACGCCGCCGACATCGATGGGCATGGGGTCTGGCGCGAGGTCGACCTATCGGGAGCCCTCTCGGCCCAGCTGACGTTCCGCTTACGACGTGAACCCATGGGACCGACGCCCGGCGCGGTTGCGGTCGCCATCTCAGGCAACGGAGGCGGATCCTGGTCCACACTGGCCACATACGACTTCTTCGGCAACGCCAACCAGATCGACGCGAGCTTTGATGTCGCTGCCTACGGCGGACCGAACACCAGGATCAGGTTCCTCTGCGGAGGCACCGGCGTCTCCGGCCATATCTACGTCGACGACATCGAGATCACTGCCTGGTTCCTCGACCCGGCATCAACGACAACCACCTCTCGACCGCCGGAACCCACCACCACAACCACGACCCAAGCACCCGAACCCACCACCACAACCACCACCCAAGCACCCGAACCCACCACCACAACCACCACCCAAGCACCCG
>CAYLHS010000019.1:0-22962 GCA_964383535.1 uncultured Acidimicrobiia bacterium
CTCGCGTTCGTTGACCCGCCCTACGCCCTGTCGCTAGCGTCTGTCCAAAGCGTGTTGAGGAAGCTCATCCCCAGACTGAACACCGGCGGCGACGTCGTGGTGCACCGGCGTGCGGGGACGGAGGGCCCCGTCGTGGATGGCCTCGAGTCGATCGACCGGCGCAGGTACGGGGACACGGTACTGTGGCGCTTCAGGAAGGAGGATGCGTGACAGTTGCGTTGATCCCCGGGAGTTTCGATCCGCCGACGAACGGCCATCTAGACGTGGTCAGGCGATGCCTCGCCGTGTTCGACGAGGTCGTGATCGCGGTCGTGGCCAATCCTTCGAAGACGCCGCTGTTCGACGCTCAGGAGCGTGTCGAGATGCTCTGGAGGCTCTTCGAGGGGAGCGCCGTCGACGTCGACAGTTTCGACGGTCTCCTGGTCGACTTTGTCAAGTCGAGGCAGGTCGATGTCATCGTGAAGGGTCTCCGAGCTGTTACCGACTTCGAGTACGAGCTTCAGATGGCACAGATGAACGAGAGTCTCTCGGGGATATCAACACTGTTTCTTCCGACCGCGCCCGTCTACGGGTTCCTGTCGTCCTCGCTCGTCAAGGAGGTCGCCCGTTTCGGTGGCGATGTAGCAGACCTGGTTCCGTCGATCGTCAACGAAGCCCTGAAGGAGAGGTTCCATCATGAGTGAAGAGAGCATTCCGCAGCTCGGTGAGCTCAGCGAACTGCTCGACGAGCTGGAGACCTCGGTCAGGGACGCCAAGCCGATCCCGCTGTCCAGCAGCGTCAGGGTCGAGCGCGAGGAGGCGCTCGAGCTGATCGGGTCGATCAGAGCCGTGCTGCCCGAGGAGTTGCGAGCGGCGAGATGGATGATCCGAGAGCGGGAGGCGTTCATTGCCCGGACCAACGAACGTGCCAAGTCGATCGTCGACAACGCCCAGACGAAGGCGGCAGAGATGGTGAGCGAGTCTCGGATCCTCGCCGAAGCCGTCGAGGAAGCCAACGTGCTGGTGCGCAACGCGGAAGGGGACGCGCGCAGGATCCGACTCGAGGCGGAGGACCTGGCCGACGATCGCCTCCAGCAGCTCGAGGTGCTGTTCAGGAACCTGCTCGGCCAGGTCAGAACCGCCCGGTCGCAATACCATGAGGCTCGCCCAGCACCACCACCCGTTCCCCGGTAGCCATGCATCCCTTTGCCGTGAACGTGTCCGACCTGCTCGGACGTTCGGGCTCTCGACGGTCCGTCGACCTCGCCGGCCCCCTCGCGATCGACCTCGACCTCGCGTCGGTCACGGATGTGCGCGCCACTGCGGCCCTCGAGTCGGCCTCGGACGAGATCGTCGCACGAGGGGCCTTGTCGTTTCTCGCGACGCTCCGATGCAATCGGTGTCTCATCGAGTGGAAGGAAGAGCTGTCGACCTCCTTCCTCGAGGTGTTCGGAACAGACGAGTCTCCGATAGCGAGGGACGGATCGATCGACCTCGGACAGACCCTGAGAGACGAGGCCTCACTCGCCATCCCACTCGTCCCTGTCTGCAGGCCGGACTGCAAAGGACTTTGCCCAACGTGCGGAAGCGACTTGAATACTGATCCCTGTTCCGGGCACGCCGACGAGAGCACGTCTCCCTTCGGCGCCCTTCGGCATCTGCTGGAACCTTGAGAGGAGCCTTCAATGGCTGTGCCCAAGAAGAAAATGTCGCGATCGCGGACGCGGCGCCGCAAGGCAGACTGGAAACTGACGCGCCCTCGCATGTCGACGTGTCCCCAGTGCCATGCGCCGAAGCTCCCCCACAGAGCGTGCCCGAACTGCGGTACCTACCGGGGGCACGAGGTCACCGCCGGAACCGAGTAGCGTGCGCGTAGCCCTCGACGCGATGGGGGGCGATCACGCGCCCTTCGAGACGGTAGCCGGAGCTGTCGACGCCGCTGCCTCCGGCATCGATGTCGTTCTCGTTGGTGACGCCCACCGCCTCGAGCCACTGTGCAGCAAGCTCGGAGCCACCCTTCGAATCGTCCACGCTCCCGACACCGTGGAGATGGAGGATGATCCGGCGCGAGCCATTCGCGAGAAACCCGACTCCTCCATCTCGGTCGCAGCCCGCATGGTACGAGACGGCGAGGTGGACGGGCTCGTGTCGGCCGGTTCCACCGGGGCGGCGCTCGCGGCTTCGGCGATCATCATCGGCAGGATGGAGGGTGTGCTGAGACCGGCGATCGCCGCGGTCATCCCTTCCGTGCCACCGACGATCCTGATCGACGCCGGGGCAAACCCCGCGGTAGGACCCAAGCACCTCCTTCAGTTCGCCACGATGGGGGTCGTCGTGTCAGAGATCGCGTTCGGCGTCGAAGATCCAACGGTAGGACTCCTTTCCATCGGCCACGAGCCCGGCAAGGGGCGCGCGCTCGAACGGCTCGCCTCCACTCTCCTCGCAGATGGGCCGTTTCGATTCGTCGGCAACGTGGAGGGAAGGGACATCCCGTCCGGTGGCGTCAACGTCGTGGTCACCGACGGCTTCACCGGAAACGTCGCGTTGAAGTCGCTGGAGGGTGCGACTGCGTGGATAGGGGCCTTGGCGGCGCGAGCAGGGGGACCGCTTCCCGAGGTCGTTCGGCACGCGCTCGACTATGAGAGCACCGGCGGAGCGCACCTGGTGGGGGTCAAAGGCGTCGTGATCATCGCGCACGGATCGTCGTCGAGGGTCGCCATTCGCAACGCGCTCTCCGTGGCGGCGACCTCGGCGGGGATGGTCGAAGAGATCGGACGCCGCCTGTGAGCGATCTCGAACGGCGGCTCGACTATCGGTTCGACGACCGGACCTTGCTGGAGGTTTCTCTCACCCACCGCTCGTATGCCGCAGAACACGAGGACGCAGAACACAACGAGCGTATGGAGTTCCTCGGGGACGCTGTGCTCGAGCTCGTGATGACCGAGCTGCTGTATGAGCGCTTCGGCGAGATGCGTGAAGGGGAGATGGCCAAGCTCAGGGCATCACTGGTGAGTGGCGACACGCTGTCGACGATCGCGAGGTCGCTCGACATGGGGTCTGCACTTCGCCTCGGCCGAGGGGAGGAGGCCTCCCGGGGCCGCGAGAAGGACTCGATCCTCGCGGATGCGATGGAGGCGGTGATCGCCGCCGTATACCTCGACGGTGGCCTCGACGCGGTCCGCTCGGTGATTCATCATCAGTGGGAGTCGCGGATTCGAGCACGATCCGTATCGCCCGGAAGCAGGGACTACAAGACCAGGCTTCAGGAAGTCCTCGCGCAGGCGCACCTCGAACCCATATACCAGGTGCGTGGGGAGGGACCCGACCACGATCGTGTCTTCACGGCGGCGGTCTCTATCAACGGGAACGTTCGAGGAGAGGGCAGGGGTCGATCCAAGAAGGAGGCCCAGCAGGAAGCCGCGCGGGTCGCTCTCGAGCAGATGGCGACCCCCGCCATCGACACCGTCGCGGTACGTGTGGTCATCCGAGGACGGGTGCAGGGTGTGGGGTTTCGCTACTTCGTCCTCGACAAGGCAAGGAACGTCGCCGGGTGGGTGCGCAATCTTCCATCGGGCGAGGTGGAGCTGCATATCCAGGGCGTACGAGCGGACGTGGATGCAATGCTCGATCTGATCCGAGCAGGTCCCCGAGCAGCCGCCGTCGCGCAGGTTGATCACCAGGAAATTCCTGTCGATCCGGATCTGCAGGGTTTCACGGTTCGCTGAAACACCTGTGATAGCCTTCTACGAATCACAAAGGTGTAGTTCGTTGTTCTTGAAGTCATTGAAGCTGGTCGGATTCAAGTCGTTCGCCGACAGAACGAGGCTCGAGCTCGAGCCAGGAGTGACGGTCGTCGTTGGACCCAACGGCTCGGGCAAGTCCAATCTGGTCGACGCTATCGCGTGGGTGATGGGCACGCAGTCGACACGTTCGCTTCGCACACAGAAGATGGAGGATGTCATCTTCGCCGGCACCTCGCTTCGGCCCGCATTCGGGAGGGCGGAGGTCACGCTCGTGCTCGACAACGCTTCGCGGGCGTTGCCGCTGGATCTCGATGAGGTCTCGATCACCAGACGCCTCTACCGCGACGGGACCAGCGACTACCAGATCAACGCCGTCGACTGTCGCCTGCTCGACATCCAAGAACTCCTCTCCGACAGTGGAGTTGGGCGGCAACAGCACCTAATCGTCGGTCAGGGACGCATCGACGACCTCCTCAACGCCAAGCCGGAGGATCACCGCGGTGTGATCGAGGAGGCCGCCGGGGTGCTGAAGCATCGCCTTCGCAGAGAACGGTCCGTGAGGCGGCTCGAACGCACCGATGCCGACGTCCTTCGGTTGAACGACATCCTGCGCGAACTCAAGCGGCAGATCCGCCCGCTCAAGCGCCAGGCGGAGTCGGCGGAGCATCATGAGGAACTCCGGCAGACGATCCGCACACTGAGGCTGTTCCTCGGGGGAGAGGCACTTCGGGCCGCCGGACGCAGGATGGTGGAGCTCGAGGAGCTGGAACGGTCCTGGTCGAGTCGTATAGACGCCGCGACGTCCGAACGAAGCGAGCTGGAGCGTCGTCTGCCGGGCCTCGTCGAGACGGCCGGGAACGCCGGGAGGGCTCTCGACAGGGACTCCACTGCTGCGGCTCGGCTGGAGACGACAACCGAGCGGCTTCGCCGCGTCGGTCAGGTTGCGAGAGAGCGCCGCAGAGCTGCCGAGGCGCTGCTGGAGGGCGCCGGTGAGCGCCGCCGAGACCTGGAGATAGAGGCGGCCGATCTCGAATCGGAGCTGATCTCGACGGCCGGCGACATGACGGATGCGAGGCGTACGGCGGATCGCGCCGAGCAGACACTCCGGTCCCTCGAGGACGAGGCCCGATCCTTGGCGGATCAAGGTGCACTTCCTGTCGAGGGCACGCTCGCCGTCGTGCGAGGCGATCTCAGCTCGCTCCAGGCAGCGATGGAGCGAGACGGGCGAGAGCTGCGAGATGTCGAACGGCGACTCGGAATCCTCGCGGCCAGGATGACGGAAGAGTCGACGGAGATCGAGGAACTGCGGAGTGGCATCCGCGTCACCGACGGAGAGACGGCCGCCCTTCAGGACCGCTACGAGCAGACGCGAGCAACCAGGGAGCGTTTCCAGGAGCAGTGGGAGCGGGCAGACGAACAGGCCGCTCATGCGCGCCTAACGCGTGCCGCCGCCGGAGCGCGGGTCGAGGCGATCGAAGAGGCGATGTCCGGCGTCGCGGACCCAGAGGCCAGAGATCGGCTCCTCGAACGCGACGGTGTGGTCGGATCGGTGACGGCCGTGCTCGCCGTGCCTGCCGATCTGGCCCGCGCGGTCGATGCTGCACTGGGTCAATGGGCCGGTGCGGTCGTCACCACATCCCACCAGGACGTACGGCGCGCCGTCGAAGATCTCAAACGCGAAGGGCTTGGCGGTGTTGCTGTGATCGCCGGGTCTGGAGGACCGGTTGTCTCTCCTGTCCCTGCCATCGGCGCCGACAGACTTGTCGACCTGCTCGGAAGCACCGCCGATCGGGTCCTTGCCGAGAGGTTGCTGGGGGATGTGGTCGTCGTCGAGGGCTGGGGCACCGCGTTCGACATCGTGTCGAAGCATCCCAAGATCCGTGCGGTCACGCCGGAAGGAGACCTCGTCGATGCGGACGGCATGCACGTCGCCCAACCCGATGGTACGTCGCCCGCTGTGCTGGAGTCGGCCCTGGTCGGACTCGAACGGGCGGAACTCGAAGCAGCGAGAGCCGAGAGCCTACTCACCCAGGCGAAGCGAGCATTCGACGATGCTCGGGTCGCCGAGCGGAGCGCGCTCGAAGGACTTGAGGTACTCGAAGCGCGGCTCGGGGGCATGACCGAAGCGCTCACCCTGCGCGAACGGAGCTCGATCCAGGCAGAACGAGAGATGGAGACTCTCGAGGAGAGGCGGTCGGCCCTCATCGAGCAATCCGGCGAACGCGAAGCTCGCATCGAGCGGCTCAGATCTCGCCTGCACGATCTCGAAGGTGAGGAGGCCGAAGGTCAGCGGGCATGGCAGGAGATGGCCGATCGTCGCCGTGAGGTGGAAGCGAGGCGGGAGTCCGCAGCACAGGCACGGCGAGAGGCAGCGGAAGCACTGGCCACCGTTGTCGAACGCCACAGGCTCCTGCAGGACCGCTTGAGGACCGTCGCTCGAGAGCTCGAGTCACCTGCCGACCGCCCAATCGATCCCCACGCGGTCTCGGCCCTGTCGAATATCGAGGAGCACTGCACTGCTGCGCTCGACGCCGTCAAAGCAAAGCTGGATACGCTCAGGGAACGCCAGCGGACGTTGCGCTCCGAGGCCGGCGATGCCGGCGCAAAACTCGCGGCAGCGCGTACACGGATCGAAGAGCTCAGAAGTGGCATCGAGATCGCACGCGAGCAGGCATCGGGTATCGCGATCGAGCGGGTGGAGTTGAACGTCCGACGCGAGTCCATCGCCGAAGGGCTACGCCGGGATGCAGATGCATCCGAAGAGGATGCGCTGGCAGTCGAATCACCTGACCTGGAGGGGGACCTCCACGCCGTGCTCGACAGCCGTGAAGCAGAGTTCAAGCGACTTGGCCCGGTGAACCCGCTCGCAGCACAGGAGTACAGAGAGCTGAAGGAGCGGTACGACTTCCTCTCCACGCAACTCGAAGATCTCGAGTCGTCCCGATCGGACCTCCGGAAGGTGATCAGCGCGCTCGACGACCGAATTGCGGAAGAGTTCCTGGCTGCGTTCCACGAGATCGCCGCTCACTACGAGGAGTATTTCGGTCTTCTGTTCCCCGGTGGTCGCGGACGCCTGCGGCTCGTCGACGCGAGCAATCCGTTGACGACCGGTGTCGAAGTCGAGGCGATGCCCCTCGGCAAGAAGGTCGGCAAGCTCAGCCTTCTCTCGGGTGGAGAGCGGTCGCTGGCGGCACTCGCGTTTCTGTTCTCCGTGTTCCGGGCGCGGCCGGGGCCCTTCTATATCCTCGACGAGGTGGAGGCGGCCCTGGACGATGCCAACCTCCGGCGGTTCCTGCGGCTTGTGTCGCGCTTCAGGGAACGCGCGCAGCTCCTCATCGTGACACACCAGCAGCAGACCATGGAGATCGCCGACATCATCTACGGTGTCACCCTGGAACCAGGAGGTTCGTCGCAGGTGCTGTCCAAACGGGTCAGCGAGCGGCTCACGGTATGACCACATCCCAGTTGATCCTGATCGTGGCGATAGCGATCGTCGTTGTGCTCGGCGTAGTCGTGCTCGCACGCCGATCGGCGTCACCGACCGACGCGCGGGAGCTTCTCACGGAGGGACCCGCCTATCTCGCCAAGACCAGATCGGCGCTGGGCGGTCGTTTACAGAAGCTGTTCGGAGCTGCTGCATCCACCTCCGAGTTCTGGCAAGGCCTCGAGGAGGCTCTCCTCGCTGCCGATGTCGGAGTCGTTGCCACAGACGAGATCGTTCAGCGTGTGAAAGAACGCCATCCTGAGGGGGCCGAGGAAGCGCGACGTGTGCTTCGAGAGGAGCTGCTCTCGGAGTTCGGCGACCGCCCCCGCGATCTCCACCTCACGGGGGCGCCGTCGGTGATCGTGGTGGTCGGAGTCAATGGAACCGGCAAGACCACGACGATTGCCAAGCTCGCGGCCCTCTTCGCGCGTCAAGGCAAGAAGGTGATCCTCGGTGCCGCCGACACGTTTCGCGCGGGAGCCGACGCGCAACTGAAGACGTGGGCCGAGCGTGTCGGAGCGGACATCGTCTCAGGACACGAGGGCTCGGATCCCGCGTCGGTTGCCTTCGACACCTACGAGGCGGCCAAGGCGCGCGGGCACGATGTTGCCATCATCGACACCGCCGGGCGGCTCCACTCGAAACACAACCTCATGCAAGAGCTCGGCAAGGTCGTTCGAGTTCTCGCGAAAACGGCAGGCGAAGTGGGGGAGACCTTGCTCGTGATCGACGCAACCAGCGGGCAGAACGCCGTCACGCAGGCGAGAGTCTTCACCGAGCAGGTGGGCGTCACCGGTGTGGTCCTGACGAAACTCGATGGCACTGCGCGCGGCGGGGTCGTCGTCGCCGTGGAACGTGAGCTGGATATCCCGGTGAAGCTGATCGGTACCGGAGAGAACTTTGGGGATCTCGTACCGTTTGTACCATGCATGTTTATCGACGCCATGCTGGAGGACACGTGACACCGGAAGAGCTCCTCGACGCTGCGAGGGCCGTCGCACGGAACGCCTACGCTCCCTATTCGGGATTCCGGGTGGGCGCCATCATCGTCGCCGACGACGGGACGACCTACCAGGGGGTCAACTGGGAGAATGCCGCGTACCCGTCGGGAATGTGCGCAGAGGCAAGCGCCATCGCGGCAGCGGTGACCGCTGGGAGAACAGAGTTGGCCACCGTCGCCGCTGCGTGCATCGATGCCGGAACCGATGAAGAGTCATTTCCTTGTGGACAGTGCCTTCAACGGCTCCACGAGTTCGGAGTCCGCGAGGTGATTGTCGCCAAACCGGACGGAACCGCGGGAACCCATGCCTTTGCCGAGCTACTGCCGCACGGATTCAGGCTCGAGAACTGAGCAGGAAGCAACTCGGCCCTCGGTCGTGGGTTCTGGTTGTGGGTCTTGGGCAAGAGACAGCCAGGAGATCGTAGGACCCCACTGCACCCGAAACCCATGGCTCAGAACGGCTGAGCGGAGCGAAGCTCCGGTCACCTCGCCTCGAGCGCCTCGATCAGCTTCGGAAGCACCTTGTTGACGTCTCCGACGATGCCGAGATCGGACAGAGCGAAGATGGGGGCCTCCTCGTCCTTGTTGATCGCGATGATGACCTTCGCGTCCTTCATTCCGACGACGTGTTGCATGGCACCCGAGATCCCGCAGGCGATGTAGACGTCCGGCTTGACCGTCTTCCCGGTCTGGCCGACCTGGAACGAGTAGGGGAGCCAACCAGCGTCGACCACGGCGCGAGTCGCTCCCTGCGCGGCTCCGAGGAGCGTTGCGAGGTGCTGTGTCAGCTGGAGGTTCTCTGCCGAACCCATACCACGACCCACGGACACGACGACCGAGGCATCTTCGAGCTGGGGCCCTTCGCGTTCCTCGATATGGCTCCCCGTCACGACCGCGGCGCCGGCATGACCGACGTCGGGGAGATCGACGGTCTCGACGATAGGTGTCGTTTGAGCGCCCGGCTCTGCCGGGAACGACTTCGGACGGAGTACCACCAAATGAGGCGCTGGGCCCGTGAACTCGGTCTCGACGATCTCGCTGCCGCCGAAGATCTCATTGACGACGGTTACCGATTCGCCGTCGACGAGAACGTCGACGCCATTGGAGACCACCGGAAGGCCCATCCGGGCACTCAGCCGACCTGCCACGTCTCTGTCGGTCGGTGTCAGACCGAACATGATCACATCGGGACTGTGTACCGCGGCCAGCGCCGCGAGTGCGGCCGCCCCTGCGGCGGTTGGCAAGCGATCGTCCTTCGGGATGTGATAGACCGTGGCGGCGCCGTACTGGCCGAGTTGAGCAAACGCCCCGTCAGAGCCCCTGCCGAGGTAGGCCACGGCAGGCGCGTCTGTCATCGCCCGTGCCTTCGTGAGCAGCTCCAAACCGATCGGAGCCGGCTCGTCCTGCGATTCCTCGATGAATACCCAGACCTTCATCTAGATCACCTTCGCTTGCTCGAGGGCTTGGACGATTCGCTGATACCCCTCTCCATCGTCCTCGATGAGTTCGCCGGAGGCGCGCTCGGGAGCCGGCCGCACCTCAACGATCCTCTGCATCGAGGTCGGGGAGACGCCAAGGTCCCCGAGGCCGATCACGTCGATGGGCTTTTTCTTGGCCTCCATGATGCCTTTGAAGGTCGGGTATCGGGGTTCGACGACACCCGACGTGACCGTCACGAGCACCGGGGTGGGGGACTCGACGACGTCGTACCCGTACCCAGTCTGACGCTGAATACGAACGATGCCGTCGTCCTGCTCGAGATGCTTGGCGAACGTTAACGATGGAACACCGAGGAGTTCTGCGAGCTGCTGGGGGAGCACACCCGCTGATCCGTCTGTCGACTCGGTGCCTGCGATGACGAGATCGAATTCCTCTCGTTTGATTGCAGCCGCGAGCACCTGGGCGGTTGTCCACGAGTCGGCACCCCGAAGTGCCGGGTCCTCGATGACGATTGCCTTGGCGGCACCCATGGCCAGCGCCTGGCGGATACCCTGGAGGCTCCCTGCAGGCCCCATCGATACCAGCGTGACCGATCCACCCGTCTGCTCGGCCACCTGAAGCCCCATTTCGACGCCGTAACGGTCGGTGTCGTCGAGGATCTGGTCGGTCGGGCGTTCGAGAAAGTGGGTCTCGGCATCCAGCTGATAGGGAGCCGCCGGATCTGGAATCTGCTTCGTACAGACCAGGACGTTCATAGGACGTGCGCTCCTCTCTCGTTCGTGTTCGCGAATGCTAGCGGTTGGTCAGCCGAGTGCAGGCAGCAGGTGATCCAGCAGGCGCGCGAACTTCCCTCGCGCCATCGCGGCGGTTTCCCGAACTTCCTCGTGTGTCAGCGGCGTCGGTGAGATACCTGCTGCCAGGTTCGTGACCAGTGAGATCCCGAGCACCTCGGCACCCATGTGGCGCGCAGCGATGGCCTCGGGAACGGTGGACATGCCGACCAGATCCCCCCCGAGCGTCCTCACCATGCGGATCTCCGCGGGCGTCTCGTAGGACGGTCCCGGAAGCCACGCGTAAACACCCTCACCGAGTGGGACTCCGGCCCGATCGGCCGTCGACCGAGCGATCGCGCGGACCCGCTTCGAGTACACGTCGGTCAAGTCGGGGAACCGGGGACCGAGGCGCTCGTCGTTCGGGCCGGTGAGGGGGTTTGTGCCGGTGAGGTTCAGATGATCCGAGATCAGCACGAGATCGCCGGGGTGGAGGCCGTCGGCGACGCCGCCGGCCGCGTTGGTGAGCACCACCGTGCGCGCGCCTGAAGCGATGGCGGCCCTCACGCCGAAGACGATCTCATCGAGGGGACGTCCCTCATACATGTGCACGCGTCCGGATAGGACCAGGATCGGCCCGTTCACGTCGGCCGAGAAAAGAGTGCCCTTGTGGCCAGCCACCGTTGGCATCGGCCAGCCGGGTATCTCGGCGTACGGGATGGCGATTGCTTCCGGGAGGGTCGATCCGTAGTCACCGAGTCCCGAGCCGAGAACCACGGCCACGCGATGTGCGCCACGGCCGGTCCGTTCCGCGATCGTCATTGCCGCAACGCCGATGTCGTCGAATGTCATCTGATCTCCTCGAGCACGATCGGAGTCGTGGGAGGTGCCTCATCGCCGATCTCCCATGCCGTCTCGAGGAGTGCTGTTGCGGACTCGAGACGGCTGGCATCGTTCCACGCGATCATGGCGAGCGGCTCGCCTTCTGCGACGGCATCGCCAACCTTGGCGAGGACGCTGATTCCGACGGCCGGGTCGATGCTGTCTTCCTTGCGTTCTCGCCCCGCGCCCAGTCGCAGTGCCGCGAGACCGATGGCGAGTGCATCGCATTGCGAGACGATACCGGTCCGGGGGGCTGGAAGGTGGGTGCGGTGACCAGGTTGCGGCAGCCGTTCGGGTTCTTCGACCACTCTTGGGTCTCCCCCCTGTGCTTCGATCACTTCGGCGAACTTCTCGAGAGCGCTCCCATCGGCGATGGTGTGCTCGAGCATGGTGCGGGCGGAACTCTCGTCCTTCGCGATTCCTCCGAGCAGCAGCATCACCATGCCGAGTCTGAGCGTGATTTCGGCTAGATCATTCGGCCCTTCCCCGCGAAGCACCTGGAGCGACTCTGCGATCTCCGAGGCGTTTCCGACCTCCCTTCCGAGGGGCTGATCCATCGGCGTGAGAAGAGCTACGACCGGCACTTTGTGGGCGGCGCCGATGTCGACCATCGTTCTCGCGAGTCTTCGGGCCCTAGTGATCTCATGCATGAACGCGCCTCTCCCGACCTTGACGTCGAGGACGAGACCGTCGAGGCTCTCTGCCAGTTTCTTGGACATGATTGAGGAGGCGATGAGCGAGTTGGATTCAACGGTTCCGGAAGTGTCTCTCAGGGCGTAGAGCTTCCGATCCGCCGGGACGAGCGACTCCGACTGGCCGGCCAGCACAACGCCCAGTTCTTCGAGTTGAGCTGCGAATCTCCTCGGATCGAGGGCCGTGGTGAATCCAGGGATCGCCTCGAGTTTGTCGAGAGTGCCGCCTGTGTGACCGAGGCCGCGGCCGCTGATCATGGGGATCTTGACTCCTGTCGCTGCAACCATGGGAACCAGCGGGATCGATACCTTGTCGCCGACGCCGCCGGTCGAATGCTTGTCGATCTTGACGCCGGACACACCGTGTAGGTCCAGCACTTCGCCGGAGTGAAGCATTGCATCCGTCCACGCGGCGAGCTCGTCATTGGTCATCCCGTTGAAGTAGACCGCCATCGTCATCGCCGCCATCTGGTAGTCAGGAACGAATCCGTCGGTGTAGCGACCGATGAGCCAGCCGATTTCTTCGGCGGAGAGTTCCCCCCCGTCACGCTTCTTCTCGATCAGTGTCACGGCATCCATTCCTACTCCTGTCGAACGACTCGACCTTTACGCACGACGACGCCTTCCGCCGTCAACCTACGGGCTTGTTGCTCCTCGCACCCTGGAACGAGCCGTCCCTGAGAGGTCACGACTCTCCACCAAGGGACGCCGGAGGAGTTGCGGAGGATATTACCAATGGCCCGCGCCGCCCCGGGGTGTCCCGCCTGGGCGGCGATCTCGCCGTAGGTCACCACCTCGCCGGGTTCGAGCCTGGCGAGTGCCGCGACCACGTCGTCCTGAAACGCGGTCATCAGAGGGTGCCGAACAGCCTGTCGCCCATGTCACCGAGACCGGGTTGGATGAAGAAGTTGGCGCTGAGATCCCTGTCGAGCGACGCTGCAACGATGCGAACGTCGGGATGATCGCGCTCCATGCGTTCGACGCCTGGAGGCGCGGTGACCACGCACAACGCCGTGATGTCGCGAGCGCCGTGCTCCTTGACCTTGTCGACGGCCCAGGAGAGCGATCCGCCCGTTGCGAGCATGGGTTCGAGGATCAGGACCTTGGTGTTCGCCAGGTCGGGGAACTTCGTGTAGTACTCCTGCGGTTCCGCCGTCTCCTCGTCGCGCTGCACTCCGGCGTATCCGACCCGGACTCCCGGCATGAGGTCGAGCACGGCCTGCAACAGCCCGAGACCGGCCCGCAGGACGGCAACAGCGACAATGCTGCGGTCGAGGCGGACGCCGACCGTCTCTCCGAGGGGTGTCTCGACGGGCATCTGACGAGTGGGGATGTCGGTGGTGGCCTCGAGCAGGAGTGTGTATGCGAGGCGACGTGTTGTCTCCCTGAAACGTTCCGTCGAGGTGGTGCGATCACGGAGGACGGTGAGGTAGTGCTGGGTGAGAGGGTGATCGACGATGGTCAGGCTCACTGGGCTCCTTCCGACGCGACGAAGGGTACTCGTTCGGTGACTACGCTCCGCTCCATGAGCACCGCTGCTGTCGTCGGTGACGCCATCGTCATCAGCGTCCTGACCATCGTTGGGTTCGCCACTCACGAGACACTCGGCCAAACCGGGCGATTGCTGGTGACGATCGGAGCATTCCTCGCGGCGTGGGCGTTCGTCGCTCCATGGTTTGGCGCGTTCGATCGGACGAACATCGCCGAGGCGGCCAGGGTGTGGCGTATCGCCCTCGCCTGGGTCGTCGCGGCCCCGCTCGGTGCGGTTTTGAGGGGATTGATGCTCCGACAGGACGTTCCCCCGGTCTTCGTGTTGGTGATGACAGTCGTGACGGGTGCCGGTCTCGTCGTATGGCGTGTGGTTCTGTCGCGATTCGCGTGAGGGGTTTGCTCCGCAATCCGTGCTTCGTATTTCGCACTTCGTAGTGTGGCGACGCGCACGTGAACCCTTGGCTCGGTACGGCACGCCCCGTGGTCCTGGAACGTGCGAAGGTCGAGTACGAGACACGGGCTCGCACGGGGAGCGCTCGTGTACTCGGGACAGGTTGGGACTGCCCTCACGGTACACTCCTCGGGTGTTCGAATCCCTCTCCGATCGACTGAATGGCGTCTTCACGCGATTGCGCGGGAAGGGTCGGCTGAGTGATGCCGACGTCGACGCGACCCTACGTGAGATCCGTCTCGCGCTGCTGGAAGCCGACGTCAACGTGTCGGTCGTCAAGGCGTTCCTCGGACGGGTGCGTGAGCGAGCCATAGGGGCCGAGCTCACCAAGAGCCTCACCCCCGGACAGCAGGTCATCAAGATCGTCAACGAGGAGCTGATTACAACGTTGGGCGGAGAAGCGGCACCGCTCACCTCCGCTCGTCCGGCGACGATCCTGATGGTGGGGCTTCAAGGGTCCGGCAAGACGACGTCGGCAGCCAAACTGGCACGCTTGCTCAAACAGAAGGGGCGTCGGCCGTTGCTCGTCGCCGCCGACCTTCGACGTCCGGGAGCAGTCGACCAACTCGTCAGGTTGGGTGAGAGGGTCGGGGTGCCGGTCGCGACCGACCGTAAGCTGCCGAGACTCCTCAAGGCCGCGATGCAGCAGACGAAGACCGAAGGCTACGACGTCGTGATCATCGACTCGGCCGGACGCCTCCAGATCGACAAGGAACTGATGCGGGAGCTCTCCGATGTCGAGAAGGCGGTGGCTCCGGACGAAGTCCTGCTGGTGGTCGATGCGATGACGGGTCAGGATGCAGTCAATGTCGCGCGGGGCTTCCTCGAGCATGTCGATTTGACCGGGATCGTGCTCTCGAAGCTGGACGGGGACGCACGAGGCGGGGCGGCGATCTCGGTGCGCGAGGTCACGGGTTGTCCCATCAAGTTCGTCGGTGTCGGCGAGAAGCCCGAGGATCTCGAACCATTCCATCCAGACCGGATGGCGTCACGCATCCTCGGCATGGGCGACGTTCTGACGTTGATCGAGAAAGCCGAGAGCGCGTGGGACGTGGCCGAGGCAGAGGCGATGGTCGACAAGCTCCGAACGGCATCGTTCACCTTCGAGGACTTCCTCCAGCAGCTCAAGCAGGTCCGCGGAATGGGCGCACTGGACCAACTGCTTGCTATGCTGCCCGGCGCCGGTTCGATGCTTCGCAACGTGGAGATCTCGGACAGGGATCTGGGCAAGGTGGAAGCGATCATCCGCTCGATGACCCCCGAAGAGCGTCGAAGGCCCAAATTGATCGATGGGAGCCGGAAGCGGAGAATCGCGGCAGGTTCCGGTTCGTCGGCGCAGGAAGTGAACGGATTGCTCAAGCAGTTCAACGAAGCACAGAAGATGATGAAGATGATGACCCAGGGCAAAGCGATCCCTGGTCTGAGGAAGTTGAGGTGACGACATGGCGGTGAAGCTCCGCCTGATGCGGATGGGAAAGAAGAAGCAGCCGACGTACAGGGTCGTGGCCGCCGATGCGCGGTCACCCAGGGATGGGCGCTTCATCGAAATCATCGGCCGGTACGACCCCCGACAGGATCCCTCACTGATCGAGATCGACAACGACAAGGCACTCGCCTGGCTCAAGAATGGTGCGCAGCCCACCGACACGGTGCGGCGCCTCCTCGAGAAGTCCGGCGCCTGGTCGCTGTTCAAGGTCGCCAAAGGCCAGATCCACACGGTTGGGAGCAACGAATGAGCCGTGGCGCCATCGTCGAGAAGGTGGTCTCATACATCATCTCGCAGATCGTCGATCACCCGGACGAGGTCGACATCACGCTGGTTGAAGAGGGTCCGGAGGACGTCGTCGTGGAGGTCAGGACCGTGAAGTCCGACATGGGTCGTGTCATCGGCAGGAGGGGACGGGTCGCAAGGGCCGTTCGGACACTCGCCAAGGCGGCCGGGGACGAAGAGGGCCTTCATACCGGGGTCGAGTTCATCGATTGATCGTCGGGCGCATCCTCAAAGCCCACGGAGTCCGCGGCGAGGTCGTGGTGGCCTCCGAGTCTGACAACCCCACTCGATTCACCCGCGGTGCCGTGCTCGGCACGCCAGAAGGCTCGAAGCTGGTGGTTCGGGCCAGTCGGCAGCACGGTGCGTCACTCATCGTCAGCTTCGAGGGAATCGATGACCGGACCTCCGCCGAAGAGCTCAGAGGGAAGCTGCTCTCCATCGAACCCGAGGCCAGGAGGGCCCTCGAGCCCGGTGAATACTGGCCGGACGACCTCATCGGCCTACAGGTTCAAGATCAGGAAGGAACTCCACTTGGCGAGATCATCGACGTCGTGGTGGGGGTACAGGACAGACTCGTCGTGCAGACATCGTCGGGCACGGTGGATGTGCCATTCGTCCACTCACTCGTGCCACACGTCGACATCACTGGTGGGCTGGTGACAGTGAACCCGATTCCGGGACTGTTCAATTGACAACGAGATCCAGCGACACGTCCTGATCGCCGCCTTCGCCAACGACGAGTTGCACGGTGCCCTTCGGGCCGGACTCGAATACCGAGGAGAACTCCCCCCATGCCTCGAGGTAGTCGGTTGCCGTCGCCACCTGCTCGGCGGCGATCGAACCTCCCTGGAGGATTCGCATCACCACGTTTGCTTCGAATGTCCTCGAGTACCCTGAGACGGTCAGCGGGTAGGCGACCTCGGATTGCCTCGGAGTGAGGAGCACCACGAGATCACTTCGCGGAGCGGGCGCCGGAAGCTCTTGCCCGCCTGGCTCGAGCTGCACCACGACCCTTGCAGGAGATTGCACGATCTCCGCGCGCGCCATCGAAGGTGCCGACAGGTGGGCGTCGACGTAGAGCGACCCATCCTGCCCCCTCACCACGTACGCACGATCGATCAGCGTTGATTCGAAGACACCGTCGGTGATGCTGGTGTTCGTGATGTCGGGGAGCGCGATCCTGATCACGCCGATGTCACGGAGGAATTCGACCTCGACGTTGCCCACCGACGTCGCAGGTGCGCCGGCCTCCGTGGTGAAGCCGATCACGAACTGCTCGCATGCTCCGTTCTGATCCGTGTGGAGGGCGGAAATGCGGCTGGCGTCGCCTTCGACGTGAAACGAGAGGAGTTCTCCGCGTTCGGAGAACTCCCCTCCACACGATGGCGCGGTCGTCGAGGGCACCGTGGTCGACGGCGCAGTCGACGTCGAGGTCTCGGTAGTGCCGCTGGGCAGCGTCGTACACCCTGCCACCATCAAGATGGCGAAGAGCAGGGGACCTCGAGGTTGCCTCAGAGTTGATCTCCCATGAGTTCGAGGAGATCGACGACGCGACTCGAGTAGCCCCACTCGTTGTCGTACCACGACACGACCTTGACGAGGTTGCCGTTGATGACGTTGGTGAGCGCCGAGTCGAAGATGCTCGAGTGTGGGTTGCCGACGATGTCGCTGGAGACGATGGGATCGACGTTGTACTCGAGGATGCCCTCCAACGGACCCTCTGCCGCCGCCTGCATCGCTGCGTTCACTTCGGCGGCCGTCACGTCACGATTCAGCACGACGACGAGGTCGACCAGCGACCCGTCTGGCACAGGCACGCGCACGGCCATTCCGTCCAGCTTGCCGGCGAGCTCGGGAATCGCGAGACCGATGGCCTTCGCCGCGCCGGTCGTCGTTGGGGTGATGTTGGCCGCTGCGGCGCGCGCTCGACGAAGGTCACTGTGTGGCATGTCGAGCAGACGCTGGTCGTTGGTGTAGGCGTGGATCGTGGTCATGAGGCCCCGTTCGATGCCGAACGAGTCATTGAGAACCTTGGCCACCGGCGCGAGGCAGTTGGTCGTGCACGATGCGTTCGACACCAGGACATCGTCAGGACTCAACCCATCGTCATTGACACCGAGGACGATCGTCGCGTCCATCGGGTCCTTGGCGGGCGCAGTCAACACGACACGTTTGGCCCCAGCTCCTATGTGGAGGTTGAGCTTGTCTCTCGTTCTGAACACCCCGGTCGACTCGACGACGACGTCGACGCCCAGTTCTCTCCAGGGGAGCTTCGACGGGTCGCGTTCCTCGAGCATCTTGACCGACTGGCCACCGGCGTGCATGACGCCTTCCTCGAGCGTAACGATGCCGTCGAACCGGCCCATGTTGGTGTCGTACTTGAACAGGTGGGCGAGCGTCGCATCATCCGTGAGATCATTCACGGCGACGATCTCGATAGGCGTGCTCTCGCGCGCTGCAACGATCCGATAGACGGCGCGCCCGATGCGGCCAAAACCATTGATGGCGATCCTCATGGAGTTCCTCCTGGACCTGGGGAAACCGGACATGTCGATGTTACCTGCTGGAGAGATCCACGCCGCGTGATAGCGTGTGGGGCCATGCCGCATCCGTCATTCGATCCCGATCTGGCGCTCGACTACCTATTGGGCCGCACACCCTCCGAACCGTTGTTCAGAGAGGCAAGCCGGCTCCGTGACGAGGGCAAAGGGAAAACGGTGACCTACAGCCGGAAGGTGTTCGTGCCTCTCACCACGTTGTGTAGGGATCGGTGCACCTACTGCACGTTCGCGAAACCTCCAGGAGCGGGAGGCGAGTACATGACACTCGACGAGGTCGTCGAGATGGCACGCGCTGGGGAGCGGTATGGATGCACCGAGGCGCTCCTGACACTCGGAGACCGGCCAGAGGACCGATGGCCTGCGGCACAGGCGTTCTTGGAGGAACGCGGATTCTCCTCGACGATGGAGTACGTGCGGGTGGCTTCCGAGCTGATCGTCGAGCGAACATCGCTGTTTCCCCATGCCAATCCGGGAGTCATGACCCCGGCGCAGATCGAGTGGCTCCGGCGGACGAACGTCTCGATGGGTCTGATGTTGGAGAACATCTCCGATCGCCTGACCGATGTCGGTATGCCGCACTTCGGGAGTCCCGACAAGGTCCCCTCCGTGCGAGTGGAGACGATCGAAGCGGCCGGCAAGGCGCGTGTCCCGTTCACGACCGGCGTCCTCATCGGCATCGGTGAGACGCCAAGGGAGATCATCGAGAGCTTGATGGCCCTGGCGTCGCTTCATGAGCGCCACGGGCATGTCCAGGAGGTCATCGTGCAGAACTTCCAGCCCAAGGCCGACACGCCCATGCGGAAGCGAGCGACACCAACGCCCGAGTTCGTCGCGAGGGTCGCCGCAGTCGCAAGATGGCTATTCGGTCCCACGATGAACATCCAGGTGCCGCCAAACCTCACCGACCAGTTCGAGCGATACCTCGACGCAGGGGTCAACGACTGGGGCGGCGTGTCGCCGATCACGATCGACTGGGTGAACCCTGAGCGTCCCTGGCCCCATCTCGAGGACCTGCTCGCCAGAACCAAAGCTGCGGGATTCGAGCTCAGGGCGCGTATGCCGGTGTATCCGGAGTTCATCGACGCGACGTGGATCGACCAGCGGATGCTGGGCCGGCTCCGAGAAGAGATCGACGGGTTGGGGTTGGTCGCGGCATGATCACGTTCTCTCGTCCATCAGGCCATGTGGTCAGAGAAGTCCCTGCCGCCTCGACCGAAGCTATCGACGCCCTGGCGCGAGAGGAAGTCCTGACGGTCTCTCTGGGAGCCGGGGGTGGCGAGCCGCTCGCCTGGGTGCTGCGGCCGGACGAGATCAGAACCGATGTTCCTGGATGGCGCCTCACGGTGATCGACGTTGGACCGAGGTCCGAAGTCCTCGACGCGCTTTCCCGAAGCCGGGCCGCCTATCTGCGATCGGATCGCCCGAGTGAGGCGTCATCGATCGTTGGACTTCCCGGTGTCTCGGCATGCGTCTCGACGCCAGCCGCGACCGTCGACGAGGCGGTGGCGGCAGTCCGCGAAGGAGCCGCCGACCTGGTGTTGGCAGGATGGGACGATGCGCTGGTCGCTGCCCTACGGGACGCGCTCGGCGGGAGGCTGGTCGAACGTGCCGGCATACCGCTGGGTGTGCCGATCGACGATCTGCGCGCCCATCTCCCTCGCGCCTCGTGGACGGCGTACCTCCATCACGTCGATGCATCAGGGGCCGTACGGCCCAACATCCCGTGGGCGCCCGGCAAGGACCTGGCGGTCCCGGCTCCGGAGACCCGGTTGTCTGCGGAGTGGTCGGATCCGGCCTGGGTGGGCGCAGATCCCGCCGGGGAGCCTCTCGGTGGTGCCAGCGCGAAGGTGAGCAGCATCCTGTACCGGTCGTTGTCCGGCACCAGGCCCTCAAGGTCGGAGCTGTCAACACTGTTCCGGGCCCGCGGGAGCGACGTGGAGGCGATCGCATGGGCGGCAGACAGACTCCGAGCGCGCGCCGTCGGAGACACCGTCACGTACGTGGTCAATCGGAACATCAACTACACGAACCTGTGTACCTACAAGTGCCGGTTCTGCGCGTTCTCCAAGGGACCCCGAAGCCTGAACCTTCGCGGGGAGCCCTACCTCATGAGTGTGGAGGACGTCGTCGCCCTTGCAGCCGAGGCCTGGGAGAGAGGCGCGACTGAGGTGTGTCTCCAAGGTGGCATCCATCCGGGGTTTACGGGGGACTTCTATGTAGAGCTGGTAGAGGAGATCAAGGCCACTGTCCCGTCTATGCACATCCATGGGTTCACCCCCCTCGAGGTTTGGCAGGGCGCTGAAACGCTCGGTGTGCCCGTCCGGGCGTATCTCCGTCGTCTGCGAGACGCCGGTCTCGGAACTCTCCCCGGCACCGCGGCCGAGATCCTCGACGATCGGATACGGCGGTACCTGTGTCCGGACAAGATCACCACCGCGGAGTGGGCAGATGTGATGATTGCGGCGCACGAGCTCGGTCTTCGCTCGACTGCGACGATCATGTTCGGCCACATCGACGACCCTGACTCCTGGGCGTCCCACGTCGACGTGATCCGAACCATTCAGGAACGGACGGGAGGCTTCACGGAGTTCGTACCGTTGCCGTTCGTCCACATGGGAGCCCCCATCTACCTGACCGGTGATGCTCGGCCGGGGCCGACATGGGATGAGGTCGTGCTCATGCATGCCGTCGCGAGGATCGCATTCGACGGGCTGATACCGAACATCCAGGCGTCATGGGTGAAGCTTGGAGAGGACGGCGCCGCTCGTCTGCTGCAGGCCGGGTGCAACGACGTGGGAGGCACGTTGATGGGGGAGATCATCACCAGATCGGCGGGGGCGTCACACGGTCAGGAGGTCACCCCAGAGGCGTTCGGGTCCCTGATCCGGGCCGCCGGGCGGGTGGCGTCTCGTCGGACCACCCTCTACGAGGTTGACAACGTGACGTCGTTGTGACATCATAATGATGTCATGAATAGCTACAGCGCACTCACTCAGCTCGAGGAAGCCGTATCACGCCAGATCGCATTCGGCGGGACAGACCCGTCGGTCGAGTCGGCTGGACGAGCGATCCTTGCCATCCTCGAACCCACCGTTCGTCAAATCGTGCTGGAACTCGCGCAGCAGGCCGCCAACGAGACGTCGGCGCAGCTTCCCGACTATGAGATCGATGTCATCGTTGCCGAGGGCGAACCGGAGCTTCACGTGCGGGCTATCGAGGCAGTCGGCGAGACGACGGGTTCCTACGAGGCGAGGCTCACGCTTCGGCTGCCAGATACCGTCAAAGAGATGGTCGAGAACGCCGCTGCCGGCGCGGGTGACTCGGTGAACTCGTGGGTCGTGAAGACACTCTCGTCCAAGGCACACGTCAGGCAGACGGGCAAGAAGGTGACGGGGACGGTCGACCTATGAGCACGCAGTCTTTTTCCGTGGGAGAACGGCCGAGGGTGATCATCCGGCTGGCGTCGGGGAGCGTGCGGGTCGTTGCCGGCGATCCCGGAACGATGGTGGTCGACCTTCAAGGCCGAGGCTCGGACACGGCGATCGTCGAGCAGAGCGGCGACACCGTCACCGTGCGACAGGAGGAGCGGGTGTGGCGAGGAACGGTGCATGTCACTGTGACCGTCTCTGAGGGCGTGAGCGTATCGGCGTCGCTCGCGTCGGCCGACCTCGACGTCGAGGTACCGGTTGAGGATCTCACTGCCTCGCTCGCATCCGGCGACGCAAGGATCATCGAAGTCCGCAGGGAGCTGTCGCTGAAGTCGGCATCGGGCGATCTGGAGGTCAACAAGCTCATTGGCAGAGGCAAGCTGAACTCGGCGTCGGGTGAGGTGCGGATTGGCGAAGCGGTGGAGGACATCTCGGTCAACACCGCCTCCGGCGATATCACCATCGGCGAGGCTCGGGGTGACGTACGGTTGCACTCTGCGTCGGGCGACGTGGTCGTCCGGAGCTACCTGGGAAGCGATATCGGGGTGGTCACGGTCTCTGGCGACGCAACGGTCGGTCTGCCGACGGGACGGAGTGTCGATGTCGAGCTTCGCAGCCTCTCCGGCAGTATCAAGCTCCCGTCGCCTTCAGGCGCTCCTCCCGAGCAGAGGATGAAAGTGCAGCTTCGCTTCAAATCGGTGTCGGGCGACTTCGAACTCGTCAAGACGGGTTTCTGAGCGTTACCGCAGTACCAACTGCACTGAAGACCACACTCCGCCCAACTTCGTGGACGGCCGTTCGAACTCCGACGACGGCATGCGCTCCTCTGGAGAGGGCCTCGTCCACCAGCGCCTGAAGAGCCGCCTTGCGGGCCCCTGCGAGATTGCCGGTCTCGGCAACTGTGGCATCACCCGCGACGATGCCGAGGAACGTGTCTACTTCCCACGCCCCGACGTCGGATGTGGTGGTCACGATGGGACGCCACGTCGAGCGACCGCCATCATGGCGCACCCACCCTTGTGCTGCGCTGCCCCAGGTCGAACCCCACGCCACGCTGGGGCTCTCGATCAACCCGGGCTCCACCTGCGTGTCTTGGATGTTCGACGGTTCCACGGCGGAGAGTGCTGAAGCGACTGCTTCGTCGAGGTCGGGTTCGTCTCCGGGTTCGATCGTCTCTGTGTCGATCGTTTCGGATTCGTCACCGGGTTCGATCGACTCTGTGTCGATCGTTTCAGTCTCGACGGGTTCGATGTCGGCATCGGGTGTTTCG
>CAYLHS010000019.1:23062-31251 GCA_964383535.1 uncultured Acidimicrobiia bacterium
GGTCTGTTTCGACGTCGGTCGCTTCGGCAGGCTCGATGGGTTCGAGATTCTCCTCCACGCCTACTCTCTCGACATCGGCGGGTTCTTCGGGCACTCCGGGCTCGGCCATCTCCGCGTCGCCCGCAGGTCGCGTGAGGTCGGAAAGCTCCCTGTAGACACTCGGTGGAGCGCTTGTCGCTGTGGCGTCCATCCAATCCGGTGGTTCGTCGGGGAGATCGTCGAAGCCTGCCCCCAGCGTGTCGAGCACGTTCTTGGCCTCCATCTGCGTGGGGGATATGAGCTCCTCATGCTCGGGAGGCTCGTCGGATTCCAGGGTGGACTCTTCCGCCCCATTCGCCGAGGCATCGACCTCACCGGCATCGGGCTCGGCCGCGCCTTCAGGTTCAGCCATGCCCTCAGGTTCAGCCATGCCCTCAAGTTCCGGCTCGGTCGCCGCGTCTGGTTCGGGCTGGTCCGTCGACGGGGCCTCGGGTTCTGGTTCGGAGGGTCGGGGAGACGGTGCTAGGTCGGGTGAGTCTTCGGTGGGGAGACCCCAAGGATCTGCGTAGGGATGCTGTTCGTCAGCCACGCTTGGAGGATACCCTGGAACCGACGGCTCATGGAGGCTTTCCCTGGAGATCACGATCATCACGCTTTTCCCCGAGTTCTTCGAGGTCCCGCTGACCGTGAGCATCGTCGGGCGAGCCGTCGACGAGGGCCGTCTTCGCGTCGAAACGATCGACCTCAGGGCCTACGGCAGGGGCATGTACCGTCAGGTCGACGACGGCCCGTTCGGCGGTGGACCTGGCATGGTCTTGATGGTCGGTCCACTCGAGGAGGCTCTCGCCCCGTTCGAGGATGCCCGAAGGGTCCTGTTGACGCCGGCAGGTCGTCCTCTCGAACAGTCGATACTCGATCGATGGGCAACTGTCGACCATCTGGTACTGGTCTGTGGCAGATATGAGGGCGTGGACGAGCGTGTTGCACAGCACCTGATCGACGAGGAGATATCGATCGGCGATTTCGTCCTCGCCGGCGGCGAGGCAGTCGCGCTTGCGATCGTCGAAGGGATCGCAAGGCTGCTACCTGGGGCGCTTGGCAACGACGAGTCGGCGGTGTCGGAGTCGTTCCGGGACGGGCTGCTCGAAGAGCCGCACTACACGAGGCCCTCCGATCACCACGGTTGGGGCGTTCCCGACGTGCTGCTTTCGGGGGATCATGCACGGATCGAAGCGTGGCGCAAAGAGCAACGCGAAGTCCGAACGAGAGCACGGCGTCCCGATCTCTGGGAACGAAGGAACGACTGAGGGCTGCTATCTTGCGGAGTCCACGGTCGGCTGCGATCATTCGCCCGCTCTAGGAGTCTTCATCATGCTCGAACAACTCGAAAGCGCGTACCTGCGCGACGACATCCCCGACTTCCGGTCCGGCGATACGGTGCGGGTACACGTGCGCGTGGTAGAGGCCGGACGTGAGCGTGTTCAGGTGTTCGAAGGCGTGGTCATCGCGAGAGACGGCGCCGGCATCAGGAGCACCTTCACGGTTCGCAAGATCAGTTTCGGAGTAGGCGTCGAACGCGTCTTCCCGCTTCACGCCCCGATCATCCAGAAGATCGAAGTCACCCGCCGCGGCAAAGTCCGTCGCGGGAAGCTGTACTACCTTCGGGACAGGGTCGGGAAGGCGGCTCGCATCAAAGAGCGGCGCTGACTGTCACGTGTCGCTGCACCGTCAACCCACCAAGCGAACACCCTTCTGGGTGGAACTCCCTGTCCTGATCGTCATCGCACTCGTCATCGCGGTGCTCATCAAGACGTTTCTCGTCCAAACGTTTTGGATCCCCTCGGGGTCGATGGAGAACACCCTGGAGGTCGGCGATCGGGTCATGGTCAACAAACTCGCGTACGGGGCCGATGGTGTTCCGGACCACGGCGACATCGTCGTGTTCATGCCTCCCTGGGGAGAGACGCAGGAATCCGAGCCGTTCTTCAAAGCCGTCATCCGTCACGTCGGAGAGTCACTGGGTCTGAGTTCGCCCAACATCGAGGACCTCATCAAGCGGGTCATTGCGGTCGGTGGTGAGACCATCGAGATCCGGAACAACCACGTCCTGTTGAACGGGGACCCAATCGATGAGCCCTACCTCCACGCGGGGACGAACATGCCGGACTTCGGTCCGGTCACCGTGCCCGAAGGCGACGTCTTCGTGATGGGAGACAACCGGGATCACAGCAAAGACAGTCGAGTGTTCGGCACGATCCCGGCCGATTCGATCGTCGGCAAGGCATTCGTGCGAATCTGGCCGCTCAGTCGGATTGGCGGATTGGGCGTCGGTAGCACCTGATAGAACACGTGCCGAACGGGTCGCACGTTGGTACCATCTCCACGACCGAGAAGGAACGGAATGCACGAGGAAGACCTGGAGCGCTACGAGTCCGAGATCGAACTGAAGATCTACAAGGAGTATCGCGACGTACTACCGATGTTCAAGTACGTCGTCGAAACGGAGCGCCGCTTCTACCTCGCCAACGGAGTCGACGTGCACACCCGCCATGACGATGGCTCGACCTACTTCGAGATCGAGCTCGAGGATGCGTGGGTATGGGACATGTACCGACCGGCGAGGTTCCTGCAACGGGTGCGGGTACTGACATTCCGGGACGTGAATATCGAAGAGCTGGAGCCCGGCGTTCGCCTCTGACGAAGCGGCAAGTTGGGCATCTCGGAGAGTGGATCGCTGCGCAGTTTCTCGTTCGCAGCGGGTTTCACATCATCGAACGCAACGTGAGGATCGGTCGAGGTGAGATCGACATTCTCGCCGAGCACCGAGGGCAGCGCGTCGCCGTCGAGGTGAAGTCTGCCGTGCTCGACCACGATGGGCGCGCGGATCCCATCGACGCGTTCGACGACGCGAAACGGAGGCAGGTCTGGTCGCTGGCACGGCGTGCCGGTGCCTGGCGGGTCGATGTGGTTGCTGTCGGGTTCAGACCCGATGGAGTCCGTGTTCATTGGGTGCCTGACGTATGACGCTCGCTCCGGCGGACGAGCTGTTCAGATCCCCGGGCGCGAAGATTCCTTGAACCAGCACCCTCGGTGCCAGTGTCGCCGCAGCTCCGGGGCCAGATCCGGCACCACCACGACGTGGAACTCGCCGATTTGGACGGGCCCTTCACACCCCGGGCACACGTACCGTTTGCGAGCCGCGTACGGCTGAACGGGAGCGACGGTCACCGGATCAGTCGGCATGGCCGGGTGCACGAGGGATCTCGGCGAACGCCTTGTGGCGGGCGTCGAGGATCTCTCTGGCGATCTGGTCGATGCTGTCGATGAGCCACAGATAGGCGGCCTTTCCTTCCCGATAGTCGGCTTCAGCCATGCCCTGGATCCGACCCTGCGACTGCAGCTGGCGAACCTGGCGGAAGTTGTTCGCCGGTGAGGTTGTGTACACCCCGAGCGTCTTGCCGCCCCGTTGATTGAGGATCGAGAAGACGGGGACGTCGCTCGGCCCATCCGCGATGTAGATCATGTTCTTGATCGGCACGCGCCGCTGTTCTTCGGACATGAGGGCGTTCACGTCGATCGATGGCGTCTTGTTGACGCCCTTGTTGATCTCGAAGACGGCTCTTGTCTTCGATGTGTTGTCGATCGTGTAGCCGAGGTGTGAGATGGGGGAGTTGGGTTCGTCTATTCCGAGCCTGTCGAGGTATCCGGGTGGTGCCGGACGCTCGATGAAGTCGTTCGCCCAGATCCAATCGACGTGTGGCGCGATGGCACTGCCCTGGATCATGGACAGGATGCCCGTCGACACGACATAGTGCTCCACCGTTATCTCCTCATGGGCGAATTCGGGGATCTCGGTCACATACCGCTTGGAGACCTCGAGGAAGTCCGGGATCCCTGGCGCCATCTCGATCCTCTCTCCGAGTTCGTGGAGCTTCGCTCTCGTGAGCCCTTCGAAGCGGCCCTGGTCGACATAGGTCAGCAGATGTGTGAGGTATGCGGTGTCTCGTGCGACTCGCACGCCCCTCGCGCTGTAGTAGTCGACGAGACCGTCGACCTCGGACCAGAAGGCACGCGCGTCGACGGAATACTCCTCGAAGAGCGGATCCTGCTGGTTGCCGGGAATCAGCGTGCGGTCGAAGTCCCAGATGAGAGCGATGACGGTCTGGGTATAGAGCGGTATGGGCATGGCCTCATGGAATCTCGGGTTGCCCGAAGTGTACGCTCCCGTCGTCCAACCACCAGCCCTGCAGCCGCACGTCGACGCCTCTGAGACCCCGGTGCGCCTCTCCCATGCGTTCGAGTGGAACGAGGACATGGACCCGCCAGCCGTCGGCGGCAAGTCGCCGAAAGAGGGGTCGATGGGCGCCTGGATCGGCGTGCGGCGTGAGAACCCAGTCGAGACACTCGTCGCTGACGACCACAGAAGACCGGTCATCGGCCCTCTTGTCGAGCGCGAGGCGATTCCATGCGATGGGCCGCGCCGAAAGGCCGACGGATCGGTACCGATCGAGACATGCGTCGATGATCGCTTCGGTCTCCAGCACAGTCGATTCGTACGCGAGCACCTGACCTCCTCGAGTTACACCAGTGTAGTTCACGGACTAGCTACGAGGCGTGTGATTCGTTTCCTTCTCCGGACGCGGGGGCAGCGAGTCGATGACGTGAGCATGAAGGACTGCACGCATCTCTACAGAGAACAGCAGATTGGGGCCGGACTCGTGCGCAGGATCTGCGTACATTGCTCCAGCATCAGCATCGGTGAGCGTTCGCGACTTGGAGCCGACCCTTGGGGCAAGAGGACAGAAGAGATTCTGTCGAGCTCACGGGCTCAGAGAAACGAGAAGGTGCTCGCCGGCTAGACCTGTCCTACCCCGACCGTAGGGTCGGGGTATGTTCGCAACCGTCACCTCCGTCGCACTGGTCGGCGTGGAACCGAAGCCGATACGTGTCGAAGTCCACATAGGGGCACCGAAGGACCGATTCGCCCTGGTGGGACTGCCTGATACGGCAGTCCGCGAAGCGAAGGATCGAGTGCGGTCCGCCATTGTCCAATCGGGGTTCCGGTTCCCGAACCGAGCAGTGACCGTCAACCTCGCTCCTGCCGACATCCCCAAGGCCGGATCGGCCTATGACTTGCCGATCGCGCTCGGCGTGCTCGCCGCGGCGGGCAGCGTTCCGCCGACCGTAGGCAGCATCGTCGCGCTCGGCGAGCTGGCCCTCGACGGCACGGTGAGAGCTGCACGGGGTGGGTTGGGGGCGGGTCTGGTCGCACGTGACACGGGACTCCCATGCCTGGTGTCCGTGCAGTCGGCGGCAGAGGCTCGAAGAGTGCCCGGAGCGGAGGTTCGCGCGGTCAGGTCCCTCTCGGAGGCCGTGGCCGTCGCTCAGGGAACCACGCCTGGTGCACCGATTCGACCTGCGACCGACGTGGCGGTTCTCAGCGTGGCCGATCTGTCCGAGGTACGCGGTCAGGCAGTCGGGAGAAGAGCGCTCGAGGTGTCAGCCGCCGGACGGCACCCGCTGCTCCTGTGGGGACCCCCCGGATCGGGCAAGACGATGCTGGCGATCCGGATGGCGGGGATCCTGCCTCCGCTCGGTGAGGAGGAGCGCCTGGAAGTAGCCCAGGTCTGGGATGCAGCTGGGCGTTCAGGCCAGGCGGGGATGCCTCCTTTCAGGTCGCCGCACCATTCCGCGACGATGCCGGCCATCATCGGCGGAGGGAGCGGCATTCCCGTACCTGGCGAGATCTCCCTCGCCCACAAAGGAGTGCTCTTTCTTGACGAACTGGGCGAGTTTCCAATCAACATCCTGAACGCGCTCCGTCAACCGCTCGAGTCGGGATGGGTCGTGGTGTCTCGGAAGGGTGTGTCGGTGCGGTTTCCGAGCGATTTCCAACTCGTCGCTGCAACGAACCCCTGCCCATGTGGCTACGCGGGGGATCGCCTTCGCCCCTGCTCCTGTACGGTCCCGACGATCGATCGGTACCGACGCCGCCTCTCGGGTCCGCTACTGGATCGCTTCGATCTTCGCGTCCCGATTCCCAGGCCACCACGTGGCGACCTGGTCGGACCCGCCGGGGAGTCGAGCCGGGCGGTTGCAGATCGAGTGGAGGCGGCGTGGGAGATGCAGCGCGAGCGCGGGAGACCGAATGGCCGACTCGGCAGAGGTGAGTTGGACGCTCTCGAGTGGACCCCAGATGCTCGACGGCTGCTCGAGGCTGCAATCGAGCGCTTTGCGCTGACGGGAAGGGGATTCGACAGGATCAGGCGTGTTGCGAGAACGATCGCCGATCTCGTGGGTGTCGGACCGGTCGACGAACCACACGTCGCGGAGGCGTTGTCGTTTCGGGGGGAGTGGTGAACGCCCGCATCCAACTCGCCTACGTCGGCATGCACCCGGACCGAAGGGCCGATCTCGAGCGGCGCCACGGCTCGCCCGAGGCAGTCCTGCGGGCGATTCGAAGTGGCAGGATCGAAGTCCCCGAAAGGGCGCGACGCGCTGGGATGGTGCCAGCAGACGAGCGCCTCGGGGAACTTGCGGCGGCAGACGTCGCGATCACCTTCCGAGAGGACCTGCCCGGTCACCTTGCCGAACTTCCGGACGCTCCCGACCTCCTGTTCGTGCGTGGCACCATTCCTTCCGAGCCTGGCGTCGCGGTTGTTGGGTCACGGCGGGCGACGAGCTATGGGATGTCCCTCGCGCATAGGTACGGCATGGCTTTGGCTCATGCAGGGTGGCCCGTCGTGTCGGGACTGGCCCGGGGTGTCGACGGCGCCGCCCACCGCGGGGTTGTGGATGCGCATGGCCGCGGTGTAGCGGTGCTCGGCTGCGGGCCGGACGTGTGGTACCCGCGTGAGCACGAGGAACTTGGCAGAGCGCTCATCGGCAACAACGGAGCGGTCGTGACCGAGTATCCGCCGGGCACGCCGCCCAATGGCTGGCGGTTTCCACCGCGCAATCGCATCATCTCCGGGCTGTCCGGAGTCGTGGTCGTCGTCGAGGCCGCATCGACGGGTGGAGCTCTCATCACCGCCAGGAGGGCCCTCGCGCAGGGCAGGGACGTGTTCGCCGTCCCCGGGGACGTCGATCGGTCGACCTCGGAAGGCTGCAACCGTGTCATCAGGGACGGAGCCCTGCCGGTGTTCGATTCCGAAGATCTCATCGAGGCCGTGTCTCTGGCGCTCGGCCCACCGCGCACATCGCCACTCGCGGATGGCGCATCGGCTGAGGATGGACCAATGGACGATGGGCCAGTAGACGATCTCGTGGGGAAGACCATCGATGAGCTGTCGGTTGCGCGGCCGGTCTCGGAGGTGCTGGCTCACGTCGCCAGGCTCGAAGCGCTCGGCGTTGTTCGACGCGAGGGAGGCCGCATCGTGAAGGGTCGTTGACGCTCCGGGGTCGGACGGCGACCATGGCTCGTATGGTGGCAATACCGGAGATGCCAGGATGGGCGGTAGCGCCTGTCGACGACTACTTGCTCCGGCTCGCGTCGCAACGACACTTGTCACCCCACACGATCGCCGCGTATCGCCGTGACCTGTCGCAGTTCATGGCGTTCTGCGACAGGGCAGGAGTAGGAGCGATTCGACGCATCGATCGCGGACTGGTGCGGCGATTCCTCGCGTACCTCGACACGAGAGGGTACGCGAGGAGATCTGTGGCGCGGAAGGCGTCGGCAGTCCGGGCGTTCTTCTCGGACCAGACCCGACTAGGCCTCCTCGACGCGAATCCATCCGAGCGCCTCGGGACACTTCGTCGGCCGAAGACGCTCCCTCATGCGCTGCCGGTCCGGATCGTCCGGGAGGTCCTCGATGGACTATCCGGCGATGATCCGGTGACACTCAGGGACCGGGCGCTGCTGGAGGTGCTGTACGCGACGGGTCTACGGGTTGGTGAGGCCGCGGCCCTTCGGGCAGACGACGTCGTTGGTGTCGAGTTTCTTCGGGTGGTCGGCAAGGGCGACAAGGAGCGGGCCGTTCCACTCGGGGTGCCGGCCAGGCGGGCGATCCAGTCGTACCTGGCTCGGGGTCGCCCTCGGCTGTCACCGTCGACCGACGCGCTCTGGGTCGGGGTCCGGGGAGGACCGCTCGGAGTGCGAGGGATTCGAAGGGCCGTTCGGGCGCGCTCGGGGACGTTCCCCCATGCCTTCCGTCACTCGTTCGCGACGCACCTTCTCGAAGGAGGAGCCGACCTGCGGGCCGTGCAGG
>CAYLHS010000020.1:0-31030 GCA_964383535.1 uncultured Acidimicrobiia bacterium
AGTGTCGTGATCTCGTCCATGCCCCGACGTTACCGCCACCCAGTTGGTAGTCCGACCTCGAGGCTGTCGGTCATACGCTCAGTTCGACCAGCCAGCTGACGACCCGGCTGTCCAGTCTGACGAGAACCAGAGCTGCGAGTGCGAGGGCCAAGATGCTCCCTGCGACTCGTAGAACGCGCGTGAGACGGCGCGGGTCCCCAAGAGCAACTCGCGCCAACGCGATCAGGAAGGCAGCGATGAGCACTCCCACCGAGTAGGCAGCGAGCATCGGTACCGATGACACGGCACGTCTTCCTGCTGCCGCGAGGATCCCACCGAGGACCTCACCCACGCACGGCTGCCAGAGCCAGCCGGCGAGCGCGCCTGGGATGAGTGCAACGAGCGCATCAGCTCCCGGCGAGGACCCAGGCAGGAGCCACCAGGTGGCCACCCCGATGGTGAGGACAGCGAGCACGATCGCCGTTGCCCTCCCGCCGGATACCAGCCCAGCCGCTCGGATCCACATCGTCACGAGGGCACCGATCGTCGCAACGGTGACTGCGACAACTGGGCGTTTGCGGGAAGCGAGCGCCACCGCCGCGATCGGCACGATGAGCGTCAGCGAGCACGGAAGCACCGAGCTGCGTAGACCTTCGACGAATGCTGGTATCACGCCGTTGAGAGCAGCGCAGCGACCGTCTGTTCCAGTTCGTCGTAGGCGCCTTCTCCGATATGGTCGAATCGGATGCGGCCATGCTGGTCGATCACGTAGGTTCTGGGCCAGTACGCGGTTCCACCCGTTTGCCACGCCCAGAAGCTCTTGTGGTTGGTGTCGAGGGCGATGGGCCATGTGACACCCAGGCGGTCCGCGGCCTCTTGGATCGCCACAGGGTCCTTCTCGTAGTCGAACTCGGGTGAGTGCACCCCGATGATCTCGAGCCCTTGGCTCTTGTACTTGGCGTAGATGTCTTCGAGGTATGGCAGTGTCGCCTTGCAGTTGCTGCACCCGAACGTCCAGAACTCCACGATGACGACTCTCCCTCTGAGCTCTGCAAGGTCGCTGACATCGGACTGCAGCCACCCGTCGATGCCCACGAGTTCAGGAGCGTCGCGCAGGATCGGTGGCAACGTGGTGGAGGTGGTTATTGGAGTCGTGATCGTCGTGGCCGCAGCCACCTCAGGCTCGGACCCCTTGTCGGCCAGAGCCACAGCAGCGATTGCGACTCCAATGGCGATCAGTACTGCAACGGCAGCGATACGCGCACCACTCATGTGCCTCCTTTCGCCCCTCCATGCTGTCACATGAGCCGAAGTCTGTCTCCACAACAATCCCGAAACTCAGCCCGCTTCATGAGGGGGTTTCGGTCGGTCTCCTAGGCTGTCCCTGTGAGACGAGGTAGCTACTTCGGGACGACTGTCGGCAGCACGTGGTGGCATCGGTACAAGGAGCCGCCGTTCTTCGCAAGAGGGAACGGTGAGTTCTGGCTCGACGACGACGGGATCGGTTTCGTCAAGACCCTCACCAAGCACCCCATCACCATTGCCTGGGGCGAGATCACTGGTGTATCGCTTGGAAGAGGGCACGCCGGCCAGTGGGGAGCCGGTCGTCCTGTACTCAAGGTGCGGTTCAACCGCGATGCCCGAGATCTCGAGGCGGGGTTCCTTCTCTCCTCCGATTGGCCGCAGATGGAGGCTCTCGCATCGGACCTTCAGCGCCGGGCCGGGGGCTGATCGTGGCATCCGTACCTGACGACATGTTGCTGTTCGCCCAGCGGATCTTCGAGCGTCAGCCTTTCACTCGATACGTCGGTGCTCGCCTCGCGGGGATCAAGAACAACGAGGTCACCGTTGAGTTGGACATCCGCTCCGACCTCCTCCAACAGCACGGGTTCGTTCACGGAGGTGTGCTGAGCTACCTGGCAGACAACGCCCTGACGTTTGCAGGTGGTGTTGCGCTCGGCGGAGATGCCTTGACCTCCGAGTTCAAGATCAACTACTTGCGCCCTGCGAAGGGCGTGCGTCTGGCCGCCCGAGCGTGGCCGATCTCGACCACCCGGCGCCAGTCCGTGTGCGCCTGCGAGGTCACCTGCACCAATGAGGAAGGCACCGCCACGCTGGTCGCAGCGGCGCAGGGCACGATCGTGGCAGCTTCGTAACCTCTAGTGGGTGGCGAGCCCTTCGGGAGCGGTGCCTTTTCGGAAGAACATGAACCTGCACGGCTCACCGTCCTTCGCCAAGGTCACCGGGCGCCGGAAGTCCATGTTTGTCAGGTCTCCGATCGCCTGGTATCCGACGATGTCGTGATCACATCCCATCTTGGCCAGCTCAGGGATGGTGAGGCGGGAGATTTCACAGTTGAGGCAGCTGTGCACCACCATGATGCGAGCGTCACCCTCTTCGATCATCTCGTTTGGGTAGTTCGGATCGTTCTCGAACATCGCCTTGTGGTAGGCCCAGAACGCCTCGAACGGGTCCTCGAACTCGGCGAGTAGTTCGGCCTGGTAGAAGTCCGCCATCATGAAGAGCGACGCCTTCTGGATCGCTTGTCTGGCGAAGTCGTATGCCCTCTCCGCACCTTCGATCTTCTCGAGTGCCCGATAGATGATCACCAAGAGAAGCCACTCGGCTTCGGCCATCCTGCCGAACCGATCTCCGGTGATTCCGAGTCCTTCCCCATTCCTCCGATAGGCCGGAACGAGGCGAAATGGCAGCGCGGCCCAGAACATGAGGGAGCGTCGCCACCCCAGCTCCGCCCACAACATGCCCATGAACACGATGGAGACCCGCAGCTTCGAGCTGAGCTTCCACGGCACAAACGGGAAGTGGCGGCCGTAGTACGGGAGCTTCTCCACGTCTGAAAGGGGTCGTTTGGTCATGATTCAGTCCTTTCGTGTGCCGGCGAGGCCGAGACCATTGAGGACTCTTCCACCAAGGGGCAGCAGGCCAAGCATGTAGCCCGCTTCGCCGTGCTCGTCGCCGCGCTCGATGAGGAACCCAGCGTCTCCGCGCTGCCGGAGGAGCGCGCCAAGCGTCGCACCGGCGATGCCCGCCCCGATGATCAGCACTCTCAGACGGGCACCGGCGAGCGCCTCTCGCGCCGCCTCCGCCGTGAGCTGCGTCATTTCGCCTCTCCGCTGGTGGGAGCCACGAGACCCCTGACCATCTCGAGTGCCTTGGTGTCGAGGTCGAGCGCCTCCTGTGGTTCGAGTTCCTCCCAGTGATCACCGAACCAGCGATCGATCTGGCGAACGGCGGCAAAGGCTGCCGATTGAAGAAGCGAACGTGGTACGTCGTCTCGTACGGCTCCCACGGCCTGCCCCGCTGCAATGAGGTACTCGAGTCCTTCGTGCAACCGCCCGATTGGTTCGGCGAGAGCACCTGAGGTCTCAGCACCCTCGTGAACGTTGCGGGCAAGAGCGGCAAGACGTTCGTTCGCCATGAGTATCGACGTCACCCTCGCGAACAGCTCCCCCACCTGTTCCCAGAACTCATCCGCGTCAGCCGGTTGCGTGAACGCGAAGTCCACGTCCTTCACAAGTCGGCCGGCGGCACGCTCGATGACGGCCCCATACAGGTCGGCCTTGTCGGAGATGTAGTAGTAGGCCTGGCCCTTGCTCATGCCGGCACTTGCAAGGATGCGATTCAGAGAGGCACTCTGGTAGCCGTGCTCAGCGAACTCGGTCTCCGCCGGGTCGAGGAGTTGTGCCCTCCTCTCTGGAGTGAGCGTCATCAGTCGCGCTCTCGGTGTGTCCCTTGTGAGTTCCATCTGCATCCTTAGACCGGTGGTCTATCGCAATGTTAGACCACCGGTCTACCGGGTCAAGTCGACGAGATCTCCGGAACCAATCGCCTCCCCTGTGCGTTCGTGGTGTGACGAGTCACATGGACGAGCAATTGACGACCACCGCCGGAACGAGACGCACCGGCCGAGTGGTCCGGCCCGACTTCGACGCGTTCTACCGCTCCTCGTGGGATGAGATCCCCAGCCGAACTCAACGCCTCCGGCTGAAGCGTCAGGTGGGCAGGCGTAGAGCCTGCTCACCACACAATCCCTCGAAGTTCACCGAGCTAGCCTCGGAGCTGCCTTGGAAGCTCGCTCAAGGACCGAATCTCGACGTCCGGAGTCGGCGCACCTGCTGGTCGAGCATTGCCGTCACGGTTCAGCCACACCGATGCGAGGCCGGCTCCGTTGGCCCCGGCAACATCCGACGCGAGACTGTCGCCGATGTGCCAGACGGAGCGGCCATCGACTCCCAGCGCCTGGATCGCCATCTCAAACGGGAGAGTGTCAGGCTTCGCACTGCCCAACTCCCCCGAGATGATGACTGCATCGAACGCCCCTTCGATTCCAACGGCCCGCAGCTTCTCACGCTGCGTGTCGGAGGCACCGTTGGTGATCAGAGCTATGGGAACGCTCGCGACAGCGACGTCCGCCAGCAGGTCTCGAGCGTCGTCATACAATCGCACCGACTCCCGCATCGCTGCCAGATGGGTCGACGCTGCGAGGACGGCAAGTCGTTGGTCGTTCGCATGACACGCCTCGAGCGTTTCGCTCCACACCTCGAGTGTCAGGTCGGCGCCGGTCAATCGACCCAGGGCCCAGTCCAACTCGCGTAGCGGCCACAGACGCTCCCAGACGAGAGCATTCGCCAGCCGCAGCTTCGCTTTCGACAGTGAGTCGGATGTAGCCGCAACCACGCCGCACGCCGCGTCGATGGCGCCGCCCAGTCCGCTCAGATCAAGCAGCGTGTCATCGAGATCGATCGTGAGGGCCTCGAGAGTCGACATTGTTCTCACGAGTCGGCTCGCTCAACCCATGCGTCTACCTCAACCAGCTGGCCGGAATGTCCCAACTCGGCCACACCGAGCAGTGTCGCCGGAGGCACCTCGCCCCCGAACCACTCGGCGACCGCCTCCCAGGCCTCCAGAAGGAGCGCGTGATCACCGGCCACATACACCCGTACGTGGTGCACATCCGTCCTGGTGAAGCCATGAATGGAAACCAGCAGCTCGAGGTTGTCGAGACACTGTCGGGCCTGCGTACGGACCCCTGCGGCCACCCTTCCCTCTGCGTTCAGCGGTACCTGGCCCGCCACATACAGACGATCGCCCACGACATCGGCGTACCGGTATCGGTCGGTGAGTGGCAGCCCTGCCCGTTTCTCGTGCTCATTCATGTTGGTCGCTCACCTGCGAGCAGCATCTCCAGCGCCCTGACCGCCCTGCGTTGCCTGGTTTCCGCTCGCTTGGCCGACGCAACCCACATCACGAACCGCCTTCTGTGCGAAGGGGGCGAGGATTCGAATGCGCGGCGTGCTGCGCGGTTCGCTTCGAGCGCCTGTTCCAGTTCTGCCGGCATGCTCCACGCTCGCTCGGCATCGGGAACCAGGTTCCACGATCCGTCGGCCTTTGCTGCTTCGATCACCGCACGCCCCGGCTCCGTCATCCTCTCTTCCCCCATGAGTCGATCCACTCGTTGCTTGTTGGACGAAGACCACGTGCTTCCGGGACGCCGAGGGGTGAAACGCCGAGCGTACCGTGTCTCGTCGACGCTGTGGATCAGGCCGTCGATCCAGCCGAAACACAACGCCTCATCGACCGATGAGGCGTACGAAATGCCTCCTCGTCCACCTTTGTGATACACCAGCCACACCCCCGACTCGCTGTCGTGATGCTCCGCCAGCCACGCGCGCCATTCCTCTGGATCCCCTACCTCGAGTTCCGTGTCCTTCGCCTGTGCCACCTCTCGATCCTGCCATGAACGTCGCCGTAGTGGCGACGTAGACTCGGAAACTGAAGACAGCTTTCCCGAAGGAGGTACCCATGGGAAAGAAGATCCTGATGCTCGTCGGCGACTTCGTTGAGGACTACGAGGTCATGGTTCCCTTCCAGGCATTGCTCGCGGTCGGCCACCATGTCGACGCCGTCTGCCCCGACAAGGCTGCGGGCGATTCGGTACGCACCGCGATACACGATTTCGAGGGTGACCAGACCTACAGCGAGAAGCCCGGCCACAACTTCGCGCTCAACGCGACATTCGACGACGTCGATGCCAAGGACTACGACGCCCTCGTGATCCCGGGCGGGCGTGCCCCCGAGTACATTCGCCTCAACGCGAAGGTGCTCGACATCGTACGTCACTTCGATGTGGCCCGGAAGCCGATCGCGGCGATCTGCCACGGACCGCAAGTGCTCGCGGCAGCCGGCGTTCTCGGAGGAAGGGAGTGCGCCGCCTACCCCGCGGTCGGTCCGACCGTCACGGGTGCCGGCGGCACCTACATGGACATCCCGGTCGATAGCGCCCACGTCGAGGGAAACCTGGTGAGTGCTCCTGCATGGCCGGCGCATCCCGAGTGGATTGCCAAGTTCCTCGATCTCCTCGGTACGAAGATCGAACACTGAGGCTTCACCGGGGTCGGGTCACCGACTTCGGTGGATCCATCCCGACAACCCTGTGTGGCTCATAGGGGGCTTCCAGGGACGCGATCTCCTCGGGGTCCAACTCGAGATCGACGGCTGCGGCAGCGTCGTCCAGATAGGTGAGTCTCGTCGCGCCGACGATGGGTGCGGTCACCACCGGGCGAGACAACAACCACGCGAGCGCTACCTGCGCAGGTGGCACTCCCCTCGCCCTCGCGATCATGCGCACCGAGTCGATCACCGCCCAATCGGACGGATGTCCGTACCAAAGCTGATCGAGCCCATCCGTCGCCGAACGCACGGTCGAATCGTCTCCCAGACTGGTTCGAGTCCCCGCCAGCAGGCCCCTGGCCAGCGGCGACCATGGGACCACGCCGAGACCCTCCTCCTCACAGAGTGGCAACATTTCTCGCTCTTCTTCTCGGTAGATCAGGTTGTAGTGATTCTGCATCGAGACGAACCGCGCCCATCCGTTGCGTTCCGAAACCGAGAGTGCACGCATCAGCTGGTACGCGTACATGGAGCTTGCTCCGAGGTAGCGCACCTTCCCCGACCGAACAAGGTGATCGAGTGCCGCGAGCGTCTCGTCGATCGGAGTCGAAGGGTCCAATCGATGGATCTGGTAGAGGTCGATCGTCTCCACGCCGAGCCGCCGGAGACTCGCCTCGCATGCCTGCACGATGTGCTTTCGGGACAGCCCACCCATGTTGGGTCTGGTCGACATGGGGAAGAAGACCTTCGTGGCGAGCACGATCTCGTCGAGATCCGCGTACTCCCGTAGCCACCTGCCTGTCACCTCTTCGCTGACACCGAGTGAGTACATGTCTGCGGTGTCGAAGAACGTGATACCGAGTTCGATCGCCTTGCGGAAGAAGGGTTCCGATGCCTCGCTGTCGAGTACCCACGGACGCCACTCTGGCGTTCCATAGGACATGCATCCGAGTGCGATGCGAGAGACCTGAAGACCCGAGGTGCCGAGTGTCGAGTATTGCATGCGGTCGAGCCTAGGCCTTGATTCAGGGAATGCTCGCGCTGCCGGTAGCCTGAGCGTGTGAAGCTCCACTTCCTGGGCGCGACGGGGACCGTCACTGGGTCGAAGTACCTGGTGGAGGAAGAAGGAGCCCGCATCCTGGTGGATTGTGGGCTCTTCCAGGGTTACAAACATCTCCGGAAGCGGAACTGGGCGCCATTTCCCGTCGACCCGTCCTCTCTGGACGCTGTCGTCATCACCCACGCCCACCTGGACCACACGGGATACCTCCCTCTTCTCGTCAAGAAGGGATTCTCGGGACCGATCTACGCGACCCCGGCAACCGCGGCGCTCGCGGGCATCCTGCTGCCGGACAGCGGACGAATCCAAGAGGAAGACGCCGAGTACGCCAACAAGAAGGGCTACTCGAGGCACGAGCCGGCCCTGCCTCTCTACACGGAGGCCGATGCCGTTTCGTCACTTTCCCACTTCTCCCCCATCGAGCTTCACCACGATGTCCGGCTCGGGCCGGCGCTCTCGTTCAGGTACCTACGCGCCGGCCACATTCTCGGCGCAGCGATGGTACGCCTGAGCGGTGAGACGTCGTTGGGCTTCACCGGAGACCTCGGACGATTCGATGATCCTGTCATTCCTCCCCCCGAGTCGGGGCTCGATGTCGAGCATCTCGTATGTGAGTCCACTTACGGCAACCGGCTCCACGAGCACGAGGATGTCAGGGAACGTCTCAAGAACATCATCACCGGGACGTTCGAGAGAGGCGGCATCGTCCTCATCCCTTCTTTCGCCGTCGGTCGCGCCCAGACAGTCCTCTACCTCGTCCACAACCTCATGGAACAAGGCTCGATTCCGAAGCAGCCCGTCTATCTGAACAGCCCAATGGCGGTGCGGGCAACGGACCTCTACCTGCGCTTCCCCCACGACCATCGGCTGGGTGAAGCGGAGATGGTCGACATGGAACGCGACATCCACCTGGTGAGGTCGGTTGAGGAGTCCAAACAGATCAACCATCTCCAGGGTCCCGCTGTGGTCGTCTCGGCATCAGGCATGCTCACAGGCGGCCGGGTCCTCCATCACCTCCGGTTCATGGCTCCGGACCCGCGGAACACGCTCGTCATGGTCGGCTACCAGGCGGCTGGGACCAGGGGCCGACGAATCCTCGACGGCGAGGAGAAGGTCAAGGTGCACGGCGAATGGGTGCCGATCAACTGTGAGGTCGAGGACATCGGCGGACTCTCGGCGCACGCCGACGCCGACGAGATCCTCCACTTCCTCCGCACGCTGGCTCACCACCCACAATCGATGTACCTCACCCATGGCGAACCGGACTCGGCAGAAGCCCTCAGAGTGCGTATTCAGCACGAACTCGGTTGGGAAGCGGAGGCGCCTGTCCTTGGCGAGGTCGTCACGCTCTAGGAGCGATCGGCTCGGAGTGTCCCTTCTGGTTCGATGCTGCCCATCCGGCCGGACTGGTAGTCCGAAATGGCCTGGGCAATCTCGGCCCGAGTATTCATGACGAATGGGCCGTACCGGACGACGGGCTCGTCGATCCGTGGCCCCGCTCCCACCATGGCTTCCAGACCCGCACTACCCGCAGCGGTGTGGATCGTACCGGCGCCCTCGTCGAACAGCACGACCTCCCCGCCACGGACCTTCACGCCAGGAACCCCCACGATTCCATTGCCACGGAAGATGTAGAGGAACGCGACGAGCGCGGGGTCCACGTCGATGTCCGTTGCACCGTGTGGAACGAGCGAGAGATGTGCGTATGTGATTGGCACGTGTGTCTCGGCCGGTCCGAGTGCGCCCGCGACGTTACCGGACACGACGATGAGGCTTCCACCCTCGAACTCGACCCTTGGGAAGTCGTCGCTCGTGAGTTCCTGATACCGAGGTCGACGCATCTTCGCAGTCGCGGGCAGATTGACCCAGAGCTGGAATCCGTGAGTGCGTCCACCGTCGCGAAGGATCGGCTCGGACGGCATCTCCGAATGGACGATTCCGGCACCAGCGGTCATCCACTGGACGTCGCCTGGCGTGATGAGCCCGCGGTTCCCCACCGAATCCTTGTGTTCGAGCTCACCGTCCAGCATGTAGGTGACCGTCTCGAAGCCACGATGCGGATGGTCTGGCGCGCCTTTGGCTTCGCCGGGAGCGTTGTCCGATGGCCCCATCTCATCGAGGAGGAGAAACGGCCCGAAGTGGTCGAGCTCGAAGGTCGGAAATGGACGACGAACTCTGAAGCCTGCTCCCTCCAGTGTGTTCGTCGAGCCGAGATGGCTCTTTGGTTCGCGAAGCTCGGTCATATATCGAACAACCCCTCACAGGAAGATGCTGTTCCCGACCAATCTATCCGATCCAGAACGCTCCGTACCCGACAACTCGGTCGCGATCCCCCTGTGTGTCACCAGAATTGCGGAGGTCGAGGATTCGTACCTGGAGGTCGTGACGTCTGGCGTGGACGAGAACTCCTTGGATGCCCCGGAGTCCGCAGGCATCCTTCGGCCCGAGTCGCTCCCCGGTTCGCTGCCGGATTGCTTCGGCCGTCTCCTCGTCGATGAATTGCGCCTGATCGTATGGAAGGTAGTGGGACAGATCGGAGCTGACGACGATCAATACTGATGGGTCGGTCGCATAGGGATCGAGGGCTTCGGCGACCTCCCGCGGGTGTGCGTTCCCCACGACGAGTGGCACGATGTCGAAGTCCGTGAGTACCACCTGAAGGAAGGGCAGCTGCACCTCGAGCGAGTGTTCACGTGCGTGTGCTGCGGGTAGCGCAGGGAATTCTCCGCCGTGAACGGGAACATCCCCGAGCGGGGTCCGGAACGCTTCTACTCCCGGAGTCGCCAGGCCTCGAAAACCCACGAAATGCGATGGACCCACCATGACGACTCGACTGACCTGTTCGGAGTGAATCGTCACATAGCCGCTGGCTGCGACCGGTCCCGAGTAGGCGTACCCGGCGTGGGGGACGATGAGCGCCCGAGGATGCGAATCGGCTCGCACCGGAGCCGCGGCCAGGAACTCCTCGACCAGACTCCTGAGGCGCTGCGGGTCCGCCGGATAAAAGGTGCCGGCGACGACCGGAAGACGGACGTTCACATCACGATCGTACCGGTTCTCTCGTCCACGCGAGGTTGTCCATGAACACCCATGACGTGCGGTGCTCGACCGACGGGCCCCATGCATGGAGTGCGGCCTTGTGCGTTGGGCTGGGGTATCCCTTGTTGTGAGCGAAGTCGTACCAGGGGAGTTCGGAAGAGATGCCTCTCATGTGCCTGTCTCGGGTCACCTTTGCCAGAATGGAAGCGGCCGCGATCGCCAGGGAGACCCGGTCGCCCCGCACGATCGTCCGGGTCGTGCCCCTGTTCACGAAGTCCCACTTGCCGTCCACGAGCACTACGTCCGGCCGTTGCGCGAGGCCGTCCAATGCACGCGCAGCGGCAAGTCGTTGTGCCATCGACATGCCGAGGCGGTCACACTCCCCCGCGTCCACATGTCCGACTGCCCAATCGGTACACCAGTCGGCGACCCGATCGAACAGCTCTTCCCGTTGAAGCTCGGACAGCAGCTTCGAATCACGAATCCGGTAGATGCGCCGGTCCGATGGAATGACGGCGACAGCGACCGTAAGTGGTCCCGCCCACGAACCTCGCCCCACCTCGTCGATGCCCGCAACCAGTTCGGCGCCGGACTCCCAGTAGCCTCGCTCCATGGCCAGCGTCGGTGATGGACCCCGCATCAGTTCAGCGATGGGTCGAGCGGATAGTCTGCAAAGAGGGCGACATCGGATCGTTGCCGCCGAAGTACGGAGGACCAGGCGAGGTTGGTGCTGGTCACATCCCCTTGCTCGCGTCCGACCACGAACCACCCGCCATCGGCGATCTCGTCGTCGAGCTGCCGAGGTCCCCACCCCGCGTATCCTGCGAACACTCTCACCCACCTGAGACCGGGAAGATCATCCGGTCGGCCGTTGAGGTCTACCAGACCGACGTCGTGGGAGATCGGCGTCCACAGATCATCCGGCACATCTCCTCCGCCGATACCGATGGCCGACTCGGGCTCGACGGGACCTCCGACCCCGACCGTCCTCGGCGGAGGCGTCAGTTCGGCCCATCGGGGGAGGTAGGTGTCGACAGGGATTGTCGAGCCACGGTTCAGCACCACACCTACGGCGCCCTCTGGACCGTACTGGCACATCAGGACGACTGTTCGAGCGAAGTTCGGGTCGATGATGGTGGGCGTTGCCACCAGGAGGTCCCCATTGCTCAGCACGGCCACCATGTTGGCACGTTCGTGTGTGGACGCCACCACTTCGGCAACGCACGAACCACGTTCTCAAGAACTAGGTTGGAGGTGTGAAGGTACGCAGGGCCCGGAAGGCAGACTTGGGTGCGATCGCGCATGTCGCCGGAGTTGTCTGGCGGACCTCGTATGCGGACCTCCTCGACTCGGACACCATCGAGCACTGGTTGAAGACCGCGTACTCCGAAGCGAGCCTCGAACAGCGGCTCCAGGACCATCCCATATTCGTCGTGCAAGTCGACGGCCTGATCGCCTCATTCGCCGACGTCTATGTGCAGGAGAACACGATCGTGATTGGCGCTCTCTGCACCCATCCCGAGTATCGGCGTCTGGGGGTGGCGTCCACACTTCTCGACAAAGCCCGTTCGCTCGCTCCGTCGTTGCCGCTCACGGCCGATCTCCTGCTCGGGAACAAGGTGGCCGAACGCTTCGTCGAGCATCTGGGATTCAGACCGGGGGAAACGCTCGAAGTACATCTGTACGGCAAACCAATCATGGAGCGACGTTGGTGGATCGAGCCGTCCCTCATCTCGTGAAGATCCTCCCGAAGGTCCTGCTGCACGACCATCTCGATGGAGGGCCGCGCATCGAGACGGTGCTCGATCTCGCTGAAGCCGTCGGATACTCGGCCCTTCCTGCGCCCAATGGGCCGGAGCTCGCCGACTGGTTCGACCAGTCCCGATCCGGCTCGCTCGCCACATATCTGGAAGCCTTCGCGCACACGATCGGCGTGATGCAGACGGCAGACGCCCTCCATCGTGTCGCATACGAGGCAGTGATCGACACTGCGGCCGACGGAGTGGTCTACGCGGAATTCCGATTCGCTCCCTTCAACCATCTCCAGGAAGGCCTCGATCCGAAGGAAGTCGTGGATGCGGTGCTCGCCGGTCTCTCCGACGGCAGTCGCGAGACCGGCATGTCGACCGGGCTCATCCTCGACGCGATGCGCCAGCGCGACCTCTCCACTCAGGCCGCGAGGCTCGCTGTCGCGTTCTCCCATCGCGGCGTCGTTGGATTCGATCTCGCCGGCCCAGAGCGAGGGTTCCCTGCCGATCATCATCTCGTCGCTTGTCGGATGGCAAGAGAGGCAAACATCGGCTTGAGCATCCATGCAGGAGAGGCCGACGGTCCCCACAGTATCTGGACAGCATTGCAGCGCTGCGGTGCACACCGGGTGGGCCACGGCGTCCACATCATCGACGATTGCGTCGTGGAACATGGAGAGATCGTCAAGCTCGGTCCGCTGGCGCAGTATGTGCGAGACTTCGGGGTTCCTCTGGAGGTGTGTCCCACCTCGAACCTTCACACCGGGAGCTGGACACCGGACACGCATCCTGTGGGTGCGCTGTATCGATCGGGGTTCACGATCACGCTCAATACGGACAACCGGCTCATGAGCCGAACGACGCTCTCGGACGAGTTTCGTCTCGTCGTCGACCACCAGGGGTTCACGATCGATGACCTTCTGCGCGTCACCGAGCACGCACTGAAGGCGTCCTTCGCTCCACTTCCCCTCAAGCGTGAGCTCCTCCAGGACAGGATCCTCCCGGGCTACGCCTGAATGTGCTCCCGGACCCAATCGGCAATGTCACCGAGGACCCTCGCATAGTCAGGTTCGTTGTGGCATTCGTGAAGAAAGCCTGTGTAGACGATCCTTCGGGCGTGCGGTTCGAGTAGAGCGCTCGCGGTCGGCGGTACGATCGGATCGGCAGACCCCTGAATCGTCAACGTTGGGATCCGGATCCTGTCCACGTCCCTCAGCGTATCCTCCCTGGCGCGCAGCGTCACGTAGCCCAACCTCGCTGTCGCCTTCTTCAGGACGAGGGGATCGGCGTCATAGGCGGCAGCAATCGTGCTGTCGTGGGTGAGCTGCTCGCCCTTGATCCCCGCGGCAACCGACAGCGTCGGAAGGAGCGGCCCGAGCACTTTCGACAGGGTGTGAAGCATCGGTGCGAGGTTGTCGTCCAGGGCGGGAGCGCTGGCCACGAGCATGTCCGGCTGAGGACGGTCAGATGTGGCATAGGAGGCGGCAATCAGACCCCCCAGCGAGTGGCCGTAGAGAACCCGCGTGGGAGCCTCGAGGTCCCCCAGCATGTCCTCGACATCGTCCAGGTAGTCCGACCAGAGGTTGACGTAGGCTCGACGACCTGCCGATTGGCCATGACCGCGAAGGTCGAACGCCGTCACATCCATGCCACGCTCGTTGAAGAACCGGCCCACGTGCTCATACCTGCCGGAGTGCTCACCCAGGCCATGCACGAGCAGCACCGATACGGTTGCATCGGCAACCGGCCACCGTCGAACTGCAAGCATCGTGCCGTCGCGTGCTGCTCGTTTGTCCATCACTCCTCCATGAACCAGGTCACGTCGAGATGCCGGGCCGCTCGTGCGTCGTCTGGTCGGTGAACGGGCGTGCGCACAGGTGCATCCTCGATCGATTCGGCATCCGTGTAGCAAGCATCCCCGATCTCGTTGATCGCTGCCGCCATGGCTTCCATCGTCTCTCTCGATTGGGTCTCGGTCGGTTCGAACATGAGCGCCTCGGGCACGATCAGGGGGAAATACATCGTCGGCGCGTGGAACCCCTTGTCCAGGAGCGCTTTCACGATGTCCATCGCATGGACGCCCGTGTCCGTTTTGATCCTCTCGGTCGATGCGACGAATTCATGCATGCATGGCGCCGGGTATGGCATCTGGTAGCGGTCCGAGAGCAGCGCTGCGAGATACCTGGCGTTCAGCACCGACCGTTCGGCGACTTGTCGGAGGCCGGCGGTCCCGAGCGCGCGCATGTAGGTGAGCGCTCGTACGACGACCCCGAAGTTGCCGTGTCGAGCGTGAACACGCCCAATCGACATGCGAGGCATTTCCCATGCGAGCTGGCCGTGTTCGTCACGGACCGGCAGAGGACCGGGCAGGAAGGGCGCGAGTGTCCTCGTTACGGCGACGGGTCCCGACCCGGGGCCACCACCACCGTGCGGGGTCGCGAAAGTCTTGTGGAGGTTCGAGTGGACGATGTCGAACCCCATGTCGCCAGGACGGGCAACGCCGAGGATCGCGTTGAGATTCGCCCCGTCGTAGTACAGGAGACCGCCGACGTCGTGGACGGCGTCCGCGATGTCGAGGATATCCTCCTCGAAGAGGCCGAGTGTGTTCGGGTTGGTGAGCATGAGCCCGGCCACTTCTTCGTCGAGCATTTCCCGGAGGGCGTCGAGATCGACGAGTCCCCGGTCGTTGGAAGGCACCTCGCGTACGGTGTAACCCGCGAGGGCTGCCGATGCCGGGTTCGTGCCGTGTGCAGAGTCGGGGACGAGCATTACGGTCCTGGGATTGCCCATGGCGGTGTGATAGGCCCGGGTGATCATCATGCCCGTCAGCTCCCCTGCGGCTCCGGCGGCCGGTTGGAATGTCGCGCGGAACATGCCGGTGAGTTCGCACAGAATCCGTTCGGCCTCGACGAGAACCTCGAGCGCGCCCTGAGTTGTGGACGGAGGTGCGTCGGGGTGGAGCCCGGCAAAGAGATCAACGGTCCAATCGGCGACCTTGGGGTTGTACTTCATCGTGCACGACCCCAAGGGGTAGGCACCGAGATCGACGGCGAAGTTGCGATGTGCGAGGCGGGTGAAGTGCATGACGATGTCGTGCTCCGCCACCTCCACGAGCCGAACAGCGTCGTCCCTACGCTCGTCGATCTCGAGCGTCTCGGCCGGTACGTCCAGGTTGGGGAACGACCATGCCTTCCTTCCCGCGCTGGATAGATCGGCCAGAGTTGGCTCCGGTCCGCCACCGAGTAGCGGTGATGACGATGCGCGTCCACCGGGTTCAGGCATGAGCGATCACCTCCTTCAACGCACTCACATACCCGTCGAGCTCCTCTCGCGTCCTTCGTTCTGTGACGGCGACGAGGAGTCCACCAGGGAGTTCCGGGTAGTCCTTCGACAACGCTATTCCCGCGAGGTAGCCGCGGTCGGCCATCCCCTCGATCACCTCCTCGGGCTCGATTGGAAGCAACACGGAGAACTCACGCACGTACGTGGCGTCGTTCGCCATCTGCACGCCTGGTAGCTCCATGAGGCGATTCGCGAGGTAGTGGGCCTTCTGGGCGGACTGCTCCCCCACCTCTCGGAGTCCCGCAGGACCGAGCCAGGCGAGTTGGATCGCCGCTGCGACTGCGTTCAAGGCCTGGTTCGAACAGATATTGGAAGACGCTTTTGCTCGTCGAATATCCTGCTCACGGGCCCGCAGGGTCATGACGTAGGCCGGCGTGGCATCCCGATCGATGGTCTTGCCGATGATCCGACCGGGCATCCGCCGAACGTGCTTTTGCGAGAGTGAGAACAAGCCCAGTCCGGGTCCACCGAACGTCATCGGAGACCCCAGCGGTTGACCCTCACCGACGGCGATATCAACACCCGCTGCGCCCGGGCTCCGTAAGACGCCCAGGGTCATTGGGTCATAGGAGACAACCGCAAGGGCCTCCACCTCGCGGGCGACTCGAACCCCGGTCTCATAGTCCTCGACTGCCCCGAGGTAATTGGGCTGGGCCCAGACGACCGCGGCCGGCGGGTCGGCAGCGTTCTCGGCCCACGCGGTGCGCCCACCCACGAGGGGATGCTCTACCACTTCCAAGCCACGGGCCGTGGCCAGCGTCTGAATCGTCTCTCGTACTCTTGGACTCACCCCTCGGGATACCCACACACTCGAGCGTCCGGTACTGAGCGCTGCAAGATTGACTGCTTCGGCCGCTGCGGTGGCGCCGTCGTACATTGAGGCATTCGTGATGTCCATTTGGGTGATCCCCGACACCATGGACTGATACTCGTACAGCACCTGCAGGACCCCTTGCGAGACTTCGGCCTGGTAGGGCGTGTAGGCCGTTACGAACTCGGGCCGTGCCGTCAGCGCGCGAACAGTTGGAGATACGTAGTGGTCGTAGAATCCGCCGCCGGCGAAGCAGACCAGTTCCCGGTCGAGATCAGCGAGTGACGAGAGGAGCCGCTGGACTTCGGGTTCGGAGAGACCCGTGCCGACGTCGGGCGAACGGTCGACGAGCACCTCCATCGGGAGGTGGGCGAAGAGCTCGTCCACGTGATCCAGCCCGAGTCGCTCGAGCATGATGGAGAGGTCCTCACTGGTATGAGGTGTGAAGTCCATGTGTCATCTCCTGACGAACGGGAGCCGAACTCGCCGGGCTGGTTCCCAACGGCCCCTGATCTCGATCTCGACAGGTGCCTCTGGGTCGGCGGGTGGGGCCAGGTACCCCAGCCCGATGCCCTTGCCCAGCGTTGGGCTGAAGTTGCCGCTCGCGACGGTCCCGATGGACGAGCCTGCCCGCATCGCATAACCATGACGGGGTATCTGCCTTCCCAGCATCTCGAAGGCGATCTGCCGTTTGTGCACTCCCTCCTCACGCTGACGTTCAAGTGCTTCCTTGCCGACGAAATCGTGGTCCCATGCGACAACCCACCGCAGACCGGCTTCGAGCGGTGTCGTATCGGGGTCGAGATCCTGCCCCCACAGCGGGTACCCCATCTCCAGACGCAGCGTGTCTCGAGATCCCAGACCGCATGCGGCTGCACCGGCATCGAGCAATGCCCTGAACATCGACACCGCGTGCGTGTCTGCGATTGCTATCTCCCCACCCACTTCGCCCGTGTAGCCGGTGCCTGCGATTTGGACTTCAGCACCGTCGAACGTTCCTGTAGTCACTCCGAAATGTGCCGGCATCAAGCCGAAGACCTTGTCGAACACGTCGGGCGCGTCCGGTCCCTGCAACGCGACGAGTGCGGTGGTTTCTCTGATCGACTCGATCCGGACCGATCCTGGGGCCGCATCGATGAAGCGTGAGCGGATGGCGTTGTCGTTGGCACCGTTGGGGATGACCCAGTAGCGCTCAGCGTCCCATCGCCACACGATGATGTCGTCGAGCACTCCTCCCCGATCGTTCAGCGACATCGTGTACTGCGCACGTCCCGGTTCAATGTCCGCGATGTCGTTGCACAGGAGCCTGCGAAGCAGATCCGTACTGCCGTCCCCTTCGAGGAGAAACCGGCCGAGATGAGAGACATCGAACACACCAGCCGAGGTCCGAACCGCCTCGTGCTCCGCGATGACCCCTCCGTACTGGACCGGCATCTCCCACCCCGCAAAGTCCACGAACTTCGCCTTGAGTCGCGAGTGCTCGTCATGAAGCGGTGAACGTGGCATGTCACTCCTTCGGGAACCTCGAGCTCAGCTTAGACGTCTCGCAGGGCAGGTAATCCCGGCCCCTGCCGGAGTGTCAGCCGGTGGATTCGTCGTCCGCGATGGTGACGTCGGGTGGGCCCGGAATCCGCGTCGGGGTGCTCGTGCCCTCGAGCTGGTCGGGCTCTTCGAGGCCGTACTTGACCAACAGCTGGAGATAGTCGCGCTGGTAGAAGATCTTGCAGGTGACGTCCGGATACAGCTCTCTGAGGCGCCGGACCTTGCGGTTCTTCCTCGTTACGAGGCGCTGGTTCATCGTGGTGATCTCGATGAAGACGTCCTCGTCGGGGAGGTAGAAGTCCGGAGCGAAGTAGCCGGTCGGCGCGCCGTCGGTGTCCCACGAGATCGGAAACGCTCGCGGCTCGTATTCCCACTCGATGCCGTAGAAATCGAGCAGGCGCGCGAACTGCCGCTCGCTGTTGTGGGCGAAAGCGACCTGTTCGGCCGGCCCACCCTCGAAGGTGAGATCGCTCCTCAGACCCCTGCCTCTCTCAATGCCGGTTCTTCGCTTCCCCACAGCGCGTGGATCTCGCCTTCGAGTTCTTCTTGAACCGGGCCGACAGCGATGCCGAAGACACCCTGGCCCCGCCGGAACACGTCGACGACTTCCTGCGACGAGTGGGCGGCGTAGATCGTCTGCCCGTCGGAGAGGAGGGTGACATCTGCAAGCGGCTGATCCGACTGAAGTTGGGCGCGCAGGATCTCGATCGCCTGCCGGATCTTCTTGAGGCTCATCCCGGCGTCGAGGAGTCGCTTCACGACTTTGAGCTGCACCACGTCCCCGAACGAATAGAGACGCTGGGAGCCGGAACCCTTGGCGGCCTTCAGCGACGGCTTGAGGAGGCCGGTTCGCGCCCAGTAGTCGAGTTGCCGGTAGGTGATACCGACCAGATTGCACACGTGCGGCGCTCGGAATCCCTGCTCACCCACCATTGTCACTCCTCAGGTTACACAGTCGTAATTCGCAAGTTACCTGCACGAGATCGGAGTTGTCAACAACCTCTGTGGATAACTCATCCAGCACAGAGCGCGACCAGCCGATCGAGCTGGCCGGGGAGCCCGACTCCGACAAGCACGTCGCCTGCATGCAACATCGCACCTGGATCCGGGTTGAACGAGAGTTCTCCCGTGTCGCCGCGCTCCACTGCGATGACGATCGCTCCCGACTGCTGTCGGAGATCCGCGCTCCGCAGCGTCTGGTTCGACACCATGCAGCCTTCCATGACAGGGACCCGCTGGACCCTGTACTCCACGGGTCCTCTCCGGGCAACGAGGTCGATGAAATCGGTCAGCTCCGGCTGGATCACCAGCGATGCGAGCCTGCGGGCTCCGACCGACTGAGGCGAGACCGCCTGACTCGCGCCGGCCAGGAGCAGCTTGTGCTCCGCCTCGAGGTCCGACGCCCTGGCCACCACGAGAAGATCACGTCGGAGTGCCTTGGCCGACAGGACGATCACCAGGTTGTCGGAGTCCGAGTTGACCGCCGCGACGAGGGCTCCGGCCCGCGCAAGGCCAGCCCGCTCCAGTGTTTCATCGTGGGTGGCGTCACCCTCGACCACGACCGCACCTTGCGTCCTCGCGGCCTCGGCCGTGGTCGCATCACGCTCGATGACGACGCATGGAACCTCGTGCTCGTCGTGAATCTCCCATACCCCTTTGCCGACTCGCCCCCACCCGCAGATGATCGTATGACCTGATAGATGCTCGATCCTTCGTTCCACTTGACCTCGCCTCCGTTCCGAGATGTTCTCAACCGCCACTTCCATCACCGCGGCGGCCGTGAAGAACAGCGTTCCCACTCCGACGACGATCAAGCCCATGGTGAGAAGCCGTCCCGCCTGGGAGAGCGCGACGACTTCGCGGAATCCGACCGTGGAAACGGTGATGACAACCATGTAGAGGGATTCGAGCAGAGACGCGTGCTCGACCAGCATGAACCCGACGGTGCCGATCACGAGCACGACCACCAAGATGGCTGCGCCGATCCGGACTCTGGCGGAGCCAGTCACAGCCGCTCCTAGCGCTCGGGGGGCGGCGCGAAGTCCTCCGGTGTCACCTCGTCGAGGAACTCCCGGAACTTCTCGATCTCAGATTCCTCTTCCGCGTCTTTGATCTCGACCCCCGCTTCGTCGATGACCTCCGGAGCAGCGAAGATGGGCGACCCCGTGCGAACGGCGAATGCGATCGCGTCAGACGGGCGCGCCGAGACATGCACCTCCTGGCCCGCCTGCTCGAGCACCAGGTCTGCATAGAACACCGCATCCCTCAGCTCCGTCACAACGACTCTCGCGACGTTGCCGCCCAGCGACTCGGTGACGAGCTTGAGAAGATCATGGGTCAGCGGCCGCATGGGTACCAGGCCCTCGACTGCGTATGCGATAGCTGTCGCCTCGACCGCCCCGACCCAGATCGGAAGATACCGAGTTCCTGCCGCCTCGCGTAGCAGCACGACCGGTTGGTTCGTCGGCAGCTGCAGTCGCACACCGACCAGTTCCAAGGGGACGTGATCCGTCACGAGGTTCAGGTTATCAGAAGGCGTATTCCATCAAGATGCCGGGGTCCGCCTGAAACGCCGAGAGGTCAAGCACGGCCCAGATCGAGCGCAAGTTCCGATACCTTCCCTCCCAGTCCAGTCCGTAGCCAAGGAGGAACTCATCTCCTACCTCGAACCCTCGGTACTCGATCGGGACCTCCACGATGCGTCTCGGCACCTTGTCCAGCAGGGCGACCGTGCGCAGACTCTCCAGGTCTCTGGTGTTCAGGAGGCGTCGCAGAAATGTGAGGGACAATCCGGTGTCGACGATGTCCTCAACGATCAGGACGTCCCTGCCCTCAAGCGAGATCTCGGTATCCATCGAAATTCGGGCGCGTCCTCCTTCGCCGAACCGGTTCAGGGAGAGGAACTCGATCTCGCAATCCCCTGTGATCGCTCGCGAGAGATCGCTGAGGAACGGTAGGGAGCCTGCGAGGACTCCCACGAGCACGGGGACCTTGCCTTCGTAGTCTGCGCTGATCGCTTCGCCGAGCGAACGCACCCTCTCGGCGAGTGGTCCTTCGGCGATGACCTCGACGACCTCGTTCATTTGCCCCACAGCCACGACCAGTAGGTCTCGATCCAGCCGAGTGCGTCCTTGAACGTGGGCAGATCTCGAACGTCGGACCCCACCAGCTCCGAAGCACCAATCGCTTCTCCACCGACCCGCGCGGTGATGATGGGTTTCGACTGATCGAATTCGGCGTCGAGCGTGACGGGTTCCTGCAACGACGTGAACGTCTCGACCGTGGAACCCGCCTCGAGGCTGTCGGTGTTTGCGGCGACGCGCCGCTGTGCATAGGTGACTCCGCTCATGATCACCGGGATGACGCCGAACTCGGAGAACCCGTAGTCGAGCAGGGCCGTCGCGTCGGAGAAGGCGTCGGTCGAACCCATCACGACCGCGTACAATCGCCGCCCTTGTTGTTCGGCGGCGGCGACGAGCACATGGCCGGCCAGACCCGTGTAGCCGGTCTTCACTCCGATCGCCCCCGGGTAGGAGCCAAGCAGTTGGTTCGTGGTTGTGACTACTCGAACCGTGCCATCTGGAGCATCGGGGAGTCGCACCGTCTGCGTGCGTACGGCCGTCGAGAACACGGGGTCCTCCATCGCAGCACGCGCCATCGTGAGCAGGTCGCGGGCCGACGTGTAGTGGCCGTCCTCATCGAGGCCGTGGGGATTCGCGAAATGGGTGTTCTCGAGTCCCATCTCTCGGGCCTTGTCATTCATCATCTGCACGAATTTCGAAACCGTGCCCCCGACCCCCTGGGCAATCGCCATCGCCGTATCGTTTCCGGACCGGACGAGCATGGAGGTCAGAAGCTGCCGGAGCGTCAGACGCTCCCCTGCGACCAGCCCCACTTCCGCTTCGCCCACATCTACGGCCTGCTGCGTCACCGTGATCTCCTGGTCGAGATCCCCATTCTCGAGAGCAACGATCGCTGTCATGATCTTGGTGGTGGACGCCATCGGTCGTGGCACGTCGGCGGCATGCTCGCCGAGTTCCTTCCCGAACGTATCGTCGTAGAGGATCCATGACTGCGCTCCTACCTGAGGCGGCGCACCCACGAACGCGCCAAAGAGCGGGAGAGGTGGGACATCGGATGGGGCGGCGACGGCGGCCGTGGCCGGACCGAGCCCCATCGCGGCGACAACGCAGATCATCACAAGGAAGGCGACACGCTTCCGATGTGCATGGCTGGCCCGGCGGCGAGAAGTCAACCCCACCTTCCTACTCCGCCATCAAGCGTCGCAAATCCTCCGACAGCGCGGCGCTCCGCATCCGCTCGATCGCGTCGGCGCATCCTGCGAGGATCTCCGCGGCACGCTGGCGGGCCTCGGGGCTTCTCGCCCGGACGAGCGGCGCAGTCAGCGCCGAGAGGAGTTCTGCGTCCCGCCCGGTCGAGATACGCAAGGACCGGAGGTGTCGGGCCTCGAGGCCGTACGCGAGCAAGCGCTGCGCCTGGGTGGCAACGGCCACTTCCTCGGCCGAGAAGCGTTCAGGTCCGTCCGGCTCGGGACGAACCACCCTATTGTCAACGAGTTCCGAGATCTGGCGGGATGACAGACCGGTCACCCGCCGTAGTTCATCCCTTTCGACGTCCTGCCCGGGTTGTTGAAAGAGCTGTTCCGGAGGAGGACCGGTCGGTGAGGGCACCGGAAGCTCCTCACCGCGTTCCCACATGGTGAGCTTCGACTTGATCACCTTCAAGGGGAGGAAGTGATCGCGCTGCTGTTGAAGGATGTACCGAAGTCTCGCGATGTCCTCGTCACTGAAGGATCGGTACCCCGAGCTGCTCCGGCCCGGGTTGATGAGGCCCTTGCCCTCGAGAAAGCGAACTTTCGAGACCGTCAAGTCCGGGAATTCGCCTTTCAGATGAGAGATCAACTCACCGATGGAGAGTCCCTCACTCATGGCCTTTCCCCACACTGAGGTGGAACTTGCCCACAATTACCTCGTCCCCCGCAGCGAGTGCGGCTCTATCCACCCGACTCCCATTGACATAGGTCCCGTTTGTCGAGCCCGAGTCTTCGACGCTCAAACCGTCTCGGTCGTTGACAAGTCGACAATGGTGGCGCGAGACAGTGATGTCATCCAGGAAGATGTCGGACTCGGGATGCCGGCCAACCGTGGTCGTTCCCTCCTGGAGCACCCATCCCATTCCCGCTCGCGGTCCCCGCTTGACGACGAGCACGAACTCTCCTTCCACTCCTTTGATCTCCGTCGGGAAGTCGGCCATTTCCGGTACGAACGTGATCGTGGGCTCGTGCTCAATCACGACGCCACAGGCCGGACAGGTGACGGCATCGTTGGGGATCTCAGCGCGGCAGGTAGGACAGTGCATTGGTCGTATCGTAGCGGGACAGATCCGCCAGTCGCCTCACGCCCCGGCTGTCAGCGCCTCGTACGCGGCAGCGTCCATCAGTTGTTGGAATTCATCGGGCTCGGATGGAGCGATGACGGCGATCCATCCGCCGCCATAGGGATCTGCGTTGAGGAGTTCCGGCCGTTCGGTCAACGCGTCGTTCACTTCCTCGACCGTTCCGGACACCGGAGCGAAGACATCGGACACCGACTTCGTGGACTCCACCTCACACATCGAATCGCCGACACCGAACGAGCTGCCTACCTCTGGGAGTTCCACATAGACGATGTCTCCCAACGCGTCCTGCGCGAAGTCGCTGATCCCGATACGCACCCTGCCGTCGGCATCCATGAGAGCCCACTCGTGGTCTTGTGAGTACCGCCTGTCGGATGCAACCTGCATGAATGCTCCTCTCGTTGAACCGAGCTTACCGCGCCCACAGGTCCCTGGCGTACAGCCACGCGACCCACCAGTAGAGGGCCAACCCGATCACGCCCAGTACCCACGCGATGACAAGGAACACGGTCGGGATGAACGGCCCCTGCGCTACGAAGAACGCGGGAATTGCTCCATACAGGAGGAACGTCGCGAGCTTCCCGAGCCAGCGCACCTCGATCTTGCCACCCTTGGTCGCAACGAAGATCGTGCCGACCGCGACACCCAGTTCTCGTAGGGCGATGCCGAAGCCCAGCACGAGTGGGATCACACCAACCACCATTCCCCCGACAACCGCCGTGGCGATCGCGAGCCGATCTGCAAGTGGATCGAGGACCTTGCCGAGTTCCGAGACCTGATGGAGACGCCGAGCCAGGTAGCCGTCGATCCAGTCCGTCCACCCGATGCCGAGGAGAAGCCACCCGGCCAGCGCGTACTCGGCCCGTCCGAAAATGAGCCACGCGAAGACGCCGACGCCGACCAACCGTAGCGTGGAGATGAGGTTGGGGATGGTGAGGATCAGCGGTTCTGCTCCACGACGTAACACGAAACGAAGTGTCCCGGCTCCATCTCGATCAGCTCGGGATGGTCGCTCGTGCGGCACTGTTCCGTCGCCCATGGACACCGATCCAGGAAGCGGCACACGGGCTTCGGGTCGATCGCCTTGGTGATGCCTCCCTGGATCTCGACGTCCGGCCGCGAGTAGCTCGGATCCGGCACCGGCACGGCAGACAGCAGGGCTCGCGTGTAGGGATGGAGCGGCCTGGCCAGGAGATCCTCGGTCTTTGCGATCTCGACGATCTTGCCCAGATACATGACCGCGATCCTGTCGCACATGTACCTGGCAACGGCCAGATCGTGAGTGATGTAGAGGTAGGAGACCCCGAATTCCTCGGCCAGCTTCAGCATGATGTCCATGATCGAGATCCGGATGCTGACGTCCAGCATGGAGGTGGGCTCGTCAGCGACCACGAACACGGGGTCGATCACGAGGGCCCTGGCGATGGCGACCCGTTGTCGCTGCCCACCGGACAGCTCGTGCGGGTACCGGAACATGAAATTCTCGGCCGGTGTCAGCCCCACCATCTCCAGGAGTTCGCTGACGCGTTGCTCCCTTTCCGGCAGGCGCCCGATTCCCTGCACCTGGAGTGGCTCGGCGATCGTATCGTAGATCGTCCGTCTCGGGTTCATGGACTCGTACGGATCCTGGAAGATCATCTGGACGCGACGACGGAAGCGCTTCATCCCGTCCTTGCCGATGTCAGACACGTTGAGCATCCGATCGCCGTCCTGCAGTTCGATGGACCCCCCGGTGGTGTGCTCGAGCCGTGCGAGGATCCGTCCAGTCGTGGTTTTGCCCGACCCGGACTCCCCCACCAACCCGAGGCTCTCTCCCGGGCCGATCTCGAACGAGACGCCGTCGACTGCGTGGATGAACTGGGTGGCCTTGCGGAACAGGCCCCTTCCCACAGGGAAGAACTTCTGGAGATTCTCGACCTTCACGAGGGGGCCGTTCTGGTGTTGCTCCACCGTCATGCCTCCAACCTCCCGAGCTCCGGAACCTCATCTGAATGCCAGCATGCAACGCTGTGGCCTTCGGACAGCTCCTTGATGGGAGGCTCGTCGGTGCTGCATACCTCGGTCGCCCACGGGCATCTCGGATGGAACCGGCAACCGCTCGGAGGGTTCAACAGGTCCGGCGGCTCTCCTTCCAGTGGAGCCAGCTTCCGCCGAGGCCCCTTGACACTCGGCGTGGAGGCGAGCAGCAAGTACGTGTACGGGTGCTTGGGGTGAGGAAACACCTCGTCGGTGGAGCCCAATTCGACCAGCTTCCCCGCGTACATGACCCCGATTCTGTCGCTCACTTCGGCGATCACGGCGACGTCGTGTGAGATGTAGATGATCGCCATGCCGAGCGCTTCCTGTACGTGCTTCAACTCGCGGAGGATCTGGTCCTGCACGATCACGTCGAGCGCGGTCGTCGGCTCGTCGGCGATGATGATCTTCGGATCGCACGAGAGCGCCATCGCGATGATGGCCCTCTGTCGCATCCCCCCTGAGAACTCGTGCGGATACCGATCCATCATCTCGGGGGCCAGTCCTACGAGTTCGAACAGCTCGGCGATGCGCTGACGGCCTTCGCCCTCCATCATGTCAGGGAAGTGCTCTTCCATCGCCTCCCAGATCTGATCACCGACCTTGTACACCGGGTTCCACGCGTTCATTGCACCCTGGAACACCATCGAGATGTCGCTCCACCGGTGCTTGCGCATCTGGTCGTCGTTCAGCCTGGCCACGTCGGTCCCTGCGAGGATGACCTTCCCATCGACGATCTTGGCGTTGTCGGCGAGCAGACGGATGAGGGTCATCGCGATCGACGTCTTCCCGCACCCGGACTCACCTACCAGTCCGAGCGCCTCCCCTTGCCCGAGGGTGAAGCTCACATCGTCGACGGCCCGCACCTCACCCGTTTTCACCGTGTAGTGCATGGTCAGGTGTTGGACATCGAGCACGGGTTCGGCGACGAACGCCTGCTGGTCGAGGCTCATCGGGATCAGCGTCTCCTGAGTCTGGGATTGATGATTTCGTCCATGGCCCGCCCTACCAGGTAGAAGGAGCCCGCCAGCAGCGTGACTGAGAGCCCTGCGGGCCAGAGGAGCCACCAGTAGCTCGCGCTGGAGAGCAGATAGCCCTGCGTGTTGGCGAAGTAGATCATGATGCCCCAGCTCATGGGGATGTTCAGAAGGCCCAGGAACGACAGGGTGGCTTCGATGGAGATGGCATCGGTCACCGAGAACATCATGTAGAGGAAGCTCAGCGGGAGCACGTTCGGGACGACATGGCGGAGAATCAGGTGCATCCGGCCCCCGCCTGCCACGCGGGCGGCGTCGATGAAGGGTTTCACGGACACCGACAGCGCCTGGGACTTCAGAATGATCGCGGTACCCCCGAAGCCAAACAGGACACCGAGCACGATCGCGAGGTGGATCAACTCGAAGTGGATCAAGGCGGACAGAACGATCAGGATCGGAATCAGCGGCACGAGGATGATCAGGTCGGCGAACCGCATGAACAGCGTGTCGACGATTCCCCCGAAGAACGCCGACACCGATCCCACCGTGGTAGCGATGCCCACCGTCACCACCGCGGCCACGATTCCCAGCAGGAACGCCGCCCGTGTCGAGTACATGAGCTGCGACAGAACATCTCGGCCAAGCGGGTCCGTCCCGAGCAGATGCTTGCGTGAGGGCGGCGCCGGCTGCTCGGAGACGTCGAGTGTGTCACCGACCTTGAGCAGCGGATTCTGGAGCCGGGCGCTGAACAGGTCGATCTGCGTCGCTGTGTCCGTGACCTCGTTGTCGGGAACGACGACCTTCTGGACGACAGGAGCGTCGTAGCCGATCACGGGGTCGTAGACGGAAGGCTGCCAGACCGTGCCCATGAGGATCGGGTGCGCCAGGGCCATGAGTCCGTAGAGCACGATGATCGACAGCCCGACGAGGCCGATCCGGTTGCCGGCAAAGGAGGACCACCCCTTCCTGAGCCCTCGCCACGCCAGGCGAAGCCGAACCCTCCAGAGCGCCTCCTCCCGAACGGCGACGGCACCCTCTTGTAGTTCAGGAACACCCATGACTCAGTCTCCCACTCTGATCCGAGGATCCAGGTACATGTACAAGATGTCGACCACCATGTGGGCGACGAGGGCGAGTACTGCGATGAAGGTGAATGATCCGATCACGAGCGGGATGTCTTCGGTGAGGGCGGCTTTGAAGAGCGTCTCGCCCATTCCAGGCCATGAGAAGACAGTCTCGGTGATGACCCCGCCACCGATCAGAAACGCGAGCGCGATGACGAGTGAGGTCGTGACGGGCAGCAGTGCGTTCCGGGCTGCATGGCGATCGCGAATCGACTTGGACGAAAGACCCTTCGCACGGGCCGTCAGGATGTAGTCCTCGCGGAGGGTCTCGAGCATCGATGCCCTCGTCAGCAGCATGGTCCCGCCGAATCCAACCAGAGCGAGCGTGATCGTCGGCAGGATGAGATGGTCGGCGATGTCGAGCGCGTACGGCAGCATCTCGGACCAGGCGGTCATCCACCACACGACGACGATCCCGGTAAAGAGAATCCGTCCACCCCACGAGATCCGACGCCCCACCACCCTGTTGTTCATTCTGCGGGTCCAGATCTCGACGATGGCGAGTGCCAGGCCAAGCAGGGTGACTGTCAGGAGCATCCGACCGAACACGGCGTTGGCATCGAACGTGTCCGGCTTCTCCAGCCACTTCTCAACCGTCAGGAACTTGCCGCCGGGGAACAACTTCAGGTTGAAGGAGAACGTTCTGATCATGATGAGCGCGAACCACGGGTAGAAGACGGTCTGGAAGAATACCCCAACCACGGTGATCACGTTTTCCCCACGTTTCCCTCTTCTCCAGGCGAGCACCTTGCCCGACTTGAATCCCATCAGGAATGCGAGAAGCGTGGCGAACACGAAGAGCGCAACCGTCCGCGGGACGCGTTCTTTGAGGATGCTCCAGACCTCGCGTGGATACTCCGAGAAGGAGACACCGAGATTCCCGGTCACGAAGTTCTCGAGATACCGGACGTACTGGTCCCAGGCCGAGCCGTTGAGTCCGAGCCGCTCCGCGAACTGCGCACGCACTTCGGGCGTGATCTTCGGATTGGAAAGGAACTGGTCGCTGATGTCGCCGGGCTGCGCTTGGAGCAAGAAGAACGTTGCGGTGAGGAACACGAAGAACACGATGATGCTCTGCACGGTTCGCTTCCCGATGTACTTCAGCACACTGGCCCTCCTCAACTGCCCTTGTGCAGGCTGTAGGACTCTAGCACCTGACGCGTCGAGGGGAGGGCTCGGGCCCTCCCCTCGAATCGTCTCAGTTCTTGGTGTTTACTCGCTGGATTGCACGGACGCCGGCAACCCGTTGATGAACTGCAATCCCGACAATGTGTCGGTGAAGGGGTACGACAACGTGTTGTTGTACGTCTCGAGAATCGGGGTCGTGAAGAGAATGACGTAGGGAAGATCTTGAACGATCTTCTGGTCCATCGCCTTCACGGCCTTCTTCGCCGTCTCGATGTCCGTCGCAGCGTTGAACTCCTTGGCCAGGGCGTCGAAGTCCGGATCGTTGTAGCCCGGGGTGTTCAAGCCGCCATCTGCCGAATCGTTCCACGATGCGAAGAACGCCGGCTGGAAGTCCGGCAACGCAGGGTTGCCGAGGCTCCAACCGAGGATGTACATGTCCCAGTCCTTCGCGGCGTCGCCCGCAGCGAAGACCTTGTCCACGATGATGTTGAACCCGGTTGCGTTGGCCTCGAGCGGAATGCCGAGCCAGCCGGCCCACTGAGCGATCCAGATCGCCGTCGTCGAGCGAAGCGGGTCATAGCCAGGTCCGGGGGCGAGCAGTTCCAGACTCGGGACCGTCTTGCCATCCGGGTCCTTCAAGCCGGTACCGGTACCGACCTTCAGGTCCAGGTTGTCGGGGTCCCATTCGGGAGCAACATCCCACGTGAACCCGTCGGCCTGCATGTACTGGACTGCCTGGTTGAACCGGGCTTCCTCGTCCATGCCCTTGCAGATCTGCTCGGTGTCCGAGTTGGCCCAGGCGGCGTCACCTTCAGGAACCGTGCTGTACACGGGGATGATCGCCCCGCCGAGCAGCGTCTGGAGGAACTCCTTGTTCGTGAGACATCCGATCGCTTGACGGAAGCCCTTGTACTTCATCGGCGACTTGCGCATGTTGAACGCCAAGTACCGGAAGGCGTACGCGGGGTTGGCGATCAGTGACAGGTTCTCCGAATTCAGTACTTCGTTCTTCAACCCGGTATTCAATCCGAGCGAGTTCAGCATGAACTGAATGTCACCGCTCTTGAGCGCCAGGATGGCGGCGTTCTGGTCCGAGTAGATCGAGTAGATGACGTCCTTGGCGTACGGTCCATCGGTGTACGTCAGGTTTACATCACCGGTTCCCTCGCCGTCGTACTTCTCGTCGAAGCCGCGGTCGGCGTTGGCCTGCTCGAAGGTGCCGTCGCTGTAGAACGTGTAGGTCGTGCCGTCGTAGTAGCCGTCAGGGTTGGCAACGTTCTTCGCGAACGCACCAGGCTCACGGCTGTCATAGATGACCTCTCCACCGGAGGGCTCGCCCTCGCCGGAAGCTGCTTCGAGCGTCTTTGCCGGATCGTCGGAGGACGCTGCCTCGTCGACAACCGACTGCCAGAAGTGCTGCGGCATGATCGGCATGAAGCCGATGCCGAACTGCCAGACGGCAAGTCCGGGATCGGACGAGAACGTGATCTTCACCGTGTGATCGTCGACCGCTTCCACGCTCTTGACGCCGTCGAGTGTCTCGTCGGTGTCCGTGGTGGCGGGATCGTCCGGCACGTACTCTGACAAGTTGCTCGGCCAGTTGCCGCCCAACCCGAACTGGGTCGCCGTGTTCCACGTGAAGACGAAGTCCTGCGCGGTCACAGGGGTCCCGTCGGACCACATGTAGCCGTCACGCAGCGTCTGGGTCACGACCCAGTTGTCGCCTTCTTGTGTCGCCTCGACAGGCTGATCGGTCGCAAGATCCGGCACCAGCTGCCACGTGGGCGCCGAGACCGTGAACAGCGCAGGGTGCTGGTTTCCGAGCACATACGCGTTCCACACCGACGACTCCGTGTCCAAATAGGCCCAGAAGTTGTCGGTGGTCAGGTCCTCGAAGATGCCGATCTTGTAGGTAAAGCCCGCCGTGCTACCGGCGCTTGTCGTCGTCGTGGCCCCGGTTCCGGCGGTCGTCGTCGTCGACATGGCTTCGGTGGTGGTGGTGGACTCTTGTGTGGTTCCCTGGCCGCAGGCCGCAGCGACGAGCGCTAACAGCGCTACGACCGCGATCCATGTCCAGAGTCTCCGTGAGTGTCTCACAGTACAACCCTCCATAGGTCTTCCCATTCCTTCATGTTCACTGGAGCAGCCTCCAAGGGCAGCCCTCGGGAACTGGACAGAGGTTAGCCCTCGCGGGGAGCATCGCCAACAGGACCCAGCCACCATTTGGCAGCCCATCGGCGCGACGGTCGACCCTCTCTTCGCGTGTGCTCAGTGACGGAATACGACGAGACGTTGCTCGGTCACCAGACTCCCCAGCTTGATCATCCGGTAGGCGAGCTGGGCGAAGCCCTCGCTCGTCTCGTCGGCTCGACCTGATCTCTCCCAGATTGACCGGCATCCCCACGGGATGGCCATCCTGCATGGTCAGGACATGCCCC
>CAYLHS010000021.1:0-30529 GCA_964383535.1 uncultured Acidimicrobiia bacterium
TCATGATGTGGAACCCCATCGCGACCACGGCACTCCTCCCGGGCCAGTTCATCCCCGCCGCGAAAGCCGCCCACGGTGGAGAAGCGATCCTGGCCGTGCTCGCGATCATCGTTTGGCACATCTACCACGTGCACATCAAATCGTTCAACAAGAGCATGTTCAACGGATCGATCACCCGGCATGAGATGGAGGAGGAGCATGCCAGGGAGCTCGCTCTCATCGAATCGGGTGAGGCGGAGGCTCCGCTTCCTCCCGTGACCGTTGTCGAGAAGCGGCGGAAGATCTTCATGCCGGTCTATGCGCTCGTTGCAATCGTCCTCCTGGGCGGCGTGTATCTGTTCCTCACCTATGAACAGACCGCGATTGTGACGATCACTCCGCCGGAACAGGTGCAGATCTATCAGCCGGCGCCCACAACGACGACGCTTCCGTAGCCGAAGCGGAGCCTCCGCTGTACCGGGTGCTCGGCTAGCGGGTTCTCGGATCCCCGACCTCAGGATCGATGCCATACCTGGCGATGGCATCCTTGACGGCTGCGTCGTCGACCACACCCTCGGCGGCCAGCGCGGACAGCACGGCGACGACGACATGAGCGGTATCCGTCTCGAAGAACTCCCGGAGGCCCTGACGGGTGTCCGATCGCCCGAAGCCGTCGGTGCCGAGCGAGTCGAACCGGGCCGGCACCCACCGTGCGATCTGATCGGGAACCGCTTTCATGTAGTCGGTGACGGCAACGATGGGGCCGGTCGCGTCCGACAGTAGGCGAGTGACGAGCGGCGTTCTCGCGGCCTCGCCTGGGTGGAGACGATTCCACCGTTCTGTCGAAAGGGCCTCTTCCCGCAGGCGCTTGTAGGACGTCGCGCTCCAGAGTTCCACGCCGACGCCGTAGTGCTCCGCGAGCTCGCCCTGTGCCGAACGCGCGGCGGAATGCGCCGTGCCGGAGAACAGAACGGTCGCGTGACGGTCGAACCCGTCCGGCGCCGGCATCCAGCGGTACAGCCCGTCGATGATGCCGGACCCGATCCCGTCCGGCTTCGGCGGCTGCGGGTAGTTCTCGTTGTAGATGGTCAGGTAGTAGTAGACGTCCTCGCCGTCACCGTCGTACATGCGGCGAATGCCATGCTCGATGATGGCTGCGAGTTCGTAGGCGAATGCCGGATCGTACGCTTCGCAGACGGGGACCGTCGACGCGAGGAGAAGGCTGTGGCCGTCCTGGTGTTGCAGACCCTCGCCGAGCAGCGTGGTCCGCCCGGCGGTTGCCCCCATCAGGAAGCCCCTGGCCCTGGCGTCTGCCGCCGCCCACAGGAAGTCGCCGACTCGCTGGAAACCGAACATCGAGTAGAACGTATAGAAGGGCACCATCGGCACGCCCCGAGTCGCGTAGGCGGTCGCCGCGGCGGTCCAGGAGGCGACCGCACCGGCCTCGGTGATCCCTTCTTCGAGGATCTGCCCGTCGGTTCCCTCTTCGTAGGAGAGCATCAGACCGGCATCGACAGGGATGTACCGCTGGCCGAACGGTGCGTAGATGCGAAGCTCCTTGAAGAGTCCGTCCATGCCGAATGTCCGACCCTCGTCGGGAATGATCGGGACGACCCTGCTTCCGAATGTCTCGTGGCGCGCCAGATTGCGGAGCAGCCTCGCGAAGGCCATCGTCGTCGAGAACGACTGGGTGCCGGATCCTTCGTCGAACTCGGCGAACGGCTCTGCGTCCGGCAGATCGATTCCCCTGTGGATCCGCCGGCTACGAACGGGCACCGATCCTCCCAGCGACCGGCGCCGTTCCATCAAGTACTGGAACTCGGGGGAGTCCACATCGGGTCTGAAGTAGGGGGGTTCCTGATCCTCCGTCAGCGCCTCATCAGGGATCTCGTTTTCGAGGTGGAGCCGGTCTCGTAGGCCGATGAGCTGCCGGCCGGTCAGCTTCTTGATCTGGTGGGTCGCATTCCTTGCCTCGACATCCGGGCCGAGGGTCCACCCCTTCACCGTCTTGGCGAGGATGACCGTCGGTTGCGCCTCGTGCTCGACGGCGGCACGGTATGCGGCGTAGAGCTTGTGGTAGTCGTGACCGCCGCGGGGGAGCTTGCGGAGTTGGTCGTCGGTCAGGTGCTCGACCATTTTGCGAAGCCGGAGATCAGGCCCGAAAAAGTGCTCCCTGATGTAGGCGCCGTCCTCGACGGCGAACTTCTGGTACTCGCCGTCCAGTGTCGTATTCATCTTGTTGACAAGGACGCCATCGACATCTCGAGCGAGGAGTTCGTCCCACGCCGATCCCCAGATCACCTTGATGACGTTCCAACCCGCACCGCGAAACATCGCCTCCAGTTCCTGAATGATCTTGCCGTTCCCGCGAACGGGGCCATCGAGCCGTTGGAGGTTCGCGTTGATGATCCACGTCAGGTTGTCCAGTCCTTCGCGTGCGGCCAGGTTGATGCCGGCGAGCGCTTCGGGCTCGTCCATTTCGCCATCGCCGAGGAACGCCCAGACACGCGATCCGGTCGTGTCGTCGATGTGCCGGTTCTGGAGGTAGCGGTTGAATCGCGCGAGGTAGACGGAGTTGAGAGGGCCGAGCCCCATCGAGACGGTCGGAAACTCCCAGAACTCCGGCATGAGTCTCGGGTGCGGATAAGACGACAGCCCTCCGCCGGCTGCCTCGAGGCGGAAGTGGTCGAGCTGGCTGTCACTGAGGCGACGCTCGATGAACGCCCTCGCGTAGATGCCCGGTGCGGCATGTCCCTGGAAGAAGATGTGATCGCCGGGGGTGCCGTCGTCCTTTCCCCTGAAGAAGTGATTGAAGCCAACCTCATAGAGTGCCGCCGATGACGCGAACGTCGACAAGTGGCCGCCGATGCCCTCCGCGGCATGGTTTGCCCGCACGACCATGACTGCGGCGTTCCACCGGATGAAGCGCCGGATTCGTTTCTCGAGCTTGTCGTCGCCGGGGAACCACGCCTGCTCCTCGGTTGGGATCGTGTTGACGTAGGGGGTATTGATCGTTGCCGGGATGCCGACCTGTTGTTCGCGCGCGCGCATGAGCATCCGCGAGAGGATGTACCGTGCCCTCGTCTTGCCGCCAACCTCGATGAGCTGGTCGAGGGAGTCGATCCACTCGTTGGTCTCCGTCGGGTCCGTATCCGGCAGCTGCTGCACAAAGCGATCGATATTCATTGCCCAAAGAGGGTATCGCCACCTGATCCTCTATGCGGCAGAGAAGGGTCGCGAAGCCTCGAACCCCCGGCCGGGGAGGGGGTACACTCGCCGGCGTGGTGACGTTCGATGACATCCAGGCGGCAGCGACCCGGATCGCGCCATATGTCCACCGGACCCCGGTGATGACCTCCGCGACACTTGACGAAGAGCTCGGCGCGTCGATCCTCTTCAAATGCGAGAACCTTCAGAAGGTGGGCGCCTTCAAAGCGCGCGGAGCCGTGAATGCTGTGCTGTCACTGGACAGCGACATCGCTTCGAAGGGTGTGGTGACCCACTCGTCCGGCAACCACGGCCAAGCGTTGGCGTACGCCGCTTCGATCAGAAGGATCCCATGCACGGTGGTGATGCCCGACACGGCGCCCCAGGTCAAGGTCGACGCCGTCAGAGGGTATGGCGCCGATGTCGTCTTCTGCCGACAGTCTGAGCGGGAGGCCACCGCCGAACGAGTCCGCTCGGAACTCGATGCCACGGTCGTGCATCCCTTCGAGGATCCAGCGGTGATCGCCGGCCAAGGGACGGTGATGCTCGAGCTGGCCGAGCAGATGGGCGATCTCGATCTCGTGGTTGCGCCGATCGGTGGGGGAGGGCTCCTCTCAGGGACAGCGATCGCTGCCGCCGCGCTGCTGCCCGACGCCCATGTCGTGGGGGCGGAGCCCGAGCTGGTCGACGACGCGTATCGTTCGCTCGTCAGTGGATTCCGTCAGCCTCGAGTGCCTCGTCCAGGAACGCTTGCAGATGGCCTCCTGACCGGAATCGGAGGGCGGGCGTTCCGCATCCTGACCGATCTGCAGGTTCGCGTTGTGACTGTGACCGAGGATCAGATCGTGTCGGCGGCCCGATTCTTCGTGGAGCGGATGAAACTCGTGGTTGAACCGTCCGGTGCAACAGGCCTGGCTGCCGTGCGGGCCATGGGCGTCCACGGTTTGCGCGTCGGGGTCGTCGTGTCGGGCGGCAACACCGACTTCTCCTGGCTCGCCTAGCCCCCCCAGTCCCTTCTCACGTGTGAGCTGCTGTCAGTGCCTAGCTCACGCAAGAAGGTGTGGTGGGTCGTAGTGCAGCTCACACGTGACCAATGATCATGCCGACCAGCAGAATGCCGACCACGACAGTAGCGGTGGCTGCTGCTGCCCAGTCTCGTTCTCGGAGCCGAGCGCCGATGAGCGCAAGGACACCCATGCCGGGCGTCGCACCGCACACCAGGATTCCCGCGAGTTCTAGGCGGGCATGAAGCGGTCCGCCGGCGAAGAGATCGGTGAGACGTAGCGCAGGCGTCGAAGTGTCGCCGGCAACGATTCCTATCGCCAGACCGATGGCGAGTAGCACCCCTCCGAGTGCTACGCCTCCTCGGAGGACTGCCGCTACGAGTGCATGGCCGGAGTCGCTCTTCATCCCGCACCTCGAATAACCATGACGACCGCAACGAGAACCAAGATGACTCCGAGGGTCGTTCTAAGCGCACGAGGTGAGGCAGCACCCGCGAAGCGTGTTCCGACCAACGCACCGGCCAGGACGCCGAGGGCGAGCGGTGCTGCGACGCCAGGATGGAGGAATCCGCGACCGAGATAGACGGTGAGCCCCGCCGTGGCGGTGACACCAATCATGAAGCTCGAGGTCGCTGCCGCGACTTTCACGGGAACATCCATGCCGAGGTTCATGGCAGGCACCTTGAGCACGCCGCCACCGACACCGAGAAGACCCGAGGCCAGCCCAGCGACGAACGACACCCCTTCTCCGATCGGAAGTCGCTTCGCCGTGTACGAGACCATTGACGCTGTGCGTTCGTCCCAGAATGCGCCTCCGAGGGGTCGCCTGGTCTCCCATCCCGCTCGTTCCACGCCGGCCGCGCCGACATGCTCCCCGTGCTCGCCGTGTCCCCGCAGTGAGAGGATGCCGGTGACGACCAGCAGGACGCCGAAGACCACCGAGAGTACTCTTGCCGGAACGAGCGTCCCGATGAACCCGCCAGCGAGACCGCCGAGCGCAGTCGCCAGTTCGAGCGTGAGGGCCAGTCTGGTGTTCACCAGACCCAGGCGGACGTACCGGCCGCTTGCAGTGATCGACGTCACCGCGACGGCAACCAGCGACGCAGCGATCGCCGTCTTGATGTCAAAACCGAAGAGGATGGTCAGCGCCGGAACGATTACCACACCTCCGCCGATGCCGACCAGCGCGCCGAGGGATCCGGACACCAGCCCGAGAAGCACGAGACCGACGAGCGCCAACAGTCCAACGGTCACGAAACCCTCGCAGAAGCGCCCACCGGCCGCGCCGAAGCGCGCGCCGCAACCATGGGAGCATTGTACGTGCTCGATCTCGTCGCGTAGATACTGGCGGCAGGTAGCGTGGACGGCGAGAGGAGACCGCATGAGTTTCACACTGGAAGACGCGGAGTTGCGTAGTCGGCTGACATCTCAGCAATACGCCATCACCCAGCAGGCGGAGACAGAGCCACCTTTCACAGGTGAGTATTGGAACGTGAAGGCTGATGGGACCTACTCGTGCATCGTGTGCGGAACCGATCTGTTCCGTTCGGAGGCCAAGTACGAGTCCGGATCAGGCTGGCCGAGCTTCTACGAGGCGATAGGGGACGGCATCATCGAGACGCGCGAGGATCGCAGCCACGGGATGGTGCGCACCGAGATCGTTTGCGCTCATTGCGGGGCCCATCTCGGGCACGTGTTCACCGACGGACCCCAACCGACCGGACTTCGGTTCTGCGTCAACTCGGCATCGCTCGACCTGAAGAAGGACTGAGTTCCTCACCGCATGGATGTTGCGGCGCTGCGCGCAGACACGCCGGGATGTGAAACCGTTGTCCACTTCAACAACGCAGGGAGCTCACTGCCGCCTCGTCCCGTCGTCGAGGCCCAGACCTCGTGGATCGCTGAAGAGGCGCGTCTCGGTGGGTACGAGATGGCGGAGCGACATCAGACCAGGATCGAGGGCGTATACGGTTCCATAGCCCGGATGATCGGTGCAGAACCGGGCGAGATTGCGCTCCTCGAGAGCGCCACGGTGGCTTGGTGGCAGGCGTTCCACAGCCTCGATCTTCACGGCAAGACCATCCTGACGTCCGAAGTCGACTATGGATCGAACTTCGTCGCCTATCTCCAGGCGGCGCGCAGAACCGGCTCGAGAGTCGAGGTGGTTCCGTCGGACGCCAGCGGCCAGATCGCCGTCGATGAGTTGGAACGCCGTATCGATGATTCGGTGGGGCTTATCGCAGTGACCCACATGCCGACGAATGGGGGCTTGATCAACCCTGCGGACGAGATAGGGGCGGTGGCGCGGGCGGCCGGTGTCCCGTTTCTGCTCGATGCGTGCCAGACCGTTGGACAGATTCCGATCGATGTCGAGGCGTTGGGGTGTGACTTCCTGTCGGCAACCGGTCGCAAGTACCTGCGTGGCCCAAGAGGAACGGGATTCTTGTATGTGAGCCGACGGCGGCTCGAGTCGTCCGAGCCGGCGCTTCTCGACGCGCACGGAGCGACGATGCACGGATCCGATGACTTCCACGTCCGTCCCGACGCGCGTCGCTTCGAGATGTTCGAGGCGAGCTACGCGGCGCGTGCCGCACTGGGCACCGCCGTCGACTACGCAAGGGCTGTCGGGCTGGAGGCGATCGGCGATCGGATCGCCGGGCTTGCCTCCACGCTTCGTTCGCGCCTTGGGGAGCGAGGCGCTCGCATCCACGACCTAGGGGCACGCCGTGGGGGAATCGTCACGTTCACCATGGACGGTGTAGATGCGCGCAACGTGAAGCATCGGCTTGGTGCCCGCTCCATCAATGTCTCGGTGGTGCGGCCTTCGTCGACGCCGGTTGACAGTGAACGTCGAGATTTGCCGGAGATGGTGCGTGCCTCGGTTCACTACTACAACACCGAAGAGGAGATCGATCTGCTCGTCTCCTCGCTCGCGGAGGACGTTCGGAAGAGATGATCGACCCTCCGAAGGGGCGCGGTCGACGAACTGGGCGGTGTCGGATGACGCGATGACCGCCACTAGGCTGATCGACGAAGGAGGCGTGCATGGATCGGAGTCGGCTCACCCACCCTCTCGTTCGTGAGAACGGGGCCCTGAGAGAAGCGTCGTGGGACGAGGCGCTCGACAGGGCCGCAAGCGGCATCAGGTCGGTCGCGGACACGTACGGTGCGAGTGCACTTGGAGTGATGAGTTGCTCCAAGGGCACCAACGAGATGAACTACCTCGCTCAGAAGTTCGCCCGGGTCGTACTCGGTACCAACACGATCGACTCCTGCAACCGCACTTGACACGCTCCGAGTGTCGTCGGTCTGGCGACAGTGTTCGGAGCAGGTGGTGGCACGAGTTCCTATCGAGAGGCGGAAGAGACCGACCTCATCGTCTTGTGGGGCTCGAACGCTCGTGACGCCCACCCGATCTTCTTCCACCACATCCTTCGCGGTGTCCGCAGCGGCGCAAAGCTGATCGTCGTCGACCCCAGGCGCAGCTCGTCGGCCGAGTTCGCCGATCTCTGGCTGGGTATCGACGTCGGATCCGACATCGCTCTCGCCAACGCGGTAGCACGCGAGATCATCGCTGCCGGCCTCGAGAACTCGGAGTTCATCGAGCGAGCGACGGTCGGCTTCGACGCATACGCAGACGCAGTGGATGAGTGGACCCTGGACCGCGCAGAGAAAGTCACGGGGGTCCCCGCCACAGCGATCAGAGAACTGGCCCATACGTACGCGCAGGCGTCCACGGCACAGCTTTGTTGGACGCTTGGGATCACGGAACATCACAACGGCACCGACAACGTGTTCTCGCTCATCAACCTGGCGCTCCTCACCGGCCACGTCGGACGCTGGGGCTCCGGCCTCGTCCCGGTACGAGGCCAGAACAACGTGCAGGGCGGTGGCGACATGGGTGCTCTTCCGAACAAACTGCCCGGTTTCAAGGACGTGACCGACGACGTCGAGCGAGCCCGGTTCGAAGCCGTCTACGGGACGACCTTGCCGGCCCAGAACGGCTGGCACATCTCCCAGATGTTCGACGCGATGGAGAGAGGACATCTCAGGTCGGTGTACGCAATTGGGGAGAATCCGGCCCAGTCGGAGGCCGACGCTGCCCGGGCACGGCGTCTGCTCGGCGGCCTGGATCATCTGGTCGTGCAGGACATGTTCCTCACGAAGACCGCTCAACTCGCCGACGTGGTGCTCCCTGCCGCCGCCGGCTGGGCGGAGACCGACGGCACGTTCACGTCCTCGGAACGTAGGATTCAGCTCGTTCGAAGGGCGGTCGATCCCCCAGGGGAGGCTCACGACGACCTCGTGATCATTGCCGATCTCGCGGCGCGACTGGGGCATGACTGGGGTCACCCGACCGCCGAGGAACTCTGGGACGAGCTTCGAAGCCTGTCGGCGATCCACGCCGGGATGAGCTACGAGCGGCTCGCCGAGCATGGCGGCTTGCAGTGGCCGTGTCTCGATGAGAATGATCCGGGCGCGCCGTTCCTCCACGGACGGCTCTGGAACGATCCCATCACCGGCCCACCCGCCCCATTCACACCTGTCGAGTGGGTATCGCCTATCGATGAACTCGACGCCGAATACCCCATCCGACTCACTACCGGGCGACGTCTCGACTCATACAACACCGGCGTTCAATCGGGGAGGTTCTCGTCACCAAAACGGTGGGGCGAGAGCATCGACCTGTCGCCTGAGGACGCCGCCGCCCATGGCCTCGCGGACGGCGACATTGCACGTGTGGTCTCGAGGCGGGGGAGCGTCGAAGCGCCGGTTCGCACAGACAGCAACCTTCGTCCCGGCTTGGCGTTCATGACATTCCACTTCCCCGACCAGGTCGACACGAACCTGCTCACCAAGGACGCTTGGGATCCCAAGTCCGGTACGTCCGAATACAAGGCGACGGCCGTCAGGATCGAACAAGGAGGGGAGCGCCGATGATCAGCCGGACCGAACGAGTCGCGATCGACCGTGTGCTCGGATCCGAGCCGATCGGATGGGGTGAAGGCGTTCGCTCCGCCACGGGCGGCAGGATGGCCCGTGGGGGTGCCGAGCTGCGCGCCAGGCGGCACTTGCTGCTGCCTGCACTCCACGCGGCGCAGGACGCCGTCGGGTCGGTGACCCCCGAGGCACTCGATTACCTCGCTGACCGGCTCGGGGTCGCACCGGCAGACTCGTTCGGTGTTGCCACGTTCTATGATCTCCTGCGAACGACGCCCGGGCCGAGCGCGACGGTGCGAGTCTGCGACGACATTGCATGCTCGGGTGCGTCGCTCGGAGAACTCGGCCAGGATGTTGCGGTCGAACCTGTCTCATGTCTCGGGCAGTGTGCCCATGGCTCGGCAGCGCTTGTTCAGGTTGTAGGTCTTCCCGACGCAGTTGTGGCGCCGGTCACCCCAGAGCGAATCAGACGTGCGATCGAAGGGCGTCCGCCGCAGGCCGAGCCGGATGAGACCGGGGGAGCCATGGATCTGCTCGCGAGAGTGGGCGTGGTCGATCCGACGAGCCTGGCCGACTTCCTTCGCCACGGAGGCTACGCGGCGCTCGAGAAGGCACTTGCCATAGGGCCCTCCGCGGTCATCGGCGAAGTCGAGCTGTCGCTGCTTCGTGGGCGCGGCGGGGCATCATTCCCGACGGGTCGCAAGTGGTCGGCGGTGAGCCGATCCAGGGCGACCACCAAGTACGTCGTCTGCAACGCCGACGAATCGGAGCCTGGCACGTTCAAGGACCGGGTCGTCCTCGAGCGGGATCCATTCGCTGTTGTCGAGGCGCTGACGATCGCCGGGTTTGCCGTCGGTGCCGAGAAGGGGTTCGTGTACGTTCGAGGCGAGTACCCACTCGCACGTCGACGGATCGAGTCGGCGGTAGCGGCCGCACGAGGCGCAGGGCTTCTCGGCGGGTCGATCATGGGCACCGATTTCGCCTTCGATGTCGATGTGCGCAAGGGTGGTGGCGCCTATATCTGCGGTGAGGAGACCGCACTGTTCAACTCGGTGGAAGGGTTCCGAGGTGAGCCGCGGTCCAAACCCCCGTTTCCGACCGAGGCGGGGCTGTTCGGAGCACCGACGGTGGTCAACAACGTTGAGACACTCATCAACATCCCGTCGATTGTCTTGGGAGGTGGGAAAGCGTTCGCTGCCCTCGGCCGAGACGGGTCAACCGGTACCAAGCTGTTCTCCGTTTCGGGCAGGGTCCTCGAGCCCGGCCTGTACGAAGCTCCGTGTTGTGCACCCCTCGGCGATGTCATAGAACTCGCTGGAGGACCGATCGGCACGTTCAGAGCGGCGTTGGTCGGAGGAGCGGCAGGCATCTTCATGGGCCCCGATCGCCTCACCGACAGCATGTCGTTCGAGCATCTGGCGGCCCTTGGAGAGTCCTACGGCTCGGGAGCGGTCGTCGTCTTCGACGAGACCTCCGACATGGAGGCGGTTGTCCGCCGAATCGCCGAGTTCTTCCGCCACGAGTCGTGTGGTCAGTGCGTGCCGTGTCGCGTCGGCACCCAGGTGCAGCAGGAGGCGCTCGGGAGATTCCTGGACGGCGATACCTCCCAGCGGCGCGTTCTCGAGGATGTCGATCGAGTCATGACCGACGCGTCGATCTGTGGTTTGGGGAGGACCGCGGCATCGGCGATTCGCTCCGCCTTCAAGCTCGGCTTGATCGGAGGCGCGCCATGAACATCACCATCGATGGCCGGTCGATCGATGTCGAGGATGGGATCACGATTCTGGGGGCCTGCCGGGCCGAGGGGATCGACGTACCCACGCTCTGCTTCCTCGAGACGCTGGAACCTGCCAACGCGTGCAGGCTCTGCGTCGTAGAGGTGGAAGGATCCGCGGCGCTGGTGCCGGCATGCTCTCGCCGGGTTTCCGAGGGAATGGTGGTGAGGACGAACTCGGAACGCGTCACGCACAGCCGGCGGATGGTGATCGAGTTCCTCGCCGCGACCACGGACATCTCACTGCTCGACGTTGAGCGGTACGGGGCCGATCCCGACAGACTCCCCATCGAACGTCAGACGACCGGTCCCGATGTCGACAACGACCTCTACGTCCGGGATCTCGACCGGTGTGTTCTCTGCTACCGGTGCGTCGACGTGTGCGGGGAGCAGGCTCAGAACACGTTCGCGATCTCCGTGACCGGGAGGGGGTCGAGTGCAGCGATAGCGACGGAGTTCGACGTCGCCCTGCCCGAGTCGGCATGTGTGTTCTGCGGCAACTGTGTTGCGGTCTGCCCCACGGGTGCGCTCATGCCGTTGACCGAGTTCCAGATGCGGGCCGACGGTACCTGGGACGAAGAACGTCAAGAGGTGACGAGGACCGTGTGTGCGTTCTGCGGTGTCGGGTGCAACCTGGACCTGCACGTCCAGGACGGGGAAATCGTGAAGGTGACGTCTCCTCTGGACCATGACATCACGAGCGGGAATCTGTGCATCAAAGGTAGGTACGGTTTCCAGCACGTCGGGTCCTAGGGCGAGCCCAGCCCACCCTGGGTCGTACCCCATACCTGGTACGCGATCGGGATCAGTTTGCGACCGCAGGGCGAGCCGTATCCCACCGAACGCGTTGCTCCAGCTCAGATCACGATGCGAGGTGCGAGGTACGGGGAGCAGGCGAACCTCGTTTGCCTACCGCGCCTCTCCACTAGCCTGCACTTCGTGAAATCGACCGGGCGGGACGTCGTGAGGTTCGAGGATGGCGTCCCTTCAGAGCTGCACGACCAGGTCGTGGTCGAAGAGCCACTCGAGTTGCGTATCGGTGAGACTCCGATCGCCGTTGTGATGCGAACACCCGGCGATGACATCGATCTCGCGTTGGGGTTCGCGCTGTCCGAAGGGATCCTGATCGATCCGACCGAGCTCGAAGCGGTCGTGGAGGTGGGGGAGAACCGGCTCCGACTCGACACGAGCAGGCAGATCGACGCGGACAGATTCCGCCGCAACCTGTACACGTCGTCGTCATGTGGGGTGTGTGGCAAGGGATCGATCGATGCTGTGCGGATGACGGTTCCCGAGTTCGCCGATCGGCCGGCAATCGAAGGGTCCGTACTGGTGAGCCTCCCTGGGCGAATGCGTGCCCGACAGGAGACGTTCGCGAAGACGGGGGGACTGCATGCTGCCGCTCTGTTCACGATGGACGGTGCCTTTCGCGCGTTGAGGGAGGACATCGGTCGTCACAACGCGGTGGACAAGGTCATTGGAGTGGCGGCCGCAGACGCCTGGCCGCTGACGTCGCTTGCACTGATGGTGTCGGGCAGGATCTCGTTCGAGATCGTCCAGAAGGCGGCTATGGCGGGAATCCCCTGTGTAGCGGGGGTTTCGGCAGCGTCGTCGCTCGCGATCGAGCTCGCCTCAGACGTGGGGATGACCGTCGTCGGATTCCTCCGCGACGGAACGTTCAATCTGTATGTCGGTCGCCTGAAAGGAGCCACCGGATGAGTGTCTCGGTCCTGTTCTTCGACATCGGAGGCGTGGTGCTGTCCAACGGATGGGATCGAGTATCCCGCCGCCACTGCATCGAGACCTTCGGACTCGACTGGGAGGAGTTCCAGGATCGACACGAATTCGTGTCCGAGTCATTCGAGACCGGATCGATGACGCTCGACGACTACCTGGACCGGACGGTGTTCTATCGGACGCGCAGCTTCTCACGGCAGGAATTCGTCGAAGGCATGTACGCAGAATCACATGCGATTCCCGGAACCCTCGAGTTCATTTCGACATTGAAGAGCAGGTACCTCCTGTCCACGCTCAACAACGAGTCGAGAGAGCTGAACCAGTACCGGATCGCACGGTTCGGTCTCGACCGTGTTTTCGACTTGTTCCTGACATCGTCATACGTCGGTGTGAAGAAGCCCTATCGGGAGATCTTCCAACTTGCCCTGGACATCGCCCACAAGGCGCCAGACGAGGCCGTGTTCATCGATGACCGGCCGTTGAACCTGGATGGAGCGAAGGAAGTCGGGATGCACACGATCGAGTTTCGTGACATCGAACAGCTCGCGTCCGGCTTGTCGGAGCTCGGCGTCAGGTGAGGCCGGCACGGCGTGAGCACGTGCCGGCTGTGACTTCGCTCTATGACAGGTCAGCCCGAACCGGCGCCACGAGATTCACGTAGTCGGCCGTCGACATCCTGATCGTCTCCTCGTGGTTTCCGGCGTTGAACACCATCTCGCTCGACGTGAATGCGGTGTCGAGATACACGGGCATGTCGTACAGGTTGCCGAACGGTGGCTCGGCCCCTCGTTCGCAGTCGGGGCACAGGGGCGCGAACTCGGCCTCGGTCGCGAGCCGCACCGCTGAGCCGACCGCAGCCGACGCACTGGCGATGCTGATGTGGCGATTGGCGGATGTGACCGCCATCAAGGGTGAGCTCTCCGCCATGAGGATGACCGCTTTGGCGAACGCGCTACCCGGCACGTGCTCAACCGCGGCGATCTCCTGGGCCGTGTAGGCGGGACGATGGCGTTCCACTTCGAACACGACGCCGTTGTCTTCGAGATATGAACGGACTCGCACAGCGACTTTCGCCATGGACATCACCTCCTTCCACTACCGTCATATCGCGCGCGTCACGGGGATGCCTAGAGGCAGAGGTCCCGAAATTGCCTTGACGACCCCTCGGCCATGGAGATAGGGTGTCGCTACTTCATCTCGGGAGGTGCCATGCGGATGCGTATTCCTGGAACAGAATCTGCAAGTTCGTCGCGTCCGCGGCTGTTCGCTCTCTGACACCACTGTCCTTCCGAGCCGCCGGACGTTTCCGGAAGGCGAAGGAAGTATCAGTGAACGAAATCTATAGGCGTGGGACGTGCGTTGCGTCGGGCAAGCACGAGTTGTTCTTCTCCGAAGATCCGGCCGAGCTCGCACTCGCGCAGTCGCTGTGTGCCGAATGTCCGGTTCGGATCCATTGCCTTCAGGCTGCCCTCGAGGAAGGGATCGAGTGGGGTGTGTGGGGTGGCGTGATCTTCTGGGAAGGCCAGCCGTACTATCGGCGTCGCGGTCGTGGTCGACCCAGGCGAGGGGAGAGGGACCTGCCGTTGGAAGCGGACGTTGGCGAGTTGTGGGCGCTCGTTCAGTAGCGATCAGGGGGCGTACATTCTCCTGATCGCCGTCGGGTTCGTGGGGTGGCGGAGCTTGGCGAGCGCCCTGGACTCGATCTGACGGATCCGTTCCCTCGTGAGGTCGAAGAGGCGGCCTACCTCGTCCAGGGTTCGCGGAACTCCGTCGTCGAGACCATATCGCATCGTGAGGACGATACGCTCACGATCGTCGAGCTTGTTGAGCACATCGACAAGGTCCCGTTTGCTCATCTCCAGAGCGACCAGGTCGAAAGGTTCAGGAGCGTCGGCGTCTTCGATGAAGTCGCCAAGCGTCGCCTCCTCATCGCCTACGGGCTCGAAGATCGACACCGGTTCTGGCGCCACTTGCATCGCCTCGATGACCTTTCGGACTTCGAGCCCGGCGTGATCCGCGATCTCGTCGGGGGTGGGGATCTGCCCTGATCGCTTCCGGAGGTGGTTCTCGGCCTGACGCACCTGGGAGATTGTGTCCATCATGTGCACGGGCACTCGGATGGTGCGGCCCTTGTCGGCAATCGCCCGCGTGATCGATTGCCTGATCCACCAGGTGGCGTAGGTGGAAAACTTGAAGCCCTTCCGATACTCGAACTTCTCGATCGCCTTGATCAGCCCGAGGTTGCCTTCTTGGATCAGATCGAGGAGTCCGAGACCCGAGTTCGCGTAGCGTTTGGCGATCGACACGACGAGTCTGAGGTTGGCGCTGATGAACTGCTGACGAGCTTCTTCGCCTTGTCGGGCGTACCGCTCAGCCTTGATGCGATCGTCGAACTGACCCGTGTCGAGGGCTTCTTGGGCCTTCTTGCCGAGTTCGATCGATTTGGCGAGTTCGACCTCTTCTTGGGCAGACAACAGCGGATAGGCGCCTATCTCATCCAGATAGCGGCGCAGAGTACCGCCATCATCCTTACGGTACGCCGACCGCATGGTCACTCACACCCTCCCTTGGTGCCCGGCATACTAGTAAGGGATTCTTGCGAGTGGTGATATGGCCGGCTTCGGGTGGGCGCTGACGGGTTCGAACCGCCGACCCCCTCGGTGTAAGCGAGGTGCTCTGCCAGGCTGAGCTAAGCGCCCTTGCGGAGAAGCAGGTTAGTGGACGCCGGGCGCGTGGCACGAGGTGGTGTGTAGCATCTGGTCCGCTATGAACGAGTTCAGGAGCCTTGCCGATCTGCTGGATCTCCAGCATGTCGACTCCGAGATCGACCGGCTGCTCGAAACGAGGGCGTCGCTTCCCGAACTCGAGCTGTACCGCAGAGCTCACGTTCGCTCGGAGACAGTGCGGCTGGAATTGGCCGACAGGCAGCAGACGCTTCGGGAAGTCGGTCTTGAGCTCGATCGATCGAATGGCGAACTCGAGATTGCAGAAACCAAGGTGGTGCAGCAGGAACGGCGCCTTTATGCAGGTGGGATGAGCGCCAAGGAGACCGAGAACCTGCGATTGGATGTCGAGAGCCTGCGCCGGCGGGTCAAGGAGATGGAGGACGAAGTGCTCGAGCTCCTCCAACAGCGCGAGTCGCTCGAGAAGGAGATCGCCACGGTCGAAGGGCGCCTGGCGGAGGTCGAGGTCGAGGAGCGACGGCTCAACGGTGAGATCAAGGAGGCGTGGCGGGGGATAGATGCCGAGCTGGCACGTCGGGAGGAGCGAAAGATCTCTGCTGTCTCGCTGATCCCACCGGATCTCCTGGAGTTGTATGAGGAGCTTCGAGGGCGGAAAGACGGAGTCGCCGTGGGCCGGCTCGACGAGACGGGCATGTGCGGAGGGTGTCATCTCAAGCTTTCCGCTGCGGAACGCAGGCAGGCGCTCGGAGAAGACCCACCGCGCTGCATTCACTGCCGCAGGATCCTCGTACCCTAGGGGCGGTTTCTCGCCTGGAGGATCGCCGCTACCACCAGCAGCACTGCGAACGCCCGGCGCAGGTCGGGAACCGAAAGGGTGAACGCAAGCTGCGCACCGACGAGGGCGCCGATGATGCCCGTCGTTCCCAGCGCGAGGCCGACCTGGCGATCGACTCGACCGGCCCTGAGGTGCACCATCGCCGCGGTGAGCTGGGTGGGGACGATCGCGACGAGTGACGTTCCCTGCGCCAGCCGTTGGGCGAAGCCGAGAATGAGCGACAGCCCTGGAACATACACGAGGCCGCCACCGAGACCCAACATCGAGGCCAGTGCTCCGGTCGCCGCGCCGACCAGCACAACAGCGATCGCCAACCCAAGGGAGAGTTGGACCGCTCTCGTGTCGATCGAGGCGTCGAGAAAGAGCTTGACGGCTGCCACGATCGCGACGAGAGCGAAGAGCGTCTTGAGCCATCTCGGGGAGATCCGGCCCATCGAGGAGGCACCGACGAATGCTCCGGCGATCGCACCCGTGGCGAGAAGAAGCCCGACGCCAATATCTGCGGCCCCTCCACCCACGAACCGGAGCGCGCCGGCCATTGAAGTGAACACGACGGCGAACGACGAGGTGGCGTGGGCGCGGTGCTGATCGAGGCGCAGGAAGAGCACCATTCCCGGAACGAACACGAGCCCGCCGCCGATGCCGAAAAGCCCCGACATGATCCCTCCAGCGAGTCCGATCAGCGCGGCCAGGAGGAGGCGAGGCATCGGGCGAGTGTAGGCTATCGTCGCCACGATGCTTCGTGTCCTCGCAGCCATCTTGCTGCTCGCCGTCACGGCTTCCGGATGCACGTCGGCGGACGAGCCGACCTCGACCACGCGGCCCCCGGCGGTCGGAGCGTCGTCACCGACCAGGGCGTTGCGGACGCTCCTGGCGGCGGTGCAGGAAGGGGATCTCGACGAGGTCGCCAGGGTGACCTTCGACGACCAGGTGGCGCTCCTGATCGCACTCGACGGAGCAACGACCTCGGAAGCTCGTCGTCTCCTCGATGAGGGTGTCCCGGAGCAATCGCGCTCCATGTTCTGGACGTCCTTCCGGGACACCTACGCACGCAACTTCGACGAAGAGGTGTCGGACATGCTGGTCGCCGAGCACGACAGAGTTACCGTCGATCTGGTGTCTTTTGCCGTTGTCGACGTTGCTCTTCGCAAGACCAGCGGCCAGACTCGCTGGATCACACGCCTGGACAACGACGACCGTTGGCGCGTCGACCTGTTCGCGACGTTCGCATCGACCTTTGCCCAACCACTGCGTCTCTGGCTCTCCACCCTCCGGGACGATGCGGACGCGGCAGTCGTCCGGCGCGCGATCGCTGCTCAGCGCCCCAGTCTGCTCGCTGCGCTCCAGCAGGAACCCCTGGGACCGATCTTGCCGGGTGTCGCCGATCAGATACGTGGATTGCTGACCGACGTGGGCGCCACGGGGTGAGCGCCTAGGCCGAGAGCTCCGTGATCCGGTCTTGTGCGGCCTCCATGACCTGCGCAGTGAGAGAGCCGAGAGCTCGAGCGATCGCCAGTTCCTCACCGACGACCGGTATCACCGGATCGTCTGGGTTTCGGCGAGCCTTTCCGTAGGACTCGAATCGATCACCCTGGAGATCGAGGCGAGCGTGGACGGTCGTTTCCTGGCCGTCCTCTTCGATGTGCAGGCTCACTTGCACGTTTCGCCGCATGGCGGACCTCCACGCGAAGCATCACGGGAGAGCGCTTCCAGGGGTAGGGGGCGGAAGACCCTACGGTTGGGGCCGACCGGACGTTTGGAGCACGGGAAGCACCTCCCGGCCCAGCGTGCGAATGAGGGCGGGTTGATCGGTGGACGTCATCTGCAACCCGACGATGTCGGCCGACAACTCGGTGATGAGCGGCAGGTATGCGTCGATGATCTGGTCGGGGCTGGAGGCGATGGTGTAGTCCGCCAGGATCTCGTCCCTGTCGAGATCGTCAGCCCTGGTCCTGAGGACCTCGGGGTCGGTTGCGTCGAGGCGGCCCGGGGCCCGCAGGCCACGCCAGGGGGCCAGGGAGGTCCACGCCTCCTCCTTGTCTGCCGCGAAGATCACCCATCGTGTGGCAACGATCGTCGGCTCGGGCAGCCCTTCCGCCGCAGCGGCTTGACGGGCAGGAACGAGCACCTTCTTCGTGGTTGTCGCAGGGTTCTTCACAGACGTGATGAGGCCTTGTGCTCGCCGTGCTGCGAGCGCCGCCGACTTCGGACCGCCTGCGGCCAGCCAGATGGGAACATCGCCGACAGGTGGGCTGTATAGCTTGGTGGCGGTGGTCGTGTAGTAACGGCCCTGAAAGGAGAGCTTCTCGCCGTCGAGGAGTCTCCTCATGATCTGGAGGGCTTCTTCCATGCGTGCAGCACGCTCCGCGTACGCTGGGAACGGGTAACCGAGGGGGCTCTCATTGATCTTCTCCCCGGTGCCGACTCCGAGGGCGAATCGTCCGCCGGACAGCCGGTCGATCGTCGCTGCGGCCTGGGCGACGAGCGCTGGGTGGTATCGCCACAGTGGGGTAGTGACAGAGGTCGCGAAGCCGAGTTGATTGGTGACTTGGGTCATGGCGCCGATCGTCGCAAAGGCGAAACCCGACGCCGATACATCGTCGACCCATGGAAGGAAGTGGTCGGAAACGAGAGCAAGGTCGAACCCTGCATCCTCCGCGAGGCGGGCGTGGTCCACGAGCGTCTCGGGCTGCCACTGTTCGTGGCCACAGAAGTATGCAAAGCGAGTCACGGGTGAGAGGCTAGTGATGCTCGCTCGGCAAGCCGTTGCCGGTTGTAGCTTCTGGGTTCTCGGTTGGAAGGGTCGCTCCGAGGTCTCACGCCGCTCCAGGCCGCGTTCTTGCTGAGGACTGACGACTGGCGAGCGAAGCTCGCCTAGTGTCGTATCGTGAACCTCCGTCCGTTCTTCCAGCCAGAAGGGGTCGTGCTCGTCGGCGCGACGAGTGAACCCGGCAAGCTCGGCTACGGGATTGTTGAGAACCTCGCTGGGTTTCCAGGAGCCGTTCACTTCGTGGGAAGGGAAGCAGGGGTTCTGCTGGGGAGGCCCGTCTACGCACGCGTCGAGTCGGTGCCCGACCCGGTGGACCTTGCGGTCCTCCTGGTGCCTGCGGCCCTGGTGCCCGACAGCCTCGAGGCGTGTGGCCGTCGGGGCATCCGCGCCGTGGTGATTGCCTCGGGCGGGTTTCGGGAGACGGGCGACAACGGGGCCGCGCTGGAAGCGGCCTGCCTGAGGGTTGCGGCCCGGCACGAAATCAGGTTTCTCGGACCCAACTGCATCGGCATCATCGATACCCACGTACCGCTGGATACCACGTTCCTGCGACCTTCCGGGGCGCCCGAGGGACCGATCGCGTTCCTCAGTCACAGTGGAGCGCTGGTTGCCGCGGTGATCGACTGGTCACGAGGCCGGGGTTTCGGCTTCTCTCGACTCGTCAGTCTTGGGAATCAGGCAGACCTCACAGAAACGGATCTGCTTCCCGCGGTTGCCGCCGATCCCTTCACGAGAGTCGTGACGATGTACCTCGAGGGCATCGGAGACGGTCGTCGCTTCGTTGCGGCCGCCGAACGCGCGGGGTGTCCCATCATTGTCCACAAAGCAGGCCGATCCACCGCAGGGCGTCATGCTGCGAAGAGTCACACCGGAGCGCTGGCGGGTGACGAGGTGGCCTTCGATGCTGCGTTCCGTCGAGCGGGCGTGCTCAGGGCGTCTTCCACGGAGGAGATGCTCGACTGGGCGCGTACCTTGGCGTGGGCGCCGCCGATGCGTGGTAGGACGGTGGCAGTCGTCACCAACGCGGGTGGTCCAGGGGTTGTCGCCGCCGACGCCGTCGAACGCCACGGTCTCGCTTTGGCCGATCTGGCCGATCGAACCGCGGCCGGGTTGCGGGAGTTCCTGCCGTCGGTCGCGGGTTTCGAAAACCCCGTTGACATGCTCGCCTCCGCATCACCGGTCGACTACAGCCGTGCGGTCGAAGCGGTGCTCCGCGACGACAATGTGGACGCGGTGATGGTGATCGTGGCGCCGCCGCCCCGGTATGTCGCGAAGGACGTGGCCGACGCCATCGTTGCCGTCGACCGAACCAAGCCCGTGGTCGTCGTGACCATGGGAGGACCCGCGGTCGCAGAGGCACGCGAGGTGCTGCGTTCTGCCCACGTCCCCGACTACGGCTTCCCATTCGAGGCGGCCGGCGCACTCGGCGCCCTCTACCGGCGCTCGACGTTCGCCCCCCATACCCCGTGTGCGTCGGTGCGGGACCCGGCCGTCGTGGTCATGCCGACCGGGACCGGATGGCTCGAGCAGTCGGCAGCACTGAAGCTGGTCGACGGTATCGGCATCCCGTCGGTGCCGACGCTGGCGGCGATCACAGCGGAGGAGGCCGTGCGCGCCGCCGGATCACTCGGCTACCCGGTCGCCGTCAAAGCCGAAGTTCCCGACCTTGTGCACAAGTCACGTGCGGGTGGCGTGCTCCTCGGTCTCGACGACTCGGCCGAGGTCGAAAGAGGTTTTCACACGCTGAGTGAACGGCACTCGGACCTCCGTGGAGTCGTCGTGCAGCCGATGGCGCACGGGGACGTCGAGATCGTCGTGGGAGTCGTGCGCGACGAGCAGTTCGGGCCTCTCGTCATGTTCGGGACGGGAGGGGTCGATGTCGAGCGGGAGCGCGACGTGGCGTTCGCACTCGCGCCCGTCACCTGCGAGGACATGGAGTACCTCCTCGCGACGACGTTTGCAGGTCGGGAGCTGTCCGAGACGGCGGCGGCTGCCGTGTCCGAAGCGATCGTTCGGCTTGGCATGCTCGCTGCCGAACATCCGGAGGTCGCGGAAGTGGAGATCAACCCGCTGGTCGTGCAGCCCCACGGGGTGCTCGCAGTCGATGCTCGTGCACGGATCGATTCCGGTCCCGGTAGCATTGCCTGAAATGGCCGACCAGGAGTCCCCGCCGCGGGGCTTTCGCCCTCAGTCCGACAGCAACCCGACGCGTCCGAGGATCTCACCGATCTGGTGGGTCATCCTGGCCGGTTTGCTCGTCTGGAACATCATCACGCTCTTGCCGTCGGCGAGTCAGCAGGTCGACATCTCGTACTCGGGCTTCCTCGCCCAGGTGAAGAGCGACAACGTGAAGAGGGTGCAGATCAAGGGCGACAGCATCACGGGCACGTTCACACAATCGATCACCCTCGCACAAGCCGAGGCCGCGGACGGCGTCACGACGACGACGTCGGCATCCACGTCGACGACGTCGGCATCCACGTCGACGACGACGACGGTCAGCTTCTCCGAGTTCAAGACAACCTTCCCCGGAACGATAGGGGACCCCACATTGATCGGTCTGCTCACGGAACACGGTGTGGTTGTCGACGTCGTACCGGTCGGCACATCGTGGGTTGCGGTCGTGATCGACATCGTGTCGTTCCTGTTCCTCATCGGGCTGGTGTGGTGGATGGGGAGACGCATGATGCAGGGACAGTCAGGAGTCTTGGGCTTCGGCAAGAGCAAGGCACGCGAGTACACGACTGAGCGCCCCGACGTCTCATTCGACGACGTGGCCGGTGCCGACGAGGCGAAGGCGGAGTTGCAGCAGGTCGTGGAGTTCCTGAAGGAGCCCGAGAAGTTCTACCGGCTCGGCGCGCACCTTCCCCGAGGATTCCTGCTCGTCGGCCCGCCGGGGACGGGCAAGACGCTCCTCGCGAGGGCGGTCGCCGGGGAGGCATCGGTGCCCTTCCTGGACATCAGTGCGTCGGAGTTCGTCGAGATGTTCGTCGGAGTCGGTGCGAGCAGGGTCAGGGACCTCTTCGAGAAGGCGAAGCAGGTCGCGCCCGCGATCGTGTTCATCGACGAGTTGGACGCTGTCGCCCGTCGGCGGGGTGCCGGCATGGGAACCGTCAACGACGAACGGGAACAGACGTTGAACCAACTCCTTACAGTGATGGACGGATTTGATGAACGACAGAGTGTGATCGTTCTCGCTGCCACCAACCGTCCGGACGTGCTGGACCCCGCGTTGCTCCGTCCAGGACGGTTCGATCGTCAGATCGTCGTGCCACTCCCTGACCGAAAGGGCCGGTTCGGCATTCTCCAGATCCACACTCGCGGACTGAAGCTCGGGCCCGATGTCGATCTGGACAAGCTCGCGAGGCGAACCATCGGTTTGAGTGGTGCCGACCTGGCGAACATCGCCAACGAAGCAGCACTGCTCGCGGCCGAGCACGACGCGGACGTGGTCGCGGGCGTGGACTTCGCCGGTGCCATCGACAAGGTCACCCTCGGCGCCGAGCGACACACCCCCATGACCGAGCATGATCGTCGAGTCGTCGCCTACCACGAATCGGGTCACACGCTCGTTGCGTGGTTCTCAGAGCTTGCCGATCCCGTCGACAAAGTGACGATCATTCCACACGGGATGGCGCTGGGCGTGACCGAACAGCTTCCGGTGGAGGAGCGAGTGAATTACAGCCGTGACTATCTCCGTACTCGCATCGCGGTGATGCTCGGCGGGCGCACTTCGGAGGAGATGGTGTTCGGTGACTTCACCACAGGTGCCGAATCCGACATCATTCAGGCCACGAAACTCGCCCGCAGGATGGTCACCCGCTGGGGCATGGGAAGCTTCGGCCCCCTGTCATTCGACGGTGACGAAGATCAGCCGTTTCTCGGATTCGAGATGGCGCAGGGTCGGGGCGTCAGCGAAGCAACACAGGCTCATATCGATCGGGATGTCGGCGAGATCATCGGCGATCAGCACAGGGCGGCCCGATCGATCCTCGAGGCGCATCGCGAGGAGCTCGATCGCCTCGTGGAGCTCCTGATGGATCATGAGACGGTCGAGGCAGGTGAGCTTCGCAGTGTGCTGGGTCCCCCATCGTTCGAACCCGTTCCGAGCGAGACGTAGTCGCAGAATGACTGACGGTGCCGCAGGGGGAGCATCAGGCTTGGGTAGGACGACCCGAGACGATGGAGCCTGGTCCCGTCGACTGGTTCGAGCGTGACCCAGATGTGTGGGTAGTCCCGCAGACAACCAGGGTCCGGGGTCCAGACCAGCATCGAACCACGACGCGCTTCTCAATACCCGAAGAATTTCCGCTGGGCAGCGCGGGCAGTCGCGTACGAGGGACAGGGTACGGTGGCGAGTGAAGCGAAGACCCAGAGCCACGACGGCTCCCTATGGGAGCCTACGGGTTCTTCACTAGGTTGCCGGCCTTCCAGACGTGGGTGACGTTCGCCGGATGTGCGAGCACGGTCACATCATCAAGAGGGTTCGAAGCCACGGCGATGATGTCGGCGTCGTGTCCTTCCGCGAGTAATCCAGATCGGGGCGCTTGGGGACCCAGGGTTTTGGGTCCGTTGAAGGTGGCTGCCTCGACCACCTCCAGCGGGGACATCCCCGCCTGAGCGAGGTAGACGACTTCCTCACCGTTGGCTCCCCATGGAACCGGCGAGGTCGGCCCACTTGTCGCCATGTCGGTTCCGAGCGCAATCGTCACTCCTGCCTCGTGGGCAAGTGCCATTGCGTGTAGGTGTTGATCCGCCATCGCCTCGAGCTTGCGCATGGCGTACTCGGCGGTGCCGGCCTGTCTCCCTCCAGCGAGGAGTCGCTCGACGATGAATCTCGTCGGCACGAGCACGGCACCCTGTTCCTTCATCTGGGCAGCGGTCTCTTCGTCGAGATGGGTTCCGTGCTCGATCGTCGCCGCGCCGGCATCGAGGGCGGCCTTGATGCCCGGAGTGCCGTGACAGTGCGCCATGACCACACGGTCGGCCCTCGCAGCCTCTTCCACGATCGCCGTCAACTCCTCGACGCTGAACTGCTGATGGATCGGATGATCGATCTCGCTCAGCACGCCCCCGGACGCACAGACCTTGATGACCTTGGCGTTGCGCCGAAGCTGCTTGCGGGTCGCCTTCAGGCATTCCGGGACTCCATCGCACAGTGCCAACATCCCGTTGTCTCGTTCGAGGAGCCATTCGAGCGGATAGGAGTGCAGATCTCCGTGCCCGCCTGTCATCGACAGGATCGCGCCTGCCGCATAGATGCTCGGACCCACGATCGAGCCTTCCTCCACAGCGCGGGCGAGGTAGATTCCGTCACCGCCGGCCTCCCGGATCGACGTGAAGCCCGCCATCAGCGCTGCATGAGCGTCACGCACCGATCGGATCGCTCTGAGCTCGGCAGGGATTCGCATCAGCATCTCCAAGACGGGCGTGGTGAGGCCGGTGAAATGCGCATGGGTATCCCACATGCCAGGCATGACGATCGGCACCCTGGTCACCGTGGCCTGCGGTGAAGGAGGTGCGTTTCCGATGGGACCCGCGTAGCTGATCGCTGTGCCTTCGGTGATGACGCACCCGCTCTCGATCGGTGCGCCATGTCCAGGAATGAGCGTGTCCGCCTCGATACGGTGCATAGGCTTCCTCATGATCGGTTGAGTTCAACCTAGCCCGGGCTCGCTTTCCGAGCGGTTCTCGGTCGTCGTTTGTCGGAGAGCGCCTCGCCATGGCGTCTTGGGGCGTGCTCGATCTGCGTTCCCCCTGAGAACCGGAGGCTGACGACTGGCCGCCGCCGGTCGAAGGTCGACAGCAGCCCTAGGCTTCTCCGATGATTCGTCTCGCCGCCACGGCCGGGGTCGTCTGTATCTCGTTCTCGGCCATCCTCGTTCGAGCAGCGAACGTGTCACCGTCGACGGCTGCTGTGTTCAGGACCCTCTACGCGATCCCTCTCCTGCTCGCCATGTGGCTGTTCGTCAAGAGTCGCGACCACAGGTCGATGCGAACTCGGATTGTCGCCGTGGCTGCCGGTTTGGTCCTCAGCGTTGATCTGACGGTCTGGCATCACTCCATTTCCTACATCGGTGCGGGGTTGGCGACGGTCCTGGCCAACGTGCAGGTCGTGTTTGTCGGTCTCGCAGCGCGGATCATCTGGAAGGAACGGCCGGCCCGGTCAACCCTCTGGACCCTTCCACTCATGGGGGTGGGCCTCGTTCTCGTTTCGGGGCTCGGACGTTCGGACGCCTACGGGACGAACCCCGTCCTGGGAGTGGTCCTCGGCGGCGCGACGGGACTGACGTACGCGGGGTTCCTGCTCGTGTTCAGAACGGCGACCCGGCGCGACGAGGCTCCGGCCGTCGGATCACTGTTGGATGCCACCATTGGGGCCGCGGCGGGGTCGTTGATCCTCGGCGAGCTATTCGGATCGATTGCCTTTCGACCCACGTGGCCTGCCCATGGATGGTTGGTGCTTCTGGCCGTGGTCGCTCAGGTCGCAGGATGGCTACTCATCGCAACGGCGCTTCCCAGGGTCCCAGCCCTGGAAACGTCGGTCTTGTTGCTGGTCCAACCGTTGGCCGCGATGGTGTGGGGGCATCTGTTCTTCGCCGAAACGGTCTCGTGGGTCCAGGGTGTCGGGGTAGTACTGGTGATCGTCGGTGTCGTGGTCGTGTCGACGCGCGGAGCAACCGATGCCGGAAGGTTCACGGCACAAGGGGCTGCATGAAGCGCGAGATCATCACGCGCCAGTTGCCATCGGCGTCACTCGCCCCGAGCATCACCAACGTCACCGGACAGAGCACTACCCGTGTGAGATCAGCCCAGGCCGGATCCGACTCCGGATCTGTTCCCGCGTCGCCGCCAACCGGTGTCCGAGCATGAGGGTGAAACGGCGAAGAAGACCGAGACCGACCGCAGGCTCTTCCTCGAAAGCCGTCCACAACTCGTCGACCGGTAGCACCACGAACTCGGAGTTCTCCATGCAGACCGCCGAGAACGGATGCACTGCGTCATCTCCGCTCGCGAGTGCCGACGCACCGATCACCTCACCTGGTTGGGTGACGACGTTCATGAGGATGTCCTCACCTCCATGCAGCGGCGACTGGCGGTTCGCCACCATCCCTGCGACGAGCACGAGGAGTGTGTCCGAGGGGGCACCCTCATCGAAGATCCTCGTGCCTTTCGCTGCGGTTCGAAGGTCGGCGTGGGGTGCGAGCAGATCGATCTCTTCGTCCGTGAGCGATCGGAAGAACGGCAGGGTCTTGAGTTCGGCAGGATCGATCATCAGTTCTCCTTCTCAGAACAGGCCTTGCACTTTTCCGGTCTTCACATCGATGTCGACGTTCTCGAACGCCGGCCGGCTTGGCAACCCGGGCATGGTCCTCATGGTCCCACAGAGCGGGTAGAGGAATCCTGCTCCGACACTCGCCCGGATGTCGCGTACCGGCAGCCGGAAGTGTTTCGGGGCGCCTTTCGCCGACGGGTCGTGGCTGAGGCTCAGGTGGGTCTTCGCCATGCAGATGGGCAGGTTGTCATAGCCGAGCTTGGTGTAGAGACGGATCTTCTTGTCGGCATCGTCCATGAAGTCGACACCATCCGCCCCGTAGACGCGGGTTGCGATCAGCTCGATCTTGTCGCGGATCGGCATGTCGAGCGGGTAGAGGAACGAGAAGTCCTTGGGCTGTGCCGCCGCCTTGACGACGGCCTCGGCCAGGTCCATGGCGCCCTTTCCCCCCTGCGCCCAGTGGTCGGTCTTCACGGCGTCCTCGGCGCCGGCCTCGACGGCGATCTTGCGGAGCAGCTCCACCTCGTTGTCGGTGTCGGTGTGGAAATGGTTCACGGCCACAACGACGGGAACGCCGTACCTCTTGGCGATCCCGATGTGCGCGACCAGATTCGCCGCGCCCTTTTCGAGTGCATCGAGATTCTCGGTTGTCAGCTCCGGAGGAAGGGGCCTGCCGGCGATGACTTTTCCGAGTCCTCCGTGCATCTTCAGCGCGCGGATCGTTGCGACGATCACAACGACGTCCGGGGTGAGGCCACTCGCTCGGCACTTGATGTCCATGAACTTCTCCATGCCGATGTCGGACCCGAAACCGGACTCGGTAACGACGTAGTCGGCGAGCCGGAGTGCGATCTGATCGGCGACGATGCTCGAGTTCCCGTGCGCGATGTTCGCGAACGGCCCCGTGTGCACCAGTACGGGGGTGTGCTCCAGGGTCTGCATCAGCGTGGGCATGAGGGCGTCCTTCAGCAGCACCGCCATCGCTCCGGCAACCTTCAGATCCTCGGCGGTGACGGGTTCTCCGTCGAACGTGGTGCCGATGACGATCTTTCCCAGTCGGGTTCGAAGGTCGGCGAGGCCGGTCGAGAGCGCGAGGATGGCCATCACTTCGGAGGCGACGGCGATGTCATACATCGACTCCCGTGGATAGCCGTTCGGCTTGCCGCCGAGGCCGATGACGACGTTGCGCAGCGCCCGGTCGTTGAGGTCGACCACGCGGCCCCAGGTGACGGAGAACGGGTTCAGGTTCAGTGTGTTCCCGTGCGTCAGGTGGTTGTCGATGGCTGCCGCCAGCAGGTTGTGGGCGACGGACACGGCGTGGATGTCGCCGGTGAGATGCAGGTTGAAGTCCTCCATGGGGATCACCTGGCTGTAGCCGCCACCGGCTGCACCTCCCTTGATGCCGAACGTGGGACCCATGCTCGGCTGGCGGAGCGTAGTGAACACCGAGTGACCGAGTCGACCAAGGCCTTGGGAGAGGCCGACCGCGGTTGTGGTCTTCCCCTCACCGAGGGGGGTCGGCGTGATCGCGGTGACGTCGATGTACGTGCCGAGTGGCCGGTCGGCGAATGTGTCGCGAACGTCCAGGTGGACTTTCGCTTTGTGCGCACCGTAGAGGTCGAGGTCCTCTGGTCGAAGGCCGACGCGCGCGGCGATGTCCAGGATCGGGTCGAGTGGTGCCTCCTGCGCGATCTCGAGATCGGACGGGACCGGGGTGCGAGGCGCTGCAAAGGAACTCAACATGACTCCTCTCGAGGTACGAGCCCGAGTCTATCTCGGTCTCCGCGTGTCCCGGCGGCCCGTGGCGAAAGGGTCCAATGCGCTGCCGTAGGGCCCTATGGCCTATGTCACCAGGGCAGGGTTGAAGTTATCAATATGGGAAGTAAGAAGGTGCATTACTTATGTATGCACATTCCGAAGGGAGATAGAGAGATGTCACGAAGGAGTCCTTCCTTCAAGCTGCTTCTCCTGATCGCCGTTCTGAGCATCTTTGCTTTGAGCGGCTGCGGGGGAACCACAACAGAAACAACCGTGGCCACAACTCAGGCCACGACCACCACCGAGGCGATGACCACCACGACGGAGGCCATGACCACCACGACGGAGGCCATGACCACCACGACGGAGGCCATGGTCGATGAGTATCAGGTCCTCGCCGATTACTTGGCAGGTAGGCTCGCCGACTGGACGCCGACGATCTCGGCCGATGCGTTGTACGAGAACCTGACGGATGGGGACGAAAGCAACGATCCGCTGATCATCAGTGTTCGCGCACCGGAGATCTATGCGGTGGGACACATCCAGGGTGCGGTGAATATCCCCTGGAAGACCATCGCCGATCCCGACAACCTCGCCAAGCTGCCCATGGATCGTCAGATCGTCGTCTACTGCTACACCGGTCACACCGGGCAGGTGGCGGCGACCCTGCTGATGTCGTTCGGTTATGACGTGACGAACCTCAAGTTCGGCATGATGGGGTGGAGCAACGATCCGGACGTCGTGGGAACGACGCCGTTCTCCGAGGCGCCCGGCTATCCGACCGAGACAGAGGCGCACGAGCTGACCGGTTCGTATGACCCGCCGGTGCTCGACACGGGTGAGTCCGATGGGGCGGCCATCGCGATCGCACGGGCACAGCAGTTCCTGGCCGACTGGTCGCCGACCATCTCGGCAGAAGCAGTGTATGAGAACTTGACCGACGGGGACGACTCGAACAACCCGTTCCTCATCAGCGTTCGTGCACCCGACATCTACGCAGTCGGTCACGTGCAGGGTGCAGTGGACATCCCATGGAAGTCGATCGCGGACACGTCCCTGCTCGCCGGCGTGCCATCCGACCAGCCGATTGTCGACTACTGCTACACGGGCCACACGGGTCAGGTGGCGGCGACGATCCTGAAGCTTCTCGGCTACGACGTCCAGAACATGAAGTTCGGGATGATGGGGTGGAGCAATGACCTCGATGTCGTCGGAACGACGCCCTTCTCGGCGGCGCCCGGCTATCCGACCGAGACGGAGGCCCACACACTGCCGTAGAAGACGATGAGGGTAGTGGGCAGGGATTCCTGCCCACTACCTCACGGGAGGTTTCATGAAGAGAACGTCGCTCCTCCTGGCTCTAGGAGCGGGAGCGCTCACCCTGCTGCTGTCCTCGTGTACCAACGGTACCGAGGACACGACGACGTCGACGGCGGTCACGACGACCGCGCCGGCGCCTTCGGTGCTGGTCTCCGACACCAAGGACAGCAGCAACTGCGTCGACTGTCACACCGACCAGGGGTCGCTTCAGGCGATGGCCGTCGAACCGGTGGAGGAGAGCCTCAACGAAGGTGAGGGCTGAGGGGGCGAAGTGCCTCAGGTTGAGGCATGGGCCAAAGTCTTCCTTGACGACGAGGCGTTCCTGACGTCGACGCACGGCTCGATCGGTTGTATCGAGTGCCACGGAGGCACCGAGGCAACCGACGACATGGAGTCGGCGCATGTGGGCATGCAGCGCGATCCGGCGGCATCCGGAGCGTGTGCGTTCTGTCACGCTGGCACCACCGAGGTGCAGCTGAACAGTCTGCATACAACGCTTCAGGGCTACTACGAAGTGCTCTCGGCTCGTAGCACGCCCGACCTGTCGGCAGGACTCGAAGAGGCGTTTGAGAACCACTGCACGTCGTGTCACTCGTCGTGCGGACAGTGTCATGTGAGCGTGCCTGAGACCGCCGGTGGCGGCCTGCTCGCCGGTCATGAATTCAAGGAGATCCCACCGATGAACACGACCTGCACGGCGTGTCACGGGAGCCGGATCAACGACGAGTACAAGGGCAAGAACACGATGCCCGATGGGACGACGCTTCCCGCAGACGTCCACTTCAACCCCGGCGGAATGGCGTGTCTCGACTGTCACGACGAGGCGGAGCTCCATGGGGACGTCTCGGCCGAGAACGACCTGTCGATGTATTCGGGTACTCCCAACGTGGAGTGCACCGACTGCCATCCGCTCGATGAGCTCATTGGGGTGAATAGTCAGCACACCGAGTTCCACCTGACGTACCTGACGTGCTACGTGTGCCACTCGGTCGACTACAAGAACTGCTACAGCTGCCACGTGCAGCAGTCAGACGAAGGGGTGGCGTACTACACGACTGATCCGTCGGAGATGCATTTCTACATCGGCCTCAGCCCGATCAAGAGTGCTGACCGGCCGCAGGCGTACACGGTTCTCCGGCATATCCCCGTGGACAGGGACTCCTTCGGGTACTACGGCGAAGATCTACTTCCGAACTTCGATGCGGTGCCGACGTGGAAGTACACCACGCCGCACAACATCCAAC
>CAYLHS010000022.1:0-21415 GCA_964383535.1 uncultured Acidimicrobiia bacterium
TCAGCCGGCGATTTCGGTGTTGTGGTGGATCAGACACTGCCAGCGATCGTCACGCCAGACCCAGACACCGGTGAAGCGCAGCTCGAGAACGCTTGGATCGGGATCGTGGACCACCCTGTATCCGCCCAGCACCAGGGCGATGTCGCCGTAGCGTCGCACCCGTAGATCGTACGGTCCGACGACAACGACCGGCTCCGAAGTCCCGGCTATCCAGTCGAGGTATTCGGCCTTTCCTCGCACCACGCCGGCGTAGTTGGTGTAGAGCCACTCCTCGGCGAGGAGGGACTCGAGTGGACCCGTACCTTCGTGGCTGAGTGTCGCAAACCAATCCTCGTAGTGGGCAGTCAGGACGCGGACGAGATCGTCAGTCAATTGGGCCTCCTCTCGACTCACACGATGATATGCGCGGCGGCGACTCGAAGCGGTAACGTTGTGCGAGAGTCAGGAGGCTCGATGGGCGAATTCGACGGCAGAGTAGCTTTGGTAACCGGGGGTGGATCGGGTATCGGTCGAGCCACGTGCCTGGCGTTTTCGCGACGGGGGGCCAGAGTCGCGGTGGCCGACATCTCCCCTGAGGGTGGTCCGGAGACAGTCGAACAGATTCGCGGTGAAGGTGGGGAGGCGGAGTACTTCCAGGTAGACGTGACCGATGAACGACAAGTGGGCTCCATGGTCGACGCGGTGATCTCCCACTTCGGTGCCCTTGACATGGCGTACAACAACGCTGGAGTGGAAGGGCAGCGCGTTCGGCTTCACGAGACCACGTTGGAGCATTGGCGGAAGGTCATGTCGGTGAATGCAGACGGCATCTTCCTCTGCATGAAGTACGAACTGGCCCACATGGTCACGCATGGAGGAGGCGCGATCGTCAACGCGTCGTCCACGTTCGGTCTGGCCGGTGGAGCAGGGGGCGCGTATCCGGCCAGCAAGCATGCTGTCGTTGGACTCACCAAGAGTGTGGCGCTCGACTACGCCGAGGATGGGATCCGCGTCAACTCGGTGCACCCAGGAGCGATCGAAACGCCGATGCTCGAGCGACTTCGAGACGACCCTGTGCTCGGTGAGGCCCTCGAACAGATGCACCCGATGGGGCGCGTGGGCACACCCGAGGAGGTTGCCGAGGCCGTTGTCTGGTTGTGCTCCGACGCGGCGTCATTCGTCACTGGTCACACGATGGTGATCGACGGCGGGAATCTGGCTCGCTGAGCACTAGAAGCGGGGAAGGTGCCACCCGCCGTCGATGGGGATTGTGACTCCTGTCACACTCGCGAAGAGCGGGCCACACAGGTTCGCCACGATTCGAGCGACCTCGGAGCGTGTGACGAGCCGTCCGGTGGGGGTGTGGGCGATGGCCCGCTCGACGAAACCGGGATCGTATTGCGCGATGTCATCGGCACTCTCGACGATCTGCCCCGGGGCAACCGCGTTGACCGTGATCTCTGGTCCGAACTCGATGGCCAGAGATTCGGTCAGCGTGATCAATGACGCTTTCGCGAGTGTGTAGATGGAATGGTTCCGCAGGTACGCGGCTCCGGCAGACACGTTCACGATGCGCCCCCAACCGGCTTGCCGCATCTCGTCGCGCACGTCGTGCGCCGCCACCCAGGCAGATGTGACATTCGCGTTCCATATGCGATCGAACTCGTCATCGGCAAGCTCCACGAACGGAGTCATCGAGAATGGCCCGTAGTTGTTGACGAGCACCTGGAGCGGTCGGCCGCCGAGAACTCTACGGGCCTCGGATAAGAGCGCCCGAATACCGGCCGGCGTGCCGGCGTCTCCCTTGACGGCCGCATGCGAGCCGCCGAAGGACGACAGTCTATCGACCAGTGCTGCTGCGTCCGTGGCGGATTCGTGATAGCTCAAAGCCACATCTGCGCCCCTTTCCGCCAACGCAAGGGCGATCGTCGCACCCAGATTTCGCGATCCTGCAGTCACGAAGGCTGCCTTGCCTCGGAGGAATTCGCCGTCCGTCATACATGGCTCTTTCCGCTGGACGCCACAACCCGATTCCCGGCTAGTCGCTCATCAGTTCTTCGATTGGCACGAACGGTTCGTGGTAGTCGAGGGCGTCGAGTCCTTTTGAGAACAGGGCGACGGCTTCTGGTGTCCTGAACGCCGGGTCGGCAGCAATGCCCAGATAGGCGACTTCCATTCCCTCGCTGATGTCGGCGTTGGTCATTGGCGTTCCTTCACTGTCGATCGCGCAGATGAGATCGGGAACGGTGGCGAGGACCTCACCGTTTCGCCACGCCACCATGTTTTCGTTCTGGAATGCCACTCTGAGGGGAAGCTCACCTTCGACTTGGACCGAACCGAAGTCGAAACCCCCTCGAGTCTCGGATTGCACCGACGCCACCGATCCCTTTCCGAGGACGTATCCGTTGAGTTTTGCGGCCAGCGTCTCGACGATGTTGCCACCGGTCTGTCTCGTCTCTCTGATGGTCGCGCCGATCTCCTCCAGGAGGGTGGTCGTGTCCCGGATGATCAGCCGTTTCATGTCCCGCCCTTGCATCGCGTAGCAGGCAATCGCAGCCACGCCCCCCAACTCCGACGCGATGGCCCGGGCGACACGCTCCATGTCGTACGGAACTTCCGCCCTGAGGACGGCAGTGATCCTGTCTTCGTTGGACAATCCGAGCGGTGAGATGGGAATACCCCCGAGATGAAACGTCGTCATGTCTATCTGGGGGACCGCACGGCCTACGGGATCTCCATCGACGACCGGGATGTTCTTCTGGATGGCGACCTGCATCGGCGTGAGGCTGTTGCCTGCGCCCGTCTCGAACGGGATGACGAATGCCGGCTCGAAATCCAGAGCATCGGCAAGAGCCTCCATGGCCCACGTGGGCGAGTAGGTTCGCGGGTTGCTCTTGGATGCCACGGGGGATCCCATTCCGGCGATCACCGCACCCCAGGAGTCGTCGGCCACCTCGTCGACCGATACGAGATCGACGGTGGAACCGAACTGCAGAACTCGATCGACGAGTTTCAGTCCCTCGCGAGCCGACCCGCCGCCACCCGCTCCCAGGAGTCCTCCTCCCAGCGAGATGTTGATCATCGCTTCTCTGTCGAGCTTCCTCATGTGTCGTCCTTCTCTCGTCGATGGCTCAACGTCTGATGATTCCGCTGCTACGTCTCGGACAGCGCGTTCAAGACATCCTCTGGCGTCATGGGCACACGTGCGATCGCCCCGCCCGTGGCGTCCGCAATGGCATTCCCGATCGCTGCAGCTACCGGCACGATGGGCGGTTCTGCTATCCCCTTGGCACCGTACGGTCCGGCTTGGTCCGGATGCTCGAGCAGAATCGTCTGCACTCGAGGCACATCGCAGGCGATGGGCAGCCGGTAGGACTCGAGGGTGCGCTGCCTGTAGCGCCCGTCCTCGCCAATCTGGAGGCCCTCATACAGCGCGTGACCCACTCCCTGTGCAACGCCGCCCTGAATCTGACCCTGGACAGCAGCAGGATTGATGGCCTTGCCGACCTCCTGAGCCACGAAGTAGCGAAGGAGGTCAACCCGGCCCGTCGAAGGATCGACCTCGACTTCGGCGATGTGCACGTGGTAGGTGGGCGTGGGGAAGGTAGGGAACAGCAGACCTGTCGCCGCATCGGGGTCGTACTTCGGTAGAGGAGTCGCGTACGATCCGGTACCCATGATTGGACCCTTGTCGAACATGGCGGCAGTGGCAACTTCGGCGAGGGTCACCCTGTGCTGTGGTTGAGCCCGAACCCGAACGCAGCCCTCGGCTATCTCCACGGCATCTGGCATCTCGTCGAGCAGCCGGGCACCCATCTGAAGAGCCCGCTCACGAACCTCGACCGCTGCCTCCTGTACCGCTCTCCCGGCACTGTGTGTGGTTCGGCTCCCCTGGGACCCACCGTCGTAGCCCTGCGTCGCGGTATCGGGGAAGACGAGGAGAACGTCATCGGGGTCAACGGTCAGCTCTTCGGCTGCGATCTGGCGTATGCCCATGGCAACTGCCCCCGAACCGTTCTCGGTCGCTCCGGTGTTCACCGTCAAAGTGCCGTCGACTTCGAGCTTGAGAGTCGCCTGGCCTGGCAACGGGTTCGTCAACCACACCGCGGCTCCGATCCCGACACCGCGATTCGGTCCTTTGCCCAATTCCGCCCACGGCGCGATCTTCTCGATCTCGCTGAACGCGGTCTCGACGATCCCGCCGTCTTCGAGGACCTGGCCGTTGAGCATCCGATGCCCGTCGGTTATCAGGTTGTTGAGCCGGAAGGCACGTCGATCCATCCCGATCGAGTTGGCCAGGTTGTCCATGTGACGCTCGAGAGCGAAGTACAAGTAGGGGCCGGCCACACCTCGCATGGCGCCGGTCGGTGCAGTGTTGGTGTAGACGGCTCTGGAAAGGACTTCGGTGGGCCCCGTTTGATAGACGGATCCGGCAGCGAAGATCGCCAGGCTCGTCATCAGCACGGTGTCGGTGGCATAGGCCCCTGCGTCGATGTCACAGTGGAACGTTCTCGCGACGACTCTCCCGTCGCGAGTGACGCCAGAACGTATGCGAACGACGGCGTTCTCACGGGAGTTGCAGGTGAGGAGATCCTCCACGCGGTCATTGACCAGCTTCACCGGGGCTCCGGCGAGGCGGGCGAGCAACGCTGCGTAGGGTTCGAGCCCGACGTCGAGCCGTGCTCCGAATCCGCCTCCAATGTGATGGCCGATCACGCGAATGTCCGACGGTCTCACTCCCAACGCTCTCGCGGTCCTGTCCCGAACGTTGAAGGGGAATTGGTGGGAGACATGGATCGTGTATCGCCCGTCCTCGAATACCCCGGTTGCGCTCTTCGGTTCCATGTACGCCTGGTACTGCCGGTCCGAGCGGAATTCGTCCTCGACGATCAGATCGGCTCTTGCGAATGCTTCATCGATGCCGTCGGGCTCGGCGCGCATCTCGCCGCAGACATTCCCGCTTCGTGGCCACTCAGAGATGCCAGGGGCACGCGCGTAGCGTTCCCAGTCCTCGTGAACCCAGCGGGCACCATCCGAGAGGGCCTGTTCAATAGTGGCGACTGCTTCCATTTCCTCGATGTCGACGCTGACCGCGCCGGCAGCTTCCCTTGCGATCGCAAGGGTGTCCGCTACGACCGCAGCGATCGGCTCACCTTCGTAGCGCACCACGTCCGTTGCGAACAGGGGCTGGTCGTCCAGTGCCAGCCCGCTGAGAATCGGCGGGGCCTGGCGAGCCGTCACTACGGCTCTCACGCCAGGAATGGCTTCGGCATCAGCCGTGCGAACGGCGAGGATTCGTCCTGCCGCCACGGGCGAGCGCACGAGAGCCGCGTAGAGAGTTCGGGCGATCTCGAAGTCCACGCCGTAGACCGCCTCGCCCTTCACCTTGGACTCGGCATCCGCACGCGGGACGCTCCGGCCGACGGAGGCCATCATGATCTACCTCCGTTTCCGGTCGCTGCCAACACCGCGTCCACAATGGTCGTGTATCCGGTACAGCGGCAGAGGTTCCCGGACAGCGCTTGCTTGATCTGGGCCGGATCCGGATGGGGATCCTCCTCGACGAGCGCTGTGAGCGTCATGAGAAAGCCCGGCGTGCAGAAGCCACACTGGATGGCGAAGCCGTCCACGAACGCCTGTTGGAGGGGACTGAGCAGACCGTCTGGACCCGCCAGGCCCTCCACCGTTCGCACGTCGGTGCCGGCGGCCGCCAAGGCCGGCATGATGCAGGAGTTCACCGGCTTCCCGTCGACGAGCACCGTGCATGCCCCACACTCGCCTTCGGCGCAGCCTTCCTTCGTGCCAGTCAATCCGAGCTCCAGCCTCAGCACTTGGAGCAGCGTTGCTTCCGCGGATGCCGGGACCGTGACCTCACGACCGTTCACACTGAACGTCACCTCGGTTACCAGGCTCATTCCTTCCTCCGATCGGCAAGTCGTGATCGACAGACCTCGATTGTGCGGGCAAGAAGATCGGGCAGGACGCGTTTTCGGTACGCTGCCGATGCCCGCCCGTCGTCGATTGGAGAGGCTTCTCTCACCAGCATGAGGCCTGCCTCCGCGACCGAATCCGGGTCGAGCGGGCTGCCCTGGAGGAGTGCTTCTGTGGCACGGGCGCGGAACGGTCGTGGCGCAACCGAGCACGCAGCGACCCTGGCTTCGACGGCGGTGTCGTTCTCATCGAGTGTCAGACGCACGGCCACTCCCGCAATCGCAACCTCCATTGCGCTCCGTCGGCCCAGTTTGAGATAGGCCTCTGCCGTCCCAGGGGCGCATGGCTCGGCCGCGATGCCTGTCAGGAGTTCGTCGGCTCGTCTGGCCGTGCGACGGCGATCCAGCAGGAACTCGTCCAGGGGGAGTTCCCGAACACCGGACTGGGAGCTCAGTCGAACACGGGTGCCTGCAACGAGGAGCGGGGGTGCGGTGTCGGCGGCAGGTGAAGCGTTGCAGAGGTTGCCGCCGACCGTCCCTACCTCCTGAGTCTGCCAGCCACCGACGCTCCCGGCTGCCTCGGCCAGCGCCGGCAACACCCTTCGCACGATGTGATCGGTCGCCAGCATTCGGTGGGTCGACAGCGGACCGATATCCACAGTCCCGTTGTGGGCGATGCCCCGAAGATCGTCGAGCCTGCCGATGTAGAGAAGGGCCGACGGCGAGATCTCATGCCGCATGTTCTGGATCATCACGTCGGTACCGCCGGCGAGCACCTGAGTCTCGCCTCCGGTCTCCTGCAACCGGTCCAGGGCTTCCTCGAGTGAATCGGCGGAGTGCAACTCCATTGTCATTCCCCCCGTGGAGGTCGTCTGCAACTCATGATGTGTTTCCTTGAACGAATGGTAGGTGCGATAGGTCGGTCATCTGTCCGGCGGTTTCCCGAATGCTGATCTCTCAGAATCTCGGCAGGCGCAACCCCCCTTCGACTGGAATCGTGACGCCCGTGACCATGTCGAAGGCGTGGGTACACAGGAGGTAGACGATCTCCGCGATCTCGGCACGACGAACCAAGCGACCGGCCGGTGTTCTCGCGCGAACCTGTCCGGCCCATTCCGGGCTGAACTCTGCCAGCTCCTGCACGCTCTCCTCGATCTGACCCGGGGCCACCGCGTTCACGGTCACTTCAGGGGCCAATTCCAGTGCGAGCTGTTCTGTGAGCGTGATGATTGCCTGTTTCGAGAGGCCGTAGACGGAGCGGTTTCGCACGTAGGCCGAGACGGCGGAGACGTTGATGATCCGTCCCCACCCCGCGGCTTTCATGGCGGGCGCGACTGCTCGTACTGCGAGATAGGTGGCCTTGACATTCGCATCCCAGACGCGATCCCATTCCTCTTCGGCCAGCTCGGCGAAGGGGGTGATGGAGAACGGCCCTGCGTTGTTGACGAGAATGTCGATCGGGCCACCGAGCCGCTCGACGGCCGTCCCGATTGCCTCTTGAGCATCATGTGCATCGCCCATGTCTCCGGCGACTGCCACATGCGCTCGGCCCGTCTCCGATTCCAGCCTGGCGACCAGTTCCTCGGCGGCCGTCTTCGAGGTGCGGTAGTTCACGGCAACCGACATCTCCGCCTGAGCCAACCGTTCCGCGACCGCCGCCCCGAGATTGCGGGAGGCGCCCGTCACCAGTACCCGTTTTCCTGTCAATTCAGCCATGGCACCATCGCATCAGTCGCTACATAATCTATAGATCTTCTTGCCACGAGACGCAGGATACCAACGGAGGCGCACCCATGGTGGCCGAACGGGTCGTCTTTACGGCTGCCCGCGAGAAGTACGGAGGTTGGTCTCGAACACCTGTGCCAGTCGCCGGGGAAGCCGGTCCGACGACCATGCCATGTGCGGTGTGATCACGACATTCGGAAGATTCCACAGGGGCGATTCCTTCGGGAGCGGTTCGGTGTCGAAGACGTCGAGACCTGCGCCTCGCAGTTCACCGTCGGTCAGTGCGTGAACCAGGGCGGATTCGTCGATCGCCGAGCCCCGGCCGACGTTGACGAGCCATCCCTCTCCGAGAGCAGCCAGCTCCTCCGATCCGACGAGGCCGACCGTGTCGAGGGTGTGCGGAAGAGCGACGACAAGGGCATCGGCGGCCTCACAGATTGCGAGCGTCGATTCAGGACCCAGAACCAGCTTGGCGACGCCTTCGTACTCTGACGGTCGGCGTTTGGTGCCGATCACCTGCATGCCCAGGGCGGCCGCCCGCGTCGCCACATCTTCTCCGATGGCACCCAATCCCAAGACCCCCAGGGTGCGTCCAGCGACCTCGTGGGCGGGGAGCGGCATCCAATTTCGAGAAGACGCGTTCCTCATCGCTGAACCGATTTGTCTCACCACTGTCAGCAGCAGAGCGATCGCGTGCTCGGCCACCGCGGGTGCGTGCGCGTTGCCCGCCGAAGTGAGTCGGATACCCCGTGCCCTCAACTCCCCGGCAGGGAACTGCTCCATGCCCGCCGAGATCGCCTGAACCCAGCGAAGGTTCTTGGCCATGAATCGGTCTTCCCATGCGAACGTCAGGAGGATTGTGGCCCCTGCGTTCAGGGCTGCGACGACGGCATCGGCGTCGACCGCCGGCTCGATCGTGACTCCCTCGACGAGAGCCAGCTCGGCCGGCAGTCCGGGTGGATGCAGCGGATGCAGGACCGCGGTTTCGACAGAACTCTCCATGACCACCCCATACAATACGGGACAGAGTCTCGGGAGGTTGCTCATGGCACTACAGCGGGTCCTCGAGTCGATCGATCTGCTCGATGGCTGGACGGATGGGGAGACGGTCGCAACGGCCCTGCGAGCGCGCGGTCTGGAGGTCGTGGCCACCGAAGTCGATGATGCGACGACGTTTCTCCGTGTAGCGATTCCGGGTTTCGATGGCCAGACGGTCGGAGGAACAGCGCCCACGACGGGGATTGTCGGTCGCTTGGGTGGTGTGGGAGCCAGGCCCGACATCGTCGGGATGGTGTCCGATGCGGACGGGGCCGTCGCGGCGGTCGCGACCGCAATGGAACTTGCCGTGATGGCCGGTCGCGGGGACCGGCTGCCGGGCGACGTGCTCGTCACGACCCACATCTGTCCCGATGCCCCGACGCAACCGCATCGGCCCGTTCCATTCATGGGCACTCCCGTTCCGATGGCCACCATGAACGACTACGAGGTGGACCCTGCGATGCAGGCGGTGCTCTCCGTCGATGCGACAAAGGGAAACAGGGTCTTCAACAGGCGGGGATTCGCGTTCACCCCGACCGTCAAGGAGGGGTTCATACTCCCGGTCGCACCCGGACTGATCGACCTCTACGAGTGGGTGACGGGGCGTAGAGCGGCCGTGCTCCCGCTCTCGACCTATGACATCACCCCTTACGGCAACGGGCTGTACCACCTCAACAGCATCTTGCAGCCTGCCGTTTCCACATCGGCACCGGTGGTCGGCGTTGCCCTCACTGCAGAGACCGCCGTTCCCGGGACCAGCACCGGTGCCAACCATCCGAACGATCTCGGCGAGGCCGTTCGCTTCTGCATCGAAGCGGCGAAGGCATTCGGTGCAGGCACGATCGAGTTCTACGACGCCGCCGAGTTCGAGAGGGCCGTGTCGCTCTACGGGTCGATGACCCGACTTCAAGGAGGTGGATCATGAGTACTCGTGTCTTCTTCTTCAACCGGCTGCGCGATGGGGTGGAGCCCGAGGCATACGAGGAGTGGGTCCGAACCGTCGACTATCCCTTCGCCCGAGGCATTCCGGCCATCGTCTCCTATGAGGTGGTCCGGATCGAGGGTCCACTGCGGGATTCGGGGGTGGACTACGACTACGTCGAGGTGGTAGAGGTCACGGACGTCGACGACTACCGTCGAGATCTCTCCGAGCTGCTCGGGCGAGAAGCATTCGTGGCCGAGCTGCGTTCGTTCGTCGGGCCCGCCGACGCGGTGTACGGCACGACGATCGAATAGCGGCAGCACCCTCGAGCATCTGTCGAGACTGCCGGACGACCTCCCCGAACGGAGGTGTCCTGGGGCCGGGACCGGCGACTCGGCTACCTCGATGCTCAGGTGCGCGATCAGGTGTCGGAATGCAGGGCTTCCCAGATTCGCTGGGCCGTCAGCGGAGTCCGGGTCACCTGCACGCCTACGGCGTCGTAGATCCCGTTGGCGATGCAGGCGGTTGGCGCGATGATGCCCGTCTCGCCAACCCCCTTGGCGCCGTAGGGGCCGGTGGGTGAAGGTCGTTCAACCAGGATCGTCTCCACTTCGGGCACGTCGACGATGGTCGGGACCTTGTAGTCGGTGAGATTGGGATTGGCGACAACGCCATCGCGGTAGGAGAGCTCCTCGAAGAGCGCCTGGCCGATTCCCTGCACCGCGCCTCCGGATAGCTGACCTTTCGCGTAGAGCGGGTTGATCACCTTCCCGACGTCCTGGACGACCAGGTATCGGTGGAGGGTTGCTTCGCCGGTATCGGCGTCGACTTCGATCTCGCATGCGTGCGTGCCGAAACTGGGAGTGTTGAAGACGCCGAAGACCGCTCCTTCGACCGCAGCCTCGTCGAATGCCGTCGGTGGTTGGAGGTGCGATCCGCGGCCCAGCAGACCCCCTCGGGACGCTCCCAGTCGTGCTACTTCACTCAGCTCCAGCGCACGTGTCGGGTCGTCGCGGCTGCGTATCTGCTTGTCGGCGAGCTCGAGTCTGTCGGGGTCGATACCGAGCTCGCCGGCCGCCACTTCGAACATCTGGCTTTTGAGATCTGCCGTTGCTTTGATGACGGCGTTGCCTATTTGCACGGTGGTTCGGCTGCCTTGGGCTCCGAAGTCGTAGGGAGTGACTTCTGTATCTGCGGAGATGAGTTGTAGCTCCTCGGGATCGATACCCAGCTCGCCGGCGCAGATCTGTGCGACTCCCGCGGTGAGCGCGCCGGTGCCGATCTCGGTGCCTCCAACGGCGAGCACGAACGATCCGTCTTCATCGAGTCGGATGTATGCGGATGATGCGCCTCCTGTGGTGGTCCACCAGGAACATGCCAGCCCTTTGCCGCGACCGTGCTGACGTGGTTCGGTCCATCCGATGGCCTCGGCAGCCACTTTGAGGGTCTCTTTCAGCGAAACGCTGTTCAGAACCTGTCCGGTCGGCCCCAGGTCACCATCCTCTACTGCGTTCATCATTCGCAGGTCGAAGGGGTCGATGTCGAGACTCCGGGCGATCTTGTCGATCTGCGACTCGCCCGCAAACACCGCTTGCGGCGCTCCCGGGGCCCGGTAGGAGCCACAATTGGCTTTGTTGGTGTACACGGCCATCGCGTCGATCGACAGCGCCTTCCAGCGGTATGGGCCGGGCAGCGCGAGGAGCCCGACCGACACGATGCTGGGCGACGACGCCGAGTAGGCACCCGAGTCGTAGTGAATGACACCTTCGCGGGCCAGGAACCGTCCGGTCTCATCCACCGCAGTTCGAAGAGAGACCCTTGCTCCGGTGCGTGGTGAGGTGGCAATCATCTCTTCGTCACGCGTGAATCGCATCTTGACGGGGCGGCGCGTTCTCTGAGACAGCAAGACGCAGTAGGGCTCGACACCGGCGTATAGCTTGCCTCCAAACCCACCACCGACGCCGGTGATCGTCACCCTGATCTTGCCCACGGGGATGTGCAGAATGTCGGCGAGGTCCTGGCGGAGACCAAATGGGTATTGGTGACTCGACCAGACGTGGACGTTGCCGTCGGAGTCGAACTCGGCGATTGCCACCCGGCCTTCGAGCGACACCTGGTGAACCATCGAGACGTCGTAGTGGTCCTCAAAGACGTGAGGGGCAGCGGCGAAGGCGGATGCCACATCGCCCCGCTTGAGGCTGGCATGGCTCATCACGTTGCCGTTTCGGCGAACCAGCGGCGCCGCCCAGTAGGACTCCCAGTTGGGATGGATGAGTGGTGCACCATCGGCGAGCGCTTCGCCGGTATCGTGGATGATCGGTAGGGGTTGGTATTCGACCGTGATGAGGCGGCATGCCTCTTCCGCGATCTCTTCGGTGTCGGCGGCAACCGCGGCGACCGGCTCCCCGTGGTAGCGGACGCGCTCGTGAGCAATGATCGGCTCGTCGCGGATGAGCCGGCTCGCCAGGAAATCGACGGTGTCCTCCCCGGTGATGACGGACCGTACTCCTGGCAATGCGACCGCGTGGGAGATATCGATGCTACGGATGATGCCGTGGGGTATCTCGGAACGGCGGAGCCGTCCCCACAACATTCCTGGTCTGATCGCATCGGCTCCGTACTCGAAGGTGCCGGCCACCTTGTCCCGCCGGTCGAGACGGGGCGATGACGTCCCGATGATCCCGGGTGGAGCTGTCTCGACGATCTTGGTCGGGGTTCTCACAGTGGCTCTCTCCCGCGTTGCATGGCAGCGTCGAGCACCGCCCAAACGATGTTGCCGTAGCCGGTGCAGCGACAGAGATTGCCGGCCAGTCCTTCGCGCACCTCCGCTGCCGAGGGGTTGGGTGATTGATCGAGCAGTCCGGTCGCCGCCATCACGAGCCCGGGTGTGCAGAACCCGCATTGCACGGCGCCGAGATCGGCGAATGCCTGTTGGAGCGGTTGGAGTAGGCCGTCGTCCGACAAGCCCTCGATCGTGGTGATCTCGTGCCCTTGCGCCTGGGCCGCGAAGTAGATGCACGAGGTCACTGCGCGGCCGTCGATGAGGACGGTGCACGCTCCGCACTCTCCTTCTGCGCACGCTTCCTTGGTTCCCTGGAGACCCAAGTCGTCACGGAGCACATCGAGCAGGAAGGCCCCTGGAGTCACCTGGATCTGGTGGACCGCGCCGTTGACGCGAAGCTCGAGCGGGATGAGGGTCATATGCTGCTCCTACTGCGAGAGGCGGCGATGCGGATACCTCGTTCAACGAGCACTGGGACCATCGATCTCCGATAGGCGGCCGAAGCCCGCACGTCATCGATGGGAGTGCACACTTCCATGGCGGCCTCGGCCGCCTCGGCGATCAGCTGATCGGTGAGCGGGCGTCCCAGGAGCACCGTCTCGGATGCGGGTGCGCGGACCGTGGTCGGTGCAACCGATCCGAGACCGATTCCGGCGTCTGTGACCGTCCCGTCGTTGTCCGTGACGAGCCGTACACCGACGCAGACGATGCTGATCTCCATGGCGCGTCGTCGCCCGAGCTTGAGAAACGCCGAGCCGGTGTTCGGGCGTGGGGTCGGGATCCTCAGGCGCTGGATGATCTCGGCCGGTCCGAGTGCAGTAGCTCGATAGCCACGGAAGAACTGGTCGATGTCGATCGTTCGGGGCCCCTCCGGCCCGTACACGTCCAGCGCCGCTCCGAGTGCCACCATCACCGGGGGCACGTCGGCGGCGGGGGAGGCGTTGGCAAGGTTGCCGCCTATCGTGGCAACGTTGCGGATCTGCACCGAGCCGACGGTCCTGCACGCTTCGGCGAGCGCCACCAGGGCCGTTGCGAACAGCGGCGATTCTTCGATCCGGCGATGGGTGACACCGGCGCCGACCACCAGGTGATCTGATTCCTCCTTCAGAACCTGGATTTCGCCGATGCTGTCGAGGCAGATGAGGTGGGCCGGCAGAGCCTGCCTTCGCCTGAGGACAACCCCCAGATCGGTACCCCCGGCCAGGTAGACGGCATCATCGCCGAGTGAGGCCTTGAGATCGACGGCTTCCGCCACGGTCGTCGGACGCGCGAACGAGGCCACAGAGGTCGCCGCGTGGGCCGTCATCCTGATCCTCCGTCTCGGCTGAAGTGCATAATATATCGATTATCGGTGGCAGCAGAATGCGGCCATGGTGGGCTCATCGGTGCTGCCGACCCTTCACGGGCAAACCGGCTCGATGGCTCTTGGGGGGACGGAGGCCCGGCCTTCGATGCGGTCGAGCCCCGTACCCGAGTCGGGACGGTTTGACTCGAAGAGGTGAGACAGGTGAGTGAATCCGAGACACGGCGAGTGGTCGAAGCGCTGTACGAGGCCTACTTCGCAGATGATCCGGGAGGGATGCTTGCGACGATGGCCGACGATGTCGAGGTGCGCTTCCTCGGGAGGGGGACCTATCGAGGGATCGAGGAAGCGACTCGCTTCTTCACGTCCAACATGGCGATGCTCGTAGGGTTGGACTTTCGCATTCGAAGGCTCATCGTTGACGGTGAATGGGCGGCCGCCGTCTGGGACGAGTCCGCCAAGACGATACACGGCGACGACTACGAGAACCACGGTGTGGATGTCTTCAGGGTCCAGAACGGCAAGATCACCGTGCTGCACGAAAACAACGACGTGCTGATCCACAGGGAAGCATTTCGCCGATCCCGTGACGTCACAGGAGCGGGAGAACCCTCTCAGCAGTGAGTCGAACGATGCTGTCCACGCGATCGCTGGGCATGGGGAACAGAGCCACCGAATCGGCTCCTGCGGCGTAGTACCTCGCGATCTTGGCCGCGCACTCCTCCGGAGTCCCGGAAATGGTCAAGTCCTCGATCCAAGAGTCCGGCATCTCCGCGACGAGGGCGTCGTACCCGCCGCGTTCCAGAATGGCACTCAGCTCGTCGGAGACCCCTTGCACATCTGTCAGAGTATTGGGCCCGTTGGACTTGTAGAACGCCAGCGGGGCCCGTACCGCCCGTCGGGCGGCGGCGCCGTCTTCGTCGACCGCGTAGATGGCGAACACGGTGATGCGATGGTCGTCGGATCGGCCGGCGGCCGCTCGTCCCTCGTCGATTCGTTCACGTGCCCAGCTGACGTACGTGGCGTTGGCTGCGACGCTCACGACGGTGCCGTCGGCAATCTCGCCCGAAAGCCTGAGCATCTTCGGTCCGATCACGCCCATGTGCACGGGAGTCGCCTCAGTCTCTGGGAAGACGAGTCGAATCCGATCGAATGTGAACACGCGACCTTCACGCGTGACTTCCTCACCACGCAGAAGCCGGCGCACTCCCGTGACGCACTCCCGCATCGCACCCAGCTGCGTGGGAGGACGAAGTCCCATCTGGGCGATCCACCCTGGAACGCCGAGACCGATCCCGGCGGTCAGTCGTCCCGGGAACGCCCGGCTGATGGTCGAGATCTCCATCGCGAGAAGCGCCGGGTGGCGGGCCACCGCCGACACGACCCCAAGTCCGACTCTGATCCGCTCGGTTGCTGCCAGAGCGGTCGTTGCAGCGGAGATCCCACCTGTGAAGAAGTAGTCCTCGGCCAGCCACAGCTCGTCGAACCCGCCTCGTTCGGCAGCTGCTGCGGCTGACTGGAGGTGCTCAGGAGCGATGGCGCTCCCCAGCACGAGGCCGATCGAGTTCGCGGATTGTCCGGCCACTTCTGTCTCAACCGTCCCTTCGTGATAGGTTGGTGTCTGGAGATCAGAGATGACTTTACCCCGCAACGAGACGCGGACCCTGATCGAGGGTCTGGTTGAGGCGTACAACGCCAGGAACGTCGACCAACTGGGCGACCTCTACCACTCCGACGCTCGATACTGGTCGGCCCTCGAAGGCTGGATCGACGGGCTGCCGGCCATTAAGGCGCACATCGAACACCTGCATGACGTGCTGCCCGATGAGCAGATGGCTATGGGAGCGATTGTGACCGATGGAGACGTCGCCGTTGTGGAGTTCACCAGCAGCGGCAGCTCCCGTCCCTCGAGCGAGCCATACTCGATCTCGTTCACCGAGGTGTTCGAGTTGCATGACGGCAAGATCTCGTCCGTCAAGGTGTACCTGGATCCTGACGACGTCGTGGACGTCACCGCCTGAGGGCGTCAGCTCGGGGTTCCGTCCGTCACAGCGAAACACTCGACGCTGTGAGTATCGCCGATAGCGGCCAGCAAGGGCTGCTCTCGTCGGCAGCGATCGTGAACGAGTGGACAGCGGTTCTGGAAGGAACACCCTACGGGAAGCGTGGCGGGGCTCGGTGTTTCCCCTTCGAGGATGATGCGCTCTCTGCGATTGTCCAGATCGAGAGAAGGAACCGCTGACAGAAGTGCCTGGGTGTACGGGTGCTGTGGATTCTCGAAGATCTCCTGACAGGTCGCTGTCTCCACGACGCGACCCAGATACATCACCGCCACGCGATCGGCGATGCGACGCACGGTGGAGAGATCGTGGCTGATGAAGAGATATGCGACGTTTCGGTCGCGCTGGATTGAACGGAGAAGCGCGATGATTCGGCCCCGCACGGATTGATCCAGACTGGACGTGGGCTCGTCGAGGACCACCAGCTCGGGGTTGGGCATGAGCGCGCGGGCGATTGCGACTCGCTGCTGCTGACCACCCGAGAGCTGTCTGGGTTTGCGACCCAGGTAGTCGGGTCCCAGACCGACCAAGCGGAGGGCTTCATCCACCTTCGCTGCAACCTCACTGGACGTTGCCGTCGGCAGGAGCCGAAGGGGCTCGGCCAGGGTGGCGGCAATCCGCATGCGCCGATTGAGGGACTGCGCCGGGTGCTGGAACACCATCTGTACCAGGCGCCGGTACTCAGGACGCGACAGCTTGCCGTCGAGCACTTCACCGTCGAAGGCGATCTCCCCGGCGGTTGCCTCTTCGAGACCGACGATCACTCGACCAAGCGTTGTCTTCCCGCAGCCGGATTCACCGACGAGGCCAAGCGTTTCGCCATGGTCGATCTCCAAGTTGACGCCGCGCACCGCGGGGACCTCGGCGCCGCCGTGGCCAAACGTCTTGCGAACCTCGCGTACCTCAAGCAGAGCCAACGCGAGCCTCCATCTCGTGAAGGAAACAGGCAGAGAAGTGCCCCGGTTCCACCTCGGTGAGTGGGGGAATCTCGGAACACGCCGCGAACGCCTGGGGACAACGATGCCCGAATCGGCACCCTTTGAGCGCGAAGTCTGCGTCCTTCTCGCTCACGTTGGGGTCGACCTCGCGATCCACGGCGTCGAACAGGAATCGTGTGTACGGGTGCCTCGGGCGTGTGAAGATATCGCGGAGACCACCGGCCTCCATCACCTGCCCACCGTAGAGCACGGTCACACGATCGCACATCTCGGCGACGGCTCCGAGATCGTGGGTGATGAAGAGCACGCCGCACCCGGTCTCGTCGACGAGATCGTTGATCAGGTCGAAGATCTGAGCCTGAATAGTGACGTCGAGCGCGGTCGTTGGTTCATCGGCGATCAGGATCTGCGGTTTGCAGGCCAGCGCCATGCCGATCATCACGCGCTGGCACATCCCCCCAGACAGTTGATGTGGATACGCGCGTGCAACTTGGGCAGCGCCGGCAATGCCGACGCGGGACAGCATCTCCACTGCCAGGGTGCGGGCTTCGCCTCGCTTCATCTTTCGATTGATCTGTAGGACCCGACCGATCTGGTGACCTACTCGCATGGTCGGGTTGAGGGCGCTGCGAGGATTTTGAAAGATCATCGTCATCTCGCTGGCCGTGCGCTTTACGGTGCCTGTGCTGACATCGACGAGGTTCCGGCCTCCCAGACGTATGGTCCCCTCGCGTTGCTCGATCCCTACCGGGAGCAGGCCCATGATCGCCAAGGATGCCATTGTCTTGCCCGAGCCGGATTCGCCGACCAAACCCATGACTTCACCGGCTTCGACGGTGAAGTCCACGTCGCGGAGAAGAGCTTCCGGGCTCCTCTCGATACCAACGGTGAGTCCACTGACCTCGAGAAGGCTCATGGCGAATCCATCCCCAAGTCGTCGCCGATGAACTGGAATGCCATGGCTGCGGCCACGATCATTCCTCCCGGGAACAGGGCCGTCCACCACTGGCCCGTCACGATGTCGGGCGCGCCTTCTGCCACCATCACGCCCCACTCGGCCGTAGGCGGCCGGATGCCCACGCCGAGGAAGGCGAGGCTCGCCACAGTCAGAATCGCCCATCCGGCGACGAGAGCCGCCTGAACCAGTGACGGCCCCATCGAGTTGGGCAGCACGTGACGAAAGGCGATCCGCCACGGCCGATTGCCGGCTAAGCGGGCTCCGTCGACATATTCCGATTCACGCTCAAAGAGCACTTGGGCGCGCGTGAGTCGAATGAAATAGGGGATGTAGGCGACGGCGACCGCTATCACCACGTGCGGGATGCTGTTTCCGATGGCTGCCACCAGTACGAGAGCCAGCACGAACCCCGGAAAGGCGAGAATCACATCGGTGATTCGCATCACCACTTCATCGACCCAGCCACCGAAGTAACCCGACACCACACCGATTGCCGATCCGATCGTCATGGCCGACAGAGCAATGACGATACCGATGGTCAGGTCCAGTCGCGTGGCGTACACGGCGCGAGCAAACACGTCGCGTCCGAACTTGTCGGTTCCGAACAAATGAGCGAGCGATGGCGCTTGATAGAAGTTGGATGGGTCGGTGACTCGAGGATCTCCGACAAAGAAGGGACCAATGAGGGCGACCAGCACGTAGACCACCAGAATCGCGAATCCAGCAACGAGGAGTGGCTTGCGGCGCCACAACGGGGGTCGCCACGCCTTTCCCTCGATCGTGGGCGCAACGAACTCCTCTGCGGGTTCACCGTGCCCATCACCGGGGAGAATCGGTTGCAAGGGGTTCATGCTGCTGCCTTCCGTCCGAGCCGGATGCGCGGATCGACCCACACGTAGATCAGATCGATGATCACGTTCAGGGCGACGTAGAGAATACCCACCATGATGACGAATCCCTGGAGGGCCTCGAGATCGTTCACCTGAAGGGCGGTATAGGCATACCTTCCAACACCCGGCCAGGCAAAGAGAAACTCGACGATGATGTTCCCGCCGAGCATGTACCCGAACACGATACCGATAGCGGTGGTGACCGGAATCAGTGCATTTCGGAATCCGTCCTGGAAGAGGATCCTCCAAGCGGGTATCCCCACAGCTTTGGCCGTGCGCACGTGCTCAGATCCCAGAGCTTCGATCATGGCTGCCCTGACCATCTTGAGAATGGGAGCGGCCAATACCAGTCCGAGGGTGAGAACGGGCAGCGCGAGGTACCTGAATGCCTGCCACATGAGTCCGATCTGGCCGCTCAACAGAGCGTCGATCGTGTAGAAACCTGTGATCGTCTTCGGTGGGACCGTGCCAACGGCGAGGCGGTCGATTGGTCCTGGAAACCACCTGAGTCGGAAGAAGAGAAGGTAGATCAGGAGCAGGCCCAGCCAGAAGAGAGCCATGGATGAGCCCACGACGGCGAACACACGCGCCAGTGAGTCGACCCACGTCTGCTTGCGCGCCGCAGCCACAATCCCGACCGGTATTCCGATCAGTGCCGCAAGGAGTACCGAGTAGAACGCGAGCTCGAGAGAAGCGGGCAAGCGCTTCAGCAACTCGTCGAGCACATTCCCGTTCGTTCGAATCGAGATGCCGAGATCCCCGGTGAACACTCCAGACATGTAGTCCCGGAACTGCACCAAGATCGGATCGTCGAGGCCGTATTGCGCTCGAATCTCGGCGACCTTCTCATTGCTCGCATAGGGGCCCGCCCGGACAACTGCGGCATCGCCCGGCAGCACACGGACGATGACGAACACGATGATCACGATACCGATCACCGTGGCCACTGATATCAGCAGCCGTCGAGTCAGGTAGCGCCACACAATTCCTCGCCCTCATTGTTGATGGTCGGGCCTCATCGAGGCCCGACCATCATGCCTGCAGATTGGCAAGCTAGCAACCGTCGGTCTTCGTCATGAACTGGAACGATGGGATCTTCGAATAGCCTCCCACTGCCAGCCCCGTCACGCACTTGCCGGTGACAACCGTCCTGTCTGCGGACCACAGAGGAGCCCACACGGCATTGTCGAAGAAGATCTGCTGTGCTTGCGACGAGACGTCTTGTCTCACGGCCGGATCGACCGAGAACTCGCCCTGTGTCACCAGATCGTCGTATGTGGTGTCGCAGAACTGGGAGTAGTTCACGAACGACCCGCAGGTGGTGAGGAACTTCATCTGATAGAAGGGATCCTCGCCCCATGAGAACCAGTCGTGGATCAGCAGGGGCAGCTCTCCTGCCGAGGCTTTCGTTGCCCAGTCTGCATCAGGGAGAACCTGGATCTCAACATTGATCCCGATCTGACGCAGGTTCTCCTGAATCAGGACGGCCGCATCCTGGTCGGTCTGGCGGGATTCCCGCACTCCGAGCACCAGGTTGACATCCGATTCACCGGAATCTGCCAGAGATTGGGCGGCAGCTGCCAGGTCGGTCTTGTACCCGCTCCCGACTGCTGGATCGAACGTCTCCATTTGCGACGTCACTACTCCTTCAGCCGGAGCCGCGTAGCCGTACATCACCTGGTCGATCAGGGCCTGGTATGGCACCGCCTCGAGAATCGCCTTCCGAACATCGATGTTCGGGATCAGGTTGACGTTCATCGCCAGATAGTTGACCCCCGTTGTCGGAACCTGGTAGATCTTCACGTTCGGATCGGAAGCCAGGTCGGGGAGGAGCCGCTCCGGAATGCCGGTAGCGAGATCGATCTCGCCGCTGCGAACAAGCTGGGCTCTCTGGGTGGCATCGGGAACGGTACGAACGACCACTCCCGAGTTCGCCACATTGTCAGCATCCCAGTAGTACGGGTTCGGGCTGAGGACGACTTGCGTGTCCGGGGAGAAGTCAGAGATGTAGTACGGGCCGGAGCCTGCACTCTTGTCGTTCAGGTACGCGAACGCCCACGGGTCGTCGGGCGTGGCATTCTCGTCCAGCAGTGCCTTGTTGAGCGCACCGAAGACCTGGAAGGTCAGGAAACGCTGAAACAGGGGACTCTGGACATCGGCCTTGATCTGGAGCGTGTAGTCGTCGACGACGGTCACCTGATCGGCCGACGAGACTCCGATGAACGGCAACAACACACCGATGTAGCCGGGCCCCTCGATCGAGCGCTGGAAGACATACTTGTAGTCTTCCGCCGTCACGGGCGTGCCATCATCGAACTTGGCATCCTTGCGTAGATTGAACGTAGCCAGCATCCCGCCGTCGTCCGTCAACTCGATCGTGTAGCTCTCCGCTCCCGCACCGACGTGGTCGGTTCGGCTGTACTCGAGCGAACCATCCGGCTGCTTCGATACCGCCTGCGTGATGAGCGGCTCGTACACAGCGCCCGTCACCGCGTAGGCCGACGTCGATCGGAACGTGTGGGGCTCGACCAGATTGACGGTATCGCTGAGAGCAACCACGATGAGGGGCTTCTCAGCCGGTCCCGCAGCGGTCGTGGTCGCACCTCCTCCAGCTGTCGTGGTCGCGCCCTCTCCAGCTGTCGTGGTTGTACCTTCTCCAGCTGTCGTCGTCGTACCCGCTCCACCGCCGCAGGCTGCCGCTACGAGCAACAGGGCTATCAACAGGATCAGGAGACGACCCAATCCTGCTTCGGATGTTCTCCACCTCTTCATCTTCCGCTCCCTCCGTTGTCCTCCCGCCCAAAGGACGGCATACCGAGAAATATACATTCCGGAAACGCTGGATGCCGAACCGGGCGGGTTGAAGTTGCGTCGAACGGTCATGTGGTAC
>CAYLHS010000022.1:21515-24463 GCA_964383535.1 uncultured Acidimicrobiia bacterium
TGGCGGCCTGACTCCGAACGATCGCTCGCATCGTCCCCGCGATCCGGCATCTCCCATTGGCACCCCTTGGAGCACAGAGTCTGCTACATGTAGCATGTTCTATATGACCATGGGCAACGCGGTTGGGGTAGTCGGCACCGGAACCATGGGGTCGCGCATGGTAGAGCAACTCGTCGGGGCTGGTCTCTCGGTGCTCACATACGACATCGACGACGACGCCAACGAAGTCTCGGCCGGCATGGGTGCAACGATCGCCGAGTCGGCCACGGCTGTCGCGAACTCGACCGAGGTCACGCTGATGTCCCTACCGATGCCTTCAGATGTCCGCATCGTCGTACAAGGAACAAGAGGCCTTCTCGCCGCCTCGTCCCCGCCGCGGGTTGTTGTGGATCTGAGCACGACGGATCCGGGGACCTCACGAAGCCTGGCTGCCGAATGTCGCAGGCGGGACATCGGGTATCTCGACACGCCGGTTCTTGGGCGTCCGCGCACCTGCGGCAGCTGGACGCTGGTGGTTGGTGGAGATCCGGCCGACATGGAGTTCGCCCGACCATTCCTGTCGCCTTTGGCGACCAACATCGTTCCTGTCGGCACGAGCGGAGCCGGACACGCCTTCAAGCTGCTCAACAATCTCATGTTTGGAGCCATCAACTCGTCGGTCGTGGAGGTGTTCTCGCTCGTCGGACGCGTCGGGCTCGATCCGCAAATCTTCCTCCAGACCGTCACCGAATCCAATGCAGCATCCGTGTCCAACCTTCTTCTCGAGATTGGACCGAAGATCATCAACCGTGACTGGGCTGTCGACTTCTCAGTCGATCTGCTGCGCAAGGACATCAAACTGGCGATCGCGATGGCAGATGAGACTGGGGTCGCGCTCCCCACCGCCCGGGCGGTCGATCTGCTCAACGAGTTGGGTCACGCTGCGGGCCTCGGTGGCCTGGATACGAGTGCGCTCATCCAGGTCCTCGAGGATCACACGCGGTCGAAACCGTGAAACTCGTGGCTCTTCCCCGCGGGGCCGGTTTCGTCGAAGTGGCTCTTCCCGATCACACGTATGTCTTCAGCGTCGCGGAATCCACGCACGAACCACCACAGATCGACAATGTCAAGGCCACCCGAGACGCGCTCGACGGCCCTCTCGACCACGAGCCGATCGAGCATCTCGTCGGCCCGGGATCTCGCGTCGCCCTCGTGTTTCCAGACCGGGTCAAGGGGGGTCAGCACGATCTGGCCCACCGTAAGGTGGCTCTCCCTCAGATCCTGCAGCGTCTCGACCGGGCTGGAGTGCGCGAGAGCGACATTTCGCCGATCTGTGCGATCGGCCTCCATCGCAAGAACAGCGACGAGCAGATGAGGGAGTATCTCCCTCCGGTCATGTTCGAACGATTCGGCCGTATCCCAAACCACGACGCCGAGGACCCTGAGGGGATCGTCCACCTGGGCTACACCGATCGTGGCGACCGGGTGGACTTCAATCGCACCTGCGCCGAGGCCGACCTGACGATCATGCTCGGACACGTCCAGGGCAACCCTTACGGGGGTTTCAGCGGCGGCTACAAGACCTGCACGACGGGCCTGACAACCTGGCGTTCCATAGCTGCTCATCATGTCCCTGGCACGATGCACCGGCCCGACTTCGTGCCGATCTCCACCGATAGTCGATTCAGATCGCAGCTCACGGAGATCGGTCGCCAGATCAACCGCAGCCTGCCGCACCGCATCTTCGCCTGTGACTCCGTCATAGGGAAGGGATCGCGGGTTCTCGGCACCTGGGCGGGTGACGTGGAGGCGGTGGAACGCGCCTCCTGGCCGCTCGCGCGTCAAAGAACGAATGTCGAACTGGACATCGAGCCGTCAGACGTCGTGGTCTTTGGCCTCCCGCGAGATTTCCATTACGGCCCCGGCATGGGAACCAACCCGATCCTGATGTCGCAGGCGATCGCCGCGGTGATCGCACGGGTCGCGGGCGCCTTCCGAAGAGGAGGAGTCGCCATTGTGACCGCCCAGTGCAACGGCTGGTTCAACGAGAAGTGGTTCCCGTCGTATCCCGCTACATTCGACCGATTCCTCCAGCGCGGCTCGATCGAGGAGCTGCTCGGCGACGTCGAGGAGTTCGCTACAGACCAGCGGTGGATCGATGCGTACCGAAATCGTGGCGCGTATCACCCGTTTCATGCATTCTCGATGCTGAGCATGGCCGCGATCGGCCACCATCTCGCCGGAGTGATCATCATCGTTGGCGCCGACCGCCCCGACATTGCCGAAGCGGCTGGATTCGAGACAACTCCAGACATCCCATCGGCGCTGCGCCGGGCCCGAGCCCTCATCGGGGCAGAACCGAGCATCCTCGCCCTGCCGGACTTTCTGTCCAACGTTCCTCCGCATCTCTTCGCACGTAGTGGGTAGCCTTATGCTCGGAGATATATGCTTTCGAGGAGTCCGATGCAGCTGCCGGGAACCGGGAAGGGCATGTTGTCGCTGAAGGACGATCAGCCCGCGCCCGAGCGCATTGCAGACTGGGTGTACGGCAAGATCCGCGACGCAATACTCGAGGGGGAGCTGCAGCCGGGTGCCAGACTGAGCGTGCCCGATCTGGCGAGCGGCCTCGGCGTCAGCCGGAGCCCTGTACGGGAATCCATCCTCCGACTCCTCTCCGAGGGACTCGCCGATGAAGTCCCTCACAGTGGTGCCTTCGTGGCCACTATCACCATCGACAACCTGATCGATCTGTACTCCGTCCGCAGAGTGTTGGAGGGACTCGCTGCGCGACTGGCCGCAGGGAACGTCTCCCCGGAGGGAAGACAAGGACTCGAGGAGGCATTGGAAGCCCACGGCGAGGCGATCGATACCGGAGATCGTCAGGCCATCGTCGATGCGGACATGGCATTCCACTCTCTGCTGTACCGGATGTCCGGAAACCCCTGGTTGTCGGACTCCCTGATGCGCCT
>CAYLHS010000022.1:24563-26001 GCA_964383535.1 uncultured Acidimicrobiia bacterium
CCGGTATGTGACCGAGGTCGCCGATCGCGCCGCCATTCCGGTGCTCCTCTATCACATCCCAGCGATGACGGGAAACCCATTTGCTGTGGCGACGGTCGAAGAACTCCAGCTTCATCCCAACGTCGTCGGTATCAAGGACAGCCAAGGAGACTTCGTACGGTTCTTGCAGTTGCAGAGGAATCTCGCCTCGGAGGAGTTCGTGGTCTTCCAGGGGGTGGCCGCGTTGGTCGGCCCGTCGCTCCTCGCCGGAGGCCAGGACTCGATGTGCACGGTGACCGCCCTCCTTCCCGAATTGGAGATGGAGCTCCGCGAAGCTGTCGGCGCTGCAGATCTCGAAACGATTCGGATGCTCATGCACCGCATCTCGGCAGTCACGGAGCTGTTCCGCCTGGGACCGTACCCACTCCCCGTCAACTTCAAGGCGATCGCTGCCTTGCTCGGTCTCGGCCCCGGTCAGCCGCATGATCCGGCGCTTCTCCCCGATTCGGGCCACGTGGAGGAATTGACGCGCGGGCTCACCCGGTTGGGTCTCCTCCCCGGGGAAACTTCGGTGCCATAGGACCGAAGCCGGCTTCGGCGGGAGTTGGATCGCCGGATGTTCGGAGCCGTGAATCGGCCGTCTGGCATCGCCGGGGTTCGCCCGTGGCGTGTCTGTCTTCGAAAGGGCCGCTGGTGTTCTCGACTTCCCGGGTGCGCTCCGTCCCGATGAGGTATATTCAATTGCCACTTCCTGTGGCAATGCGATATGGGCCGAGGGTGATACGACGTGTCAGAAGTGGTACAGCCCAGAACCCGAGCCGACTGGGTCGACCAGAGGTTGCGAGCGGCCATCCTGTCCGGCGAGTTGCAGCCGGGCGAGAGGCTGAAGACAACCGATCTCGGAGAGCTGTGGTCTGTGAGTCCGACTCCGCTTCGCGAAGCCTTCCAGCGGCTCGCAGCAGAGGGGCTTCTGGAACTCACTCCGCAGCGAGGAGCCCGCGTCGCACCGATCTCGTTGGCTGATGCCTACGAAGTCCACGAGTTGCGGGTTGCCCTCGAGCCACTTGCCCTGCGGTCGTCGATGCAGCACGGTGACGAAGCATGGATTGACGACGTCGCAGCGACGTACGAGGCGCTCGCCGACGAGCTGCGCCGGGGTGCACCTGACCGCGGCACGATTGAGAAGACCCACCGGAACTACCATCTTGCGCTGCTTGCGGCCTGTTCTTCGACATGGATGTTGCGGATCATCGATCTTCTGAATTCACACATCATCCGCTACTGGACTCTGTCGGCCGCCCCTCGGAGGGACACCGACCGCGTTCTCGACGAGCATCACCGCCTGCACGAGTCGGTTCTTGCAGGGAAGATCGATGTCGCGGCTGCCGAGTTGGCGGCCCACCTACAGAGGGCATTGCAGTCGGTGTCTGAGCGGATGAGTCATGAGGGAGATGACTGA
>CAYLHS010000022.1:26101-29487 GCA_964383535.1 uncultured Acidimicrobiia bacterium
TGCTTTCGGCGCTTGCACGTTTCCCGGCTATCGGGATCCTGCGAGGCTGCCCCCCCAGGCACATCGAAGCTGTGGCATCTGCGGCTGCGAGCGCCGGCTTCACCGCGATTGAAGTGACCTTCGACTCTCCCGATGCGCTGGAGTCCCTCAGGCGTCTTGTTGCTCGGTTTCCCGATCTGGCCGTGGGAGCGGGAACAGTGCGAACACCACTCGAGGTAGAGCAGGCCGCCGATGTGGGAGCGACCTTCATCGTCTCTCCGATTGTTGATGAGCATGTGATCTCCGAGGCCAGCACTCAGGGACTCACCGTGGTTCCCGGGGCCGCCACGCCAACCGAGGTATCGCAAGCCCTGGCTGCCGGTGCGGACACCGTCAAGCTGTTTCCGGCCGTCCAGTTGGGGGGACCCGCCTATGTGCGTGCGATTCGAGGACCCTTGGGAAGCCCGCGACTCGTTCCAACCGGGGGAGTGACGAAGACGAATGCTCGGCCGTTTCTCGACGCGGGAGCGTTCGCTCTCGGTGTCGGTGGATCGGTGTTTCCACGCGACGCGTTGTCAGACGGTGACACCGAGAGGGTAGGGGCGCTGGCGCTGGCGTTCACAGGGTCTCTGAGATGAACTTCGACGTCGTCGCCGTCGGCGAGGCGATGCTTCGATTGTGGGTACCGGTCGGCGAACGGCTGGAACAGGCACCGGCGTTCAGGATCAGTGTCGCGGGCGCTGAGGCAAACGTTGTCATCGCAGCAGCCCGCATGGGTGCGCGAACCGCCTGGCTGTCAGCGCTGCCACAGAACTCGTTGGGTCGGCGGGCCGCTCGTGAGATAGCTGCACATGGGGTGGACGTCTCACATGTGCACTGGATCGACGATGCCCGGATGGGTGTGTACTTCGTCGAGCTGAGCGTGCCGCCCCGACCGACAACGGTGCTCTACGACCGTGCCGGATCAGCGGCCGCGCTGATGGACTCGGACTCGATCGACTGGTCCGTGATCGAACAGGCGCGCCTCGTGCACATCAGCGGCATCACTCCCGCCCTCTCCGACACGGCGCTGGAGACGTCGTTCGAGGTGGTACAGCGTGCTCGGCGCGCGGGCTCACTCGTTTCGATAGATGTCAACTACCGGCGCCTGTTGTGGACGCCGGGCGAGTGTCGGGCCGCGGTATCAAAGATGGCTCGTTCTGCGGACCTTCTGATCGCAACGGCCGAAGATGCTCTCGATGTCTTCGCTCTTGAGGGCGAACCGGCGGGAGTCGCACGAGCCCTTGCCGCCGAGACCGCATGCCATCGGGTCGTCATCACCGCAGGATCGGCGGGAGCCTATTGGCTGGACGGAGGCAAGGAAGGATTCTCGCCCGGTCACCTGGGTGCCGACGTCGTCGATCGGATCGGAGCTGGAGACGCCTTTGCCGCAGGAACACTGCTCGGGCTGTTGGAGGACGATCTCGAGGGTGGTGTGGAGCGTGGGTTGGCGATGGCCGCACTCAAGCTCGGCATCCACGGTGACCAGCTGACGGTGGTGAAAGAGGAAGTCGACCGCCTCATCACAGGCTCGGGGCGCGAGGTGGCACGGTGAAGCCCATAGCCAAGACGACCAGAAGGATGCGCGGCTCCGGTATCCGAGAAATCATGGATCTGGCTGCTGGGCGACCGGACGTCGTGCACCTCGAGGTCGGCGAGCCCGACTTCCCGACGCCGGATCACGTCATAGATGCGGCGGCTCGAGCCGCCAAAGACGGCTTCACGAAATACACGGCCAATCGGGGTCTGGTCGAGGTGCGCGAGGCGATGGCGAAGAAGATCTGCGAGCGAAACGGCTTTGAGGTCCCGATCGATCAGATCGTTGTGACGACCGGCGCCGTCAACGGAATCGTGCAGGCCCTGATGGTGTTCTGCGATCCGGGCGATGTACTCCTTCTTCCCGACCTGGCATGGCCCAACTACGAGGTGATGGCGACCTTGCTTGATCTGCCCGTGCGTCGATACCCGCTGGTGCCGGAAGCCGGGTTCACGCCCGATCTCGAGGCACTGGATCAGTTGTGCGCGACGACGCGCGGCGCCAAGGTGCTCGTCGTCAACAGCCCGGGGAACCCGACCGGCGGCGTCTTCGACCGGGAGGTGGTAGAGGGGATACTCGAGATCGCGACCCGACACGATCTGTATGTGATCTCCGACGAGTGCTACGAAGACATCATCTTCGAGGGCGAGCATGTCAGTCCGGCATCGCTGGACGATTCAGGGCGGGTGGTCACCGTCTTCTCGGTCTCGAAGTCGTATGCGATGACGGGCTGGCGAATCGGATACGTGGCTGCGTCCAGGGAGGTGGCCACGATGCTCTCCAAGGTGCAGCAGGCCGTGATTTCATGCGCAACGGCAGTGGCGCAGAAGGCCGCTGAGGCCGCCCTGAACGGCGATCAGGCTTGCGTCGTCGAGATGCGCACCTCCTACAAGCAGCGTCGCGATCGTGCGGTGGAATTACTGGAGGAGGCACGCCTCTTGGTGAGCAGGCCGAGGGGGGCCTTCTACATCATGGCCGATGCCTCGGCAGCCCACATGGGTGGCTATGAGTTGTGCAAGAGGCTCGTCCTCGAGCGCGGCGTGGCGGTTGCACCCGGGGAGACCTTCGGTGACGGTGGCGCGGGAATGGTGCGAATATCGCTGGCTTCCGCCCTTCCCGATCTCGTGGAGGGCGTTGGACGGTTCACGACCGCAATAGCAGATTGGTCTTGAGACCACGTAACGTTCTCCTCCGGCATCTGGTCGGGCACGAGAGGAGTCCGGCGTCTTCCAGAGCCGGTCGTGGGCATGCGGTCGTGTACGGCTACCTGGTTGAGATCACGACGGGCTGCAGCGTGGATCTGATCGTTCGAAACCACCACTGGAATACGTTGCCGGCGTAAGACGGCGCTACCGTAGTGCCGGAACTGTGAATCAACCATGGAAACACAGCTGGCCAGACCTGGCCCGTGACGTCATCCAGGCGGGAGCCTGTACAGGATGCTCCGGGTGTGTGATCTCGTGTCCTCGTGACGTCCTTGCCCTCAACGAGCGAAGCTGGCAGCCGGAACTCCTTGCAGATGCCTGGGTGGACGGAGATGAAGGCCGGTGCATCTACGGTGAGCGGGGATGTACGGTGTGCGCTCGTGTGTGTCCGAGATTCGGGCTGTGGGAGGAAGCGGCCGACGAGGCCAAGTGGGAGCGTCCCAGCCCTGCCGAAGAGGTCCTCGGCGTCCACCGCGCCGTGCTCCTCGTGCAGGCGACAGATCGACAGATTGCCGATGTTGGTCAGGATGGGGGTTTGGGTACCGCCATGCTCCTCTATGCACTCGAGAACGACTACATCGATGCTGCGCTCGTGAGCTACTTCGATGACGAGATGCGGACTCGGC